>CASFDQ010000016.1 GCA_949293385.1 uncultured bacterium | reverse complement strand
AGCCATAATAATTCCTCCAAGGGGTAATTTACGCGATTAAGTATAGCATATTCGGCAAAATAATTCAACCCTTTCTGGGATGTAGCGAATTCTTAAACAGTGTGGTATAATTAAATAAATATATCTTAAGGGTGATCTTATGAAAAGAATATTATCAGCGCTTTTGGCTTTGGTGATCTGCCTCTCTTTTGCAGGCTGCAGTCATTCCGAAGCAAGGGAGCAGGCCCTTTATGAGAAGCAGGTAAAAGGCTTTTTCGAGGCCCTTGACAAGGGCGACAAAGAGGCTGTAAAGTCTTATTTCTCGAAAACCGCACAAAAACAGGATGCCGACCTTTCTGAGAATATAGACAAGCTTCTTTCAGTATATCCGAGAGGAAGCTCGGACATAAAATTTGCCGAAGTTTTGGCCGGCGAATATGAAAACGATTACGGTTCTCAGTATTCCTGCTCACGCTCCACTCTGCCCGTCGTAAACGGGGAAAATATATATTGGTTCGATATTGAATACGTATACGAGGACGACGATCACCCCGACAACGTCGGCCTCAGCCGCGTTTATTTTTCCACCGCCGACGAATACTGCCTCTCCTTTTCCGAAGAAGGCGAGCCGGTAAAAGCCTTAGGGCTTGAGGTCTTTGCCGAAAGAAAGGTAGAGGGAGAAATAAGATGCATAAATCGTATTCCCTATGAGTTCAGTCAGGAAAAGGACGGAATACTGCTCTCCGAGGTCAAGGCCTTCTTAAAAGAAAACGACGATCATTCGGCCTTTACCGAAAAATTCGGAGCCGCGGGCACCGACTTCTTTTACACCTATTACGAGGTTATCGGCGAGGATGATAAGGTCGTATATTTAGAGCTTGACATAGTAGATAACAAGATATGCTACGCCGCGGTCTACGACGAATTTTCCTATATTGAGACGATAATAGAAGAAAATTATTAAATTTAAAAACCGAACCCGAAGCTTATTCCCCTTACAGTATGGAGAACAAAAACATTACGAGGGAATTTCTTATGGCAAAAATTATTATTAAAGACGACTCGCTTATAAGAAGATACAGAGGCTACCTGAAAGCCGTGCTGATCGGCGGCGCGGTATTTGCGGCAGGAACGCTTACTATGTTTATATCGGTAGCGATCGGTATTATATGTATGCCCGTTATGATAGCGGGGTCTATCGCGGATCTTTTGGGCATAGTTCTTATCTCGGCCTTTGGCTCAAAGGCCTCCTCTCTTAAATACGGAATCAAGGGAGAGCGGGACACCGCCGCTCTTATAAGCCGTCTTCCCGACGGTTACTACGGAATTCAGAACGCTACCGTAAGCTTTGAAGGAAAGCAGAGCGAGATCGATATGATAGTAGTCGGACCGAGCGGGGTTTTTATCGTTGAATCGAAAAGCCGAAACGGACGCGTTACGGGAAACTACGATGCCAAATACTGGACCCAGCACAAGGTCGGACGGGGCGGAACCCCCTACTCCTCCGATTTTTACAGTCCCGTAAAACAGGTCGGGACCCACGTTTACAGGCTGGCACACTTTCTTCGCTCACGGGGTATGGGGGTAAATATCGAAGGTGCGGTCTATATGTCCTCTGACGATTCGGTAGTTTCGATAGGCGGCACGCCCGGCAGAATACCCGTATTTACGAACACTCCCGACGGGATAGACCGTCTTTACAGATTTATTCTTTCGGGGAAAGCGGACCTTTCGAGGCAAAGCATAGGCACGATTTGTAATTCGTTACTTAAGGAATAAGTAAAAATGGATAAAGATAAGTACGTTGGTCTTGTATCTTCGGCACAGGCAGGCGATAAAGACGCCATAGATCAGCTTTTTAACATTTTTTACGGCGAGGTATATTATTTCGCGCTTAAAACCGTTAAGGACGACGAGGTCGCTCAGGATATTACGCAGGAGACCTTCGTCGAGATAATAAACACCATCGGTGATCTGAAGGAGCCTGCGGCATTTGTTTCCTGGATGAAGCGGATAACCTACCATCAGTGTACGAGATATTTCAAAAAGAAAAAGGACGTTATCGTCGACGAAAACGAGGACGGATATTCGGTATTTGATACAGTAGAGGAAGAAAACGGTGAATTTCTTCCCGACGAGGCCCTCGACCGAAAGGATCTTAAGGAAACCGTACTTTCTATGCTCAATACCCTTTCTCCCGAGCAAAGATCGGCTACGATCCTATATTATTTCGACGAGCTTTCGGTAAAGGAAATTGCCGAGATCCAGAAGGTTTCAGAAGGGACGGTAAAAAGCCGTCTTAACCATGCGAGGAAGGCCCTTAAGGATTCGGTTACGAGCTACGAGCAAAAGACCGGCGTTACGCTTCACAACGCACCTATGCATCAGCTTGCAAAATGGGCCGTTTCGGGCGAGCTTTCGAGCTTTGTTGCGCCCGAGCCTGCAAAGGCTATTTCGGAGAAGATATCTGCATCGAGCGGAACCCCCGTTACCGCGGTTCGCTTCTCTCCCTACTCCTATGCACCTGCTCCCGTAAAAAGAGGGCTTTCCCTCGGAGCGATAATCGCCATTATCGGCGGCGCGGCAGTAGTTCTCGCTACCTTTGTGACAATTGTTGTTTTGGCCGCTTCAAACTTCGGCAAGAATATAATTCCCGATCTCCCCTCCCTGCCTTCAGGCTCCGATCGCCCCGGCAGCTCGGATAACGGCTCGGCGGGCGACTCCGAACCCGAAAGCAGTTCGGAAACCCCGAGCAACAGCAAGGTAAACTGGGATGAGTATATCGAAAACTTCGTTCCCTCCTCCCTTAACACCACCGAGCTTTACGTAGGAGACAGTCATTCCCCCAATGCGGCCGTCTGGGTCCAGAGCGGAAACGAGGATAAGGTCTATTCCGACAACACCGACGTCGTGACCGTGTCCCCTTACGGAAAGGTCACCGCCGTCGGCGAGGGCGAAGCCCACGTTGTTATAATGGGTCTCGGAAATATGCACGAGGTATATCTTTACAAGGTATACGGCGACCTACCCGAAGCCGACCTTTCGAGCCTCCCCGAGCTTCACAGTCAGGATTTCGCTACCCTTATAGAAGGCTTCAGTGAGACGTCTCTCAACACCCACACCCTTAAGGTCGGCGAAACCTTCTCCTCCACCGAAACGGTCTGGGTAATGAACGGATACGGGGAATACTGCCATACGAGCGACCCTGAGGTTGCATCGGTTTCTCCCTACGGAATAGTTACCGCCGTGGGCAGAGGTACCGCTTATATCGTTATTGAGTCCCCCGTAGGAGGCGGCTCCATGTACGGTATACACAAAATTTTAGTAAAATAATTTTATAAATTTAAAACCTTTTGCGCTCTTAAAGCCCCCTTATAAACGTAAAGCAAAAATGCTGAAAGGAGAAATAACGATATGAAAAGATTTTTATCCGTTACGTTAGCTTTGGCAATGCTCTGCGGACTTACCGCATGTAATTCCGTAGGCGGCAAGACCGCATCTCGAACTTCAAAGCCGACCCCGTCGCAAAACGTTTCTTCTAAGGAAGAACCGTCAAACAGCGAGGCTTCTTCAAGCGGCCTTACCTCCTCCTTTGAGGAGATCACCGATTTTGACAGCTTCGTTGATAAGATCGAAGAGAATAACGATATTGAGGTAAACGAGCAGGAGGACGGCGGAATCAAGGTAGAGATAAATTCTCCCACCGACGACGATGACGATGCGCCAAAGCCCGCCATTCCCACCATCGATCAGATCGTAAAGCCGACCTCCACTCCTACTCCCGAGCCTGAACCCGAG
This sequence comes from uncultured bacterium, assembly GCA_949293385.1. Taxonomy (GTDB): domain Bacteria; phylum Bacillota; class Clostridia; order Oscillospirales; family Acutalibacteraceae; genus SFWF01. The sequence goes on along the minus strand of CASFDQ010000016.1, from coordinate 15,449 downwards.
CCGACCCCCACTCCTACTCCCGAGCCTGAGCCCGAGCCGACTCCCACGCCTACTCCTACCCCCGAGCCTGAACCTCAGCCTCCCGTCGTCGACACCAAGGCTCCTTACAGAGGCTACAGCTATACTAAAAATCAGAAGCACACGGCGCTCAGCAGTACCGACAGATATCTTTACTCCATACTAAGCAGCGAGCAGAAGGAATGGTACCGCGCTATCGACAAAGCGGTAGAAAATTTCGAAAAAGAAGTTATATTTAACGTTGATATTTCTCAAGACCGCAAGTATTATATATACTTTATGTATATGTTCGATCATCCCGAGCATTTCTACCTCGGAAACACCTGCAGTATATACAAGCACGGAAACGGAACCTCCTCGATAAGCCTCTGTTATTCCGACGGAGTCGAGTACTGCGCCTACGGGCATACACCGTCCTCTCTTACCCCCGAGCTTAAGGCAAGTATTTTAGCCAAAAAAGCCGCTTCGACGCAGAGGTCAAGCGAATCGTTTCTACCATTCCGTCGGACGCGCCCGACGTCGTTAAGGAGAGACTTATCTACGACCGAATTCTTTTAGACAGCTATTATAACCTTAGCGCAAAATGGAACGGTATCTGCGAGCCCAACTGGAACGCATACGGAATAATCATTAACAAATACGGCGTTTGCGAATCCTATTCCGAGGCCTTTCAGACCCTGCTAAATGCGGTAGGAATTCAGTGTACCGGAATCGTCGGAGACGTGGGCGGCGGACACAAATGGAACGCGGTCAAGCTTGACGGCGAGTGGTACGCCTGCGACATTACCTTCGATGATCCCATCGGCGGTGACCCCAACGACGCTTACCATTACTACTTCAATCTTACTACCGCAGAAATGGAAGAAAGAAATCATTCTACCGACGGCAGTGACTACCCCGGACCTAACTGTACGGGAACTAAGTACGCATATAAAAACTGCTTTGACTGATATCGTCGGGAGGAATGCCTATGATAAAAGCCCCCTGCGGCAAGGAGCATTTCAACCTGTACTATATTTTTCTTGAGGACAAGCAGAATAACGCATTATCCGAGGAGAAGGCTAAGCAGATAAAGGGTAATATTCTGAGGCGGCTTTCCGAGCTTCAGAAAAACTCCGACAGCGGTTGAAATCCCGAAACAAATGTGATATAATCGACGTAATTTACAGGAGATAGAATTATGTCGAATAAGAAAGATCTTAAGGCGGCATTATTTGCCGCCTTTCCTTTTACAGTCCCTATACTTGCGGGATTTTTATTCCTCGGTATGTCCTACGGAATGCTTATGGCCTCCCGTGGGTTCAGTTTTTTGTACCCCTGCCTTATGGCACTTACCATTTTCGGCGGAAGCCTTGAGTTTGTTGCGGCCACTATGCTTATGGGAAGCTTCGCTCCCCTGCAGACCTTTATCGCCGCCCTTATTATTCAGGCCCGTCACCTTTTCTACGGCATTTCGATGCTTGAAAAGTATAAGGGTACGGGGCTTAAAAAGATATATCTTATATTCGGAATGTGTGACGAAAGCTTTTCCATAAACTATTCGGCCGAGATTCCCAAAAATGTCGACAAGGAGCTTTTTATGTTCTTCGTTACCCTGCTTAATCAGTCTTATTGGGTCTTGGGTGCGACGGTAGGCGGCCTTATCGGCTCCTTCGTCACCTTCGAGCTTAAAGGGCTCGACTTCGTTATGACCGCCCTTTTCGTAGTCATATTCCTCGAGCAGTGGCTTAAGGAAAAGAAGCATTATACCGCTCTTATCGGACTTTTTTCCTCGGTTTTATGTCTCGCCGTATTCGGCTCGGAGGATTTTCTTATTCCGACCATGATCTGTATAGTAGGGCTTCTGACCGTATTTAAAAAGCCTATCGAAAAGGCAGGTGGCCTAATATGACTATAGCCGAGCAGATCATTACTATAGGCCTTTGCGTTTTAGCCACGGTCCTTACGAGGTTTTTACCATTTATCATCTTCCGTGGGAATAAACCTGCGCCAAAATACGTGCAGTATCTCGGTAGAGCTCTTCCCGCCGCGATTTTCTCGATGCTGGTCGTTTACTGTCTTAAAAATGTAAACGTGACCGCTTACAGCTTCGGCATACCCGAGCTTATTGCCATTATCGCCGTAGTTGCCCTTCATTTATGGAAACGGCAGATGATCCTGTCTATTGCAGGGGGAACGGTTCTTTATATGCTGCTCGTGCAGGTCGTATTTTGACAAAAAACCTACCCTAGGGGAGTTGTAATTAGGGATAAAATTAGAGGATATGTATTTGAACCAATACATATCCTCTTTGTTTTTGTAAAATTCGATGGTGCGCGTAGGGCGCGGCGAAGGAATCTGCTTTACCACGACGGGTCATTCTGAGCCTGTCGAAATTTTGCGACGATGAGATCTCGTCACCTACGGTGCCACCCTTCGGGTTCGACTTGCGCTCAAGATGACCCATTGTCGCTTGCATAGCCGTAGGCGGAATCTCGTCGGAGATCAAAACTGTTCCGCCGCGCCCTACAACGATTACCGCAAATCCCTATCATTACCCACTTTAGGGTAGGTTCTTTTTGTAATCGGTCGGGGTGAGGCCGGTTTCTTTTTTGAAGGTCTTACTGAAATAATATACGTCGGAAAAACCGCAAAGCTCCCCCGTTTCCTCTACGTTTAGTTCTCCGCTCACAAGAAGATTTTTTGCGAGTTCTATCTTTTTAAGTGTCAAATATCGGTTGGGAGTCACGTTATAGGCCTCCTTAAAAAGATCGCAGAAGCGTCGACGGGAAATACCGTAAATTTCTACGGCTCGGTCTAAGCAGTCTTTGTCCTTAAAATGCAAATTCATATATTCCTTTGCGCTCATCAGTTTTTTATCGGTCGGATGATATTTACGGCCGTATATCTCGCCGAAAAGGGAAAAAAGCTTATATAAAAGATAGAGGCTTTCGGCGTTAGTGCCCTTTTTCAGGTGGCTTCGCTCTATCCTTTCGAGGAGGTTTAATACGGCGGCGGTATCCCCTGCAGGAATCGAAAAGCTTTCAAGCTCTATCGGCTCGTAGGTCGTAAAATGCACCGAAAAGGACATACCGGGGTCGATCTGATCGACGATATAGTCTTCATCCATATTTAAAAAATATATGTCCCCGGCACTTAAACGCATTTTTCGATCAGAGAGAGTATGGGTAGCGTTGCCCGAGCATTTAAGCCCGATTATATGACTCTGCTTATTCCTGCTTTCAAATCGTTTCTGCGCCGAGGAAAAGCGGATAACGTATTCGATGTTTTTGACCCTGAGACTTGAAAATGGCATAGTATCACCTCGGTTTTATTATATAGGCTCTTTTGAAAAAGTCAAATATAATTTCCTTTTTTTACAAATTTTCCTTAGTTTGCATTGATTTGAATTTAGGTTTTGATATACTAAGGGCAAAGGAGCTGATATTTATGGCGTATGAAAATTTAAGAAAAGAGGTTTCCGCTTTTTACCAAGACGGAAACTTCAGAAACGAGCCCGTAAAGGCCTTTGCAGAAAAATGCTTTGCGGAAATGGATAAAAGGGTCACCGAGGATATGTCGGTAACGGCTCAGGTAATGCTTCAGGAGCAGGTCATAACCGAGCTTTTCGAGCCGAAAATTTTCAGAACCCTCCCCTTCTACTGTGAAATGGGAGCCCTTAATTCCATAAGTGACGGCGCTTGGTGGGCCAAGGGCGGCGGCTTTCCGCAGGCGGGCGGCTGGGTCTACCGCAGAAATCAGCAGATCTTTGTCGAACAGGACCCTGAGCTTCACGCGAGAAGAAGCGCACAGGGCTCGGAAATTCTTTATCTTATTTGCGGAGAATATAACGACAGCGTTCAGCACTTCAATTTTAACAGCCGTCCCTTCTTAGAGGGAGGTCTTGTTTCCCTTTATAAAAAGGCCGAGGAGCTTCTTCCCACCGCTAAAGACACGGAGGAAGAGGAGTTTCTCCGCTCGGTTATGAACAGTATGCTTTGTATGAAGCGAATTGCCGAAAAGTTCGCCGAAGAGGCCGACGAAATGCTTGAAACAGAGACCGACGAGGAGGCTAAAGCTAACCTCCGCTTTATAAGCGAAACGGCAAGAAAGGTTCCCTGGGAGGCGCCCTCCACCCTTAAAGAAGGACTTTGCACCCTCGCATTTTTGCGAAAGGCCTTCGGCAGTCTCGAAGGAGTCGGTCCCAACACCTTCGGCCGCCTCGACAAGGACCTTTTCCCCTTATACGAAAAGGATATTGCCGAGGGCAGGCTTACAAAGGAGGAGGCTTACGACCTTGTTTGTAAATTCCTGCTGCTTTGGGACTGTCACTACGACCACGATATGAAGATGGTGAACTACGCCGACCACGAGCTTGAAAACACCTATACCATCGGCGGCTGTGACGACGAGGGCAGACCCCTTTATAACGATCTTACAAAAATGTTTTTGGTTGCTACCCGCGAGGAAAACATCATCTTCCCGAAGATCACCTGCCGTTTTTCGGCCGAGTCACCCAAGGAATATCTCGACGAGGCAAACAGGGCCGTCGTCGCAGGCACCTCCTCCATTCTTTATCAAAACGACGACGCCACCATTCCCGCAATAGTCCGCTCGGGCAGACCTATCAAGGAAGCAAGAGAGCTTCAGATCACGGGCTGTTGGGGACTTGCTTCAACCGGCACCGAAAAGTATGACCACGGAAACTACGTCAACCTTATGAAGCCCTTTGAGTTCGGGCTTCACAGACGTTTTGACAAGATGGAGAAGGTTGGAATCGAGTTTTTAACCTTCGACGAAGCCACCGACTTTGAAGATTTTTACGGAAGACTTGTTGAAAACTGCAAAAGACTTATTGTCGAGCGTATAAACATCACCAAAAAGGGCGCTCACGTCTGGCACAAGGTAACCGTACTTCCCATTTTCACCGCTTCCCTCGAGGGCGGAATCGAGCGCAAGGCCGACTACACCAAGGTCAGAGCCAAGTATAAGGACGATCATCTGACCTTCTTCGGGCTCCCCAATATCGTCGACTCCCTTATGGCGATAAAAACCCTTGTTTTTGACAAAAAATCGGTAACCTTAGGGGAATATCTGGGCGCCGTCAGGGCTAACTGGGAGGGCGCAGAGGAGCTTAGAATTGCCGCAACAAGATGCTCGGGTTGGGGCGACGGCAAGGAGGAATCTACCGCCCTTGCAAACCGATTCAATAACGATCTTTACGATATTTGCGCATCTCTTGAGGGCACCTACGGCGGAAAGGTTCATCTCGGACACCTGACCTACACCGAAATACGCTGGTGGGGAGAAAAGACCCTTGCCACCCCCGACGGAAGACGTTCGGGCGACTATTTCGCTCAAGGTCTTACCCCCTCGAGACTTAAGAAGATAGATTCCTCCACCGATGTTATCGCTTCTCTTCGCGGGCTCGATCCTTCCACCATGGCAGGAAACAACGTTGTGAACGTAATACTCCCTGCCGATAAGGTAGACCTCGATATTTGTGAGGCCTTCCTCCGCGGAGTTGCCGCCTCGTCGATTATGTGCTTACAGCTTAACTGCGTGACCAAGGAGCAGCTCCTCGACGCGCAGAAGCACCCCGAAAACTACCCGAATCTCATTGTTCGCGTATGCGGCTTCTCTGCACGGTTTACCGCCCTTTCTCCCGAGTGGCAGCAGGAGGTTCTGACGAGGAATTTTTATAACAGTTAAAGCCATAAAGTAATTACAAAATTTTACAAAAAATTATACGGCTATGCAGAAAATGATGATGCTCATAAATCATATCCTTTCGGCATAAAACAGCAGGCTATAAACCTGCTGTTTTATGCTTTTTCAGGCATTTTATCAGCGAAAAACTCTATAAATTCGAGATTTTCGGTTTTATTGTTGCAGTAGGATAAATCTTGTGTTATTCTAAAAGCAGTAATAAATCGGAGGGTAAATAAATGGAAAAATTCTTCTTTGGCGATGCGGAACTCCTTGTACTGAATAAAGGCGACGGCTTTTCCTTTTTAGGGGGAGATATAAAGGGTATGAAGGTTGAACCCTCTTCCCTTTTCACCATAAAGGCTAAAAACACGGATACAAAAGAGATTTTTTGGCTGGAGGGCAAGGGTGGTTGGTCGAAAGCGACCGCCGAAACAACGGGCAACAAAACTCTTTTCACCCTTTCGGACAACGAAGCTTTTTTGGGGCTTACCGTGAAGGTCACCTTTAAAACCGAGGGCAGGGCGCTTCTTATAGACACCGAGGTTGAAAATAAAAACGATACCCTTTCGGTTCTTGATATAACCTACCCCGTGCCTGCCCTGTCGTGTAACCGTTTCGACCTATTTTACCCTCAGGCTTCGGGCTGTGTTACAAAGGATGCGGGCAGAAAGGGACTTACCTACAGCAATCCCTATCCCCACCACCACGCCTGTATGCAATATTTTGCCGCCTATAACGAGGTCGGCGGACTTTATATCGGCATTGAAGACCCCACCGCCTCCACCAAAAGGTTTATCGTTAAGGCGGAAAACGGAAGGGCTCGTTTTAACCTCTATTTTAATGCCGTTGACGGCGGAAAGCCGAAAAACTCCTTCAAGCTCGCAGGCGTTTGCCGTTTAGAGGCCTTCGAGGGCGATTGGTATGAAGCCTCGCAGATTTATGCTCGCTTTGTAAAAAGCGAATGTAAGTGGCTGCCGAAGCTTGGAGAGAAGGGCAGAAAAGACCTGCCCGAGCGTTTTGCAAACATTCCTTTCTGGGTTTCGGATTTCATCCCCAACACCGAATATCAGCGGGACAACAAGCCTAAAAATCTCAGCGCAGGAAGTGACATTTACGACAAGGATTATTGGATAGATGCGGTTATCGAGCTTAAAGAGAAGCTTGGTACCGACCTTGCATACCACGTTTATAACTGGCACCATATTCCCTTTAATATCGAATATCCTCACTTTCTTCCTGCCAAAGAAGGCTTCAAGGAGGGCGCTGAAAAGCTCCGTGAAAACGGAGTTGCAATTCTGCCCTATATAAATTCGGTAAGCTGGGAAATGGACGATGCCGATGCAGGGTATGAAATGAACTTTGCTAATACGGGTATTCACGGCGCACCCATAGACCACGACGGCGACATTATTTATGCCGATTATCCGCAGACTACCCTTACGGGCAAAACCTCAAGACTTGCCCCCATCTGTCCCGATTTTAAGGGCTGGCACGACCACATCAGAAAACTGTCAACCGAAATGAACGAGACCCTTCCCATTGACGGAATCTATTTTGATGAAATTGCCGCCCACGAATCACGGCTTTGCTGTAATCCCGAACACTCTCACCCGCCCTACGGCGGAAGCTACTGGGTGGAAGGCTATCAGAAGCTGATGGAAGGCGCAAATGCCGAAAAACCGAAGGATAAATACTATTTCACCGAATGTAATGCCGAGCCGTATATAAACTCCTTTGACGGATTTTTAACCTGGATGTGGATCCACGGCGATCAGGTTCCCGCTTTTTCTGCCGTTTACGGCGGCTACGTGCAGTTTATAGGCAGATGCACCAACGGTGTTAAGAAGGAGGATTTTGAATTCTTCAAGCACTCGGTGGCAAGCTGTCTACACTACGGACAGATAATGGGCTGGTGTAAGGCGGACATTATTTACAGCGAAAAGCATATGAAATTCCTGCCCCCCTTCGTACGGCTTCGCGCAAAATACGGCGAATTTTTCCGAAACAGCGAAATGAAGAAGCCCCCCGTGGTTAAATGCAACCTTCCCGACAAGATAACCGACGCAGGACTTTGGTTTACCGAGGAGGTAACAATGCCGCAGGTTGCCGCCTCCCTTTGGCAAAACCGCACCACAAAAAAGCAGGTTTTGTTTATAACAAACATCTCAGAAGAGTCTGCCGAAGCCGAAATAACCTATATAGCAGACGGCAAACCCCAAACCCTTAAAACTACCCTCGCCCCCTATGAGTGCAGAGCGGTGGAAATCTGAGCAAAACATAAAGAGGATACGTATCTACGGTGATACGTATCCTCTTTTTTCTTTTGGGAAGGTTTATTTTCCGTAATAGGCGTTTAGATACATCTGTTTGATCTCAGACATAAGGGGGTAGCGGGGGTTGGCGCCTGTGCACTGATCGTCGAAGGCCTGCTCTACCATATCGTCGAGACGGGCGAGGAAGTCGGCCTCGTCGATGCCATAATCCTTAATGGTCTTCTTTATTCCGACCTTTTCCTTAAGCTCGTCGATAGCCTTTATAAGGTTTTCGGTCTTTTCCTCGTCGGTCTTGCCGCCGAGAGCGAGATAATCGGCAATTTCAGCATAACGGGCGAGGGTGTGAGGATGATCGTACTGTGAGAAGGTACCCATTTTTGCGGGAACCTCTGCGGCGTTAAAGCGGATGACCTCGTTTATGAGAAGGGCGTTTGCAACGCCGTGAGGAAGATGGTGGAAGGCACCCAGCTTATGAGCCATAGAGTGACATACGCCAAGGAAGGCGTTTGCGAAGGCCATACCTGCCATAGTTGCGGCGTTAGCCATCTTCTCTCGGGCAACGGGGTCGTTAGGTCCGTTATCGTAGGCGCGGGGCAGATATTCGAATATCATCTTAAGGGAACGCAGGGCAAGGCCGTCGGTATAGTCGGTCGCAAGCATAGAAGCGTAGGCCTCTACTGCGTGGGTCACGGCGTCGATACCCGAAGCGGAGGTAAGACCCTTCGGCGCGTTCATCATCATATCGGCATCAACTATAGCCATATTGGGCATAAGCTCGTAGTCGGCGAGGGGGTATTTGATTCCCGTGGTCTCGTCGGTTATAACGGCGAAGGGGGTAGCCTCCGAGCCCGTACCCGCAGAGGTAGGAATAGCGACGAAATAGGCCTTTTCGCCCATTTTCGGGAAGGTATATACGCGCTTTCTTATATCGACGAAGCGCATTGCCATATCCATAAAGTCGACCTCGGGATGCTCATAGAGCACCCACATAATTTTTGCGGCATCCATTGCCGAGCCGCCGCCGACGGCAATAATGCAGTCGGGGCCGAACTGAGTCATAAGGGCGGCGCCCTCTTTAGCCGAAGCGAGGGAGGGGTCGGGAGCAACGTTTGAGAAGGTAGTATGCTTAATTCCCATAGCGTCAAGCTTATCGGTAATGGGCTTGGTATATCCGTTTTCGTAAAGGAAGGTATCGGTTACGATGAAGGCCTTCTGCTTATGCATTACGGTACCCAGCTCATCGAGGGCAACGGGAAGACTTCCCTTCTTGAAATAAACCTTTTCGGGTGTGCGGAACCAAAGCATATTCTCTCTCCTTTCGGCAACGGTCTTGATGTTTAAAAGGTGCTTTACGCCGACGTTTTCGCTGACCGAGTTTCCTCCCCAGGAGCCACAGCCTAGGGTCAAGGAGGGTGCCAGCTTAAAGTTATAAAGGTCGCCTATACCGCCCTGCGACGAGGGGGTGTTGACGAGTATCCTACAGGTCTTCATACGGGCGGCAAACTCATCGAGCTTTGCGCGGTCGGTATTTGCGTCAAGATAGATCGAGGAGGTATGACCGTAGCCGCCGTCGGCAACGAGCTGCTCCGCCTTAGCGAGGGCATCGGCAAAATCCTCCGACTTATACATAGCGAGGACGGGAGAAAGCTTTTCGTGGGTAAATTCCTCCGAAAGATCGACGCTGGTCACCTCGCCGATAAGAACCTTTGTCTCCTCGGGAACGGTTACTCCGGCGAGTTCTGCAATGGTAACGGGCTTTTGACCGACGATCTTTGCGTTAAGGGCGCCGTTTATGATAATGGTCTTTCTTACCTTGTCGAGCTCGTCTCCCTTCAGGAAATAGCATCCGCGGGCGGCAAACTCGGCCTTTACGGCTTCGTAGATGTTTTTATTTATTATAACCGACTGCTCAGAAGCGCAGATCATTCCGTTATCGAAGGTCTTGGAATGAATAATCGAGCTTACGGCAAGCAGAATATCGGCAGACTCCTCAATTATTGCGGGGGTATTGCCTGCGCCTACTCCGAGGGCGGGAGTTCCCGACGAATAGGCCGCCTTGACCATTCCGGGGCCTCCGGTAGCAAGGATTATATCCGATTCCTTCATAAGAAGATTGGTAAGCTCTAAGGAGGGCATATCGATCCAGCTGATGATGCCTTCGGGGGCGCCTGCGGCTACCGCCGCTTCTAAAACGATCCTTGCGGCATCTATGGTACAGCCCTTTGCTCTCGGGTGAGGGCTTATAATGATTCCGTTTCGGGTCTTAAGGGCAAGAAGGGTCTTGAAGATCGCGGTAGAGGTGGGGTTGGTGGTGGGGATTACCGCCGCAATTACTCCGAGGGGCTCGGCAATTTTTACCGTGCCGTATGCCTTATCCTCCTCTATTACTCCGCAGGTCCTTATATCCTTATAAGCGTTATAGATATATTCGGCGGCATAGTGATTTTTAATTACTTTATCCTCAACCACTCCCATTCCCGTTTCCTGAACGGCGGCCTTTGCGAGGGGTATTCTCATTTTGTTTGCGGCGGAGGCGGCGAAGAAGAAAATTTTGTCGACCTGCTCCTGATTGAAGGTTGCAAACTCCTTTTGAGCCCTTCTTACTTCATCAAGGGCGATGCCAAAGCTTTCGACGCTGTCAATAACGGTGTGTTTAAGTTCGGGCATAAGTATTTCTCCTTTAAGATCTTTCTCTTTATCTCTATATCTCTTTCACTCTTACACATACATTATATAAGATTGTTAAAAAAATGTCAATGTTATTTTTAACTAATTTATATCCCTCTTTCCCCTGCGCTTTTGCCATAATGCAAAAAACGCACCTTCGAAAGCTTAATTACGGCAGAAGTTCCGAAAAAATAGAACCGCTCCGAACGGGTGTGCGCCATAGTGAGAAATTGCCCGAAAACGGCGCTTTTTCCGTAATAATGCGTTAAAAAGCCGTGGTACGCGACAGCGTTACCACGGCTTTTTGCCTTTTCTTACATAAAAATCATCCATTTTCGGGTGCGTAGCAGTTTTGTAGGTGTAAATTTGTTTCCGAAGCGAAGATGAAAAATGCAGTAATACTGCCGTATTATAAGGCTTTTCAGCGAGGTTTGGGGCAAATTTACCCGAAAAACCAAATTTTCACTATGGCGCACACCCGAAGGGCTGATTCCTTTTAATTGGTGCGGATGAAGGGACTTGAACCCACATGGTATTGCTACCACTAGAACCTGAATTTCATAAATCGGTGTGCCGATGGATTCCTTTGAGTCCCTTGCAGTCCCCTGTGAAACCCTTTATTTATGCGGGTTTTTGACCAAAATTGCCACAAAGCCACTAACCGTGCGCCCTGCACGGTTTTTCTAATTTTTCGGATATTTGTTAGAACAAATTTAGAAGCATTTCAAAAAATCGATTTATTGTTTTTAATCTGTGGGAACTCATGTTATAGTAACAATATCAATTTGCCCATAGTCTGGATGGTACTTAAGAGCTACGGTAGTTCTCCTAATATTCCCGTTTTTGGTCGGCAATTCGATACAAACGTTAAACAACCGATCTCCGTATTCATTAATTCTCAGATTATATATGTAATTACTGCAAATTTGTTTAAAAATTATATTACAAAAATCATCCTTGCTGATATCATCAAATTCAAACGATTTTATAATTCCACCTTTTCCTTTAATTTCACCGTTTAAATATTCCCATTTGCCATCTGGAATATTTAATTTAAGTTTTTCCATAGAATCGAATTTTTGAAATAGAGCATTAAAGGAAAAACTGATATCATCTTTGTCGGGAACAATAGATTCTATTTTATAACTTAAAAAGGGTCCAAAGCTATCATCGTTTATACTTACTAATTTAAACCCTTTTTCTTCAAACGGATAACCAGCCATATTTATGTTTTCGCTGTCATCATAATCAGAGGGGTGACTAACAATAATCGTGTTTTTGGTTTTTATACAGACATGACATAAAATGCACGAAAGATATGTTTTAAAACGCGAGTTGGAGTTTAACAACATATATCCGTGAAACCATTCAAACTTTTGTAGTTCAGACGTAATTGATGATAATTGATTTTTTGTTATACTATTGAAATAAACCAAATAATATTGACTACTATGTTGATAAACAGAATCGTTACATTCGATAATATGTTCTTTTAATGCTTCAAATAAAAACGGTTGTGAGTTGTTCGGCGTTCGTGTTATGTCAATATAATCACCAGCCAAAATACTGTACGTATTCTCTTTATCTAAAAGCGATATTATTTCATTGAATACTGTATAACCATAGTGGGATGAGTTAATTAGACTGGAGTCAAAAACCAAACACACTTCATTGTTATCTTTATCCTGATTAGGTATTAATGCGCGTTTTAATGCATCATATTTTACATTCTTTTTCTCAAGGCGTTTTACCACAACAGAAAACTCATAATTTATCATATCATAAACATCTTCATCAGACATTTCAAAAGCCGATTTAGTAACTGGATATAATACATATCCGTTTGTGTTCACTGTAAATATCATGCCTTCACCACCTTTTAATAAAACACTTTCTTATATTTTATCACACAAGCAGAAAATAATCAATCAATGCATACAACGATTTATTTTTACTGTATTGGCAGGTGCGAAACTTCCGGTATCGGCAAGAACGCGCAAAATCACAATCACTCTCATTGACATATTGCCGATGGTGTGGTATACTAATAACAGTAAATTCGGAGGTAGAAACATGAAATATTTATCCGTTAAAGAGATTGCTTTACTTTGGAACACATCTGAGCGCAGCGTTCGTAATTATTGTGCTGCAGGTCGTGTCCCCGGCGCTTTCCTTACGGGCAAGACGTGGAACATTCCCGAAAACGCCGAGAAACCCGAAAGAAGTAATAAAAGCAAACCCGCACCACAGACCTTACTTGATATTCTAAAAGAGGAAAAGCGCGGTCAGGTTCACGGCGGAATTTATCATAAAATACAGATTGAATTGACCTACAACTCCAATCATATTGAAGGCAGCTGCCTAACCCACGATCAGACTCGGTATATCTTTGAAACTAATACTATTGGCTTAACCGAGGAAGGTGTGCGTGTTGATGATATTATCGAAACCGCTACCCACTTCCGCTGTATCGATGAAATTATTGAGAGCGCAAAATCGAATCTAAGCGAAAAGTTTATAAAACATCTGCATTTTATTCTCAAGACCGGTACAAGTCATTCGAAAAAAGATTGGTTTGCCGTTGGTGATTATAAAAAGTTACCTAACGAAGTAGGCGGTATGGAAACAACTCTTCCTGAAGAAGTGGCGGCTGAAATGAAGAAACTCCTTACCGATTATAACAGCAAAGAGAATGTTACACTTGAAGATATCATCGAGTTCCACGTAATGTTTGAACGCATTCACCCATTCCAAGACGGTAATGGTCGTGTCGGCAGACTCATTATGTTCAAAGAGTGCTTAAAGCACGGTATTGTACCGTTTATCATTGAAGATAAAATAAAAATGTTCTACTATCGTGGTCTTAAAGAATGGAGCCAGGAAAAAGGATATCTGATGGATACCTGTCTTTCGGCACAAGATAAATTTAAAGATTTTCTAAAGTATTTTAGGATTAATAATATTTAAAATGAGGTGTGAATTATGATGATTAAATTGACTTTAACAATAGAGGATATCGATATAGATGTCGCAGAATACACTTTAGTGAGCTTGCCTTCAGATACAGAAAAAGGAACTCGCATTGAAAGATAACAACTGAAAAATCAGGTTTTCCGTCGCAGTATGCAGCTCTCACACACGCCACATACTGTGTTGGGAAATCGTAGGACGAGGAAAGGAGCGTAGTTTAATGTCCCTTTGCTTTTCCAGTTATAACGAGGCTTATCAAACTATGTTTACCGAGTATAAGGATATTGTTTCGGTTAAGGAAGCATCCATAATGCTTAATACCGGCAGAAAACAAATTTATAAACTCTTAAAGCAAGGTAAACTTGATAAGCTCGAACATAACGCTAAAGGATTTTTAATCACTAAGCGTTCGATTGTGGCTTATGTTTTAAATACTTCGCAAGAAGTATCTGCTTAAGTTGTACCGCCTGTTTTCAGGCGGCATACATGCTTTAAAATAGCCGTAAATCTATTTAATGCGGCTTTATGAAGGAGAAGTTCGAATTGTTAAAGTGTGTGAAAGGAAAGAAAATGGTAAAAGGATCCGTACAGGAAAAAGGTGGCTATTTGCATACCGTTATCAGCTACACCGATAAAGACGGTAAGCGAAAGCAAAAATGGCAAAGCACAGGGCTTACAGCCAAGGGTAACAAGCGTAAGGCACAGGAGCTTTTTGAAGCAGTAAAGGGCGATTTGCTTGAAGTGCCTGTGATACTCTCAGCGTTCTATGGGCTTCGAAGAAGTGAGGCATTAGGACTAAAATGGAGTGCGATTGATTTTGAGCAAAAAACCTTGTGTATTAAGCATACTGTGTGCCGAATATCCGTTGATGGTAAGGATGTAATTGTTCGTAAAGACACTACGAAGAATAAGACAAGCCTTAGAACATTACCCCTAATACCTGATGTTGAAAAACTATTGCTGAAAGCGAAAAAGCAACAAGAGAGCAACAGAAGGAAATGTCGCAATGCATATAACAAGGAGTTTCTTGATTATGTATGTGTGGACGATATGGGGAATCTTTTAAGACCGGATTATTTGTCGCAGCATTTACAAACTGTGCTCAAAAGAAATAATCTAAAGCATATTCGGTATCACGACTTGCGCCACTCTTGCGCTTCGTTACTGCTTGCTAACGGTGTATCTTTAAAAGAAATCCAAGACTGGTTAGGTCATTCGGATTTCAGTATAACGGCAAATATTTATAGCCATTTAGAGTATGGAGCCAAGGTCAAGTCTGCTAACAAGATTGCAGAAAACTTGAGCCTTGAAGAAAAGACAAAGGACGGGTAAATCCCGTCCCATATATAACTTGTTTCTAACAGAATTCTAACGGATTTTGGGAGAAATACACTCATTTTTGACATTAAAATCACTTGAATTTCAAAGTGTTTTTGTATAAAGAAAATCTCTCAAACCCGCATAAACACTGGGTTTGAGAGATGATGGTACGGATGTTCATAACCAACCTAAAATCTATATTGAAAATCCGGCTGAAAACTCACATATTTCCCCGTACCTTTTGCAAAAGCTGCTCGTCGGAAAGCGAGTCCAGCTCGGTGCCGGTGATTGCCTGGGAGGCATCTGCAAGGATCCCCAATTCCTTGGCGATGGCAACGGCGGTATCTTTATGGTCGCCTGTGATCATCACGGCGCGGATCCCTGCCTGGCGGCCTTGACTTCCGGGCGCACCGGGTCGATCATCCCTGTAAGGCCGAGGAAGGTGAGATTTTGCTCCAGAACCTCCGGGGTGTTTTCCGCCGGTTTTTCTTCCCAGTCCCGCCGGGCGAC
>CASFDQ010000015.1 GCA_949293385.1 uncultured bacterium | reverse complement strand
GGTGACAGCATAGCGATAGTAGGACCGACAGGGGCAGGAAAGACAACTCTGGTAAATCTTTTGATGAGGTTCTATGAAACGAACAAAGGAACAATAACTATTGACGGCATAGATATTAAGACTATGCACAGGGACGACTTGCGCAGTCTTTACGGAATGGTATTGCAGGATACGTGGTTGTTTAAGGGAACAGTTGCCGACAATATAGCGTACGGGAAAAAGGATGCAACGAGAGAAGACGTAATCGAGGCGGCGAAGAAAGCGCATGCTCACGAGTTTATCGAAAGTATGGAACACGGTTACGATACGGAGCTTAACGACGACGCTACGAATATATCGCAAGGGCAAAAACAGCTTCTGACGATAGCAAGAGCAATACTCAAAGACCCGAAGATAATTATACTTGACGAAGCGACAAGTTCTGTTGATACCCGTACCGAGAAATATGTACAGAGTGCAATGCTCGACATGATGAAAGGTAAAACGAGTTTTGTTATAGCGCACAGGCTGTCCACAATTAAACATGCGGAAGTAATACTTGTTATGAATCACGGAGACGTTGTTGAGCAAGGTAATCATGAAACGTTGATGGCGAAAGGCGGATTCTATCGTGATTTGTATCTGTCGCAGTTCCAAGGAAAGCAGATGGGTGAAGATGTCGATGAAGGCGACGGAGCGAAATTTATACAGACTTGATTATAGCTTGAATAATTATTCTTTCAAAAGGCGGCGGTTATGCGCCGCTTTTTGAATATACAAAGATTGTATAAAAAAGGAAAACAGGGATTGTTTCTAGTTTGTGCAAATGTTTGCTTAATGATTTTATATATGGTATAATCGGAATATATCATAAGATAACAGATAACGGGAGAGCAATATGCCTACATTTTTTACAGAAGTATTTGATAAGCCTTCATCCGTCGGTCCGCTCGGATTACTTGTTCTTGACGGAGCGAAAGATATGGGAGAATTAGTCGATAAGTATCTCGTAAACTGGTATAACAGGGATTTGGCAAAACACAACGTAGCCAATTTTGTGAAAAGAGATACTTTTATTTTATCTTCGTCTTTTCCCCGTTTTACCACAGGCGACGGGAAAGCAATGATAAACGACAGCGTAAGAGGAATGGATTTATATATACTTGTGGATACCGGAAACTACAATGTTAAGTATAATATGCTCGGAAGCCCTAACAGAATGTCTCCCGACGACCATTATGCGGATTTGAAAAGGGCGATATCCGCCGCAGGAGGAAAAGCTGAGAGAATAACTGTTGTTATGCCTATACTTTACGGAGGCAGACAGCATAGAAGAAATTCGAGAGAGTCTCTTGACTGCGCTCAGATGCTTCAGGAATTATACTCGATGGGAGTAAGCGAGATTATAACTTTTGACGCGCATGACCCGAGAGTGCAGAATGCCGTTCCGTTAATGGGCTTTGATAATTTCTTTGCGACTTATCAGATTCTGAAAGCGTTAAAAAACCGTTTTCCCGATGAAGATATTACAAAAGAGAATTTTATGATTGTATCTCCCGACGAGGGGGCAATGAACAGAAATATTTACTACGCTTCCGTTCTCGGATTGGATTTGGGAATGTTCTATAAAAGGAGAGATTATACGACCGTGGTAAACGGAAGAAATCCGATAGTGAGTCACGATTATATCGGAACAAGCGTAAATGGAAAAGATATATTTGTAGCCGACGATATAATTGCTACGGGTGATTCAATGTTAAGATTATGCCGTCATCTTAAAGACGACGGAGCAAGAAGAATATTCCTTAATGCAACGTTCGCAATTTTTACCGAAGGAAAAGAGAAATTTCAGAAAGCGTACGAAGAAGGGCTGTTCACTGCCGTTCTCAGCACAAATCTTACTTATACAAGCCCGGAAGTAAAGGCTTGCGAATGGTTTATAGAGGCAGATTTAAGTAAATACATAGCATATATAATAGCATATTGTAATCAGAATAAATCGGTTGCAGATTTACTCAGTTCGTCTGAAAGAATACACGAATTGATGAAAAAATAATAAACGGTACAAGGAGAAAGAATGCACAGACAACGGAAAAAATTTTTTATAATGATTATAACGGTGTTGTTTGTCGTATTCTGTTTACTGTCCGGGGCTGCCGCAACGATTGACTATACCGCAAAAACGATTATGGATATACCTTTGTACAAAGAAGCCTCTTACAACAGTGAAAAGGTTCTTGAAACAATAAAACAAAATGAACCGTTGGATGTGGTAGGCGAGATAGTCAGCGACGAAAAGGGCGTTTCTTGGATTAAGGTGGTTTACAATTCATATTATGAAGGCTATATCCCGAGTGCATATATATATTTGAAACCCGGAGCGGAGGATTATGACATAGTCGTCGTCAAGGCAACGGGGAAATCGATGTCGGATGAAATTAAAATTTACCGTCATTATGACGAAAACAGCGAAGTAGTTGCCGTTTTACACGACGGCGAGAAAATAAACCTCATAGAAGAGCAGGACGAAATATACGGTGATTTCAGAAAAGTTGTTTATAACGGTGAATTTTGTTTTGTTAAGGCGGAGAATATAACGACAGGTTTAACTTATAATCAGACGTTGGCGGTAATA
>CASFDQ010000014.1 GCA_949293385.1 uncultured bacterium | reverse complement strand
GAAGTTCTTTACAAACGGCTGGTCTTCAAAATAGTCGAGTACACGGGTAAATCCGAAAACCTCGACGGCGGTTATGGAGCTTCCGACCCTTTTAAGACGGGCATCAATCTCCTTGCGGTCGAAGGGGACGTCATAGTCGTCCTGCCACAAAAGAAGCTGCGGAGCAAAGGCGTGAACGCCGTATTTTATAACACGGGGCAGGATATCGTTGTAGTTAGAGGTATCGCCGTAGACCCCAGAAATGAGTTCAGGAGTACCGAGGCCTCCATGGGAAACGAGGACGAGCGGCTTTTTATCCGCGCCTTTCATTTTAAAGAAAAGACCGGTCATCCAAAGACCCTCTAAAACTTCAATCTCCATACGCAGTATTTCGAAATCAGAGTCCTCGGCCAGCTTAGTGCTTTTAACGGCAGGAAGGTCGCAGGGCTTATGGTCTACGAGGGGCCAGCCCAGCATCTCTTTAAACTCGGTCCTGTATTTTTCGGAATCGTTGAAAATATTTTTAACGTAATTTTTCCTTATCCCCGCCGCCTTTTTTTGACGGGAAGAAATTAGGCCGTTTATTCCGTCAAGATAGTTCTGCTTGTATTTTTTCGAAGCTTCTTTTTCTTCTCTGAATATCATAATCATCACCTCGGAACAGTTTATTATATCAAAACAAATAAGTCAAGATTAAAAATAAAAAAACCGCTGCAGAGCAACGGTTTTTTTGTGTGTTTAAACTTAAATTACTTAAGCTCAACAGTAGCGCCAACCTCAGCAAGCTTAGCCTTCATAGCTTCAGCCTCGTCCTTGGCAACAGCTTCCTTAAGGGTCTTGGGAGCGCCGTCTACGAGAGCCTTAGCCTCAGCAAGGCCAAGACCGGTGATCTCACGAACTGCCTTAATAACCTTGATCTTCTCAGCGCCTGCTGCTGCGAGAACAACGTCGAAGTCGGTCTTCTCTTCAACTGCTGCTGCGCCGCCTGCTGCGGGAGCTGCTACTGCTACAGCTGCTGCTGCGGATACGCCGAATTCCTCTTCTACTGCTTTAACGAGCTCAGAAAGCTCAAGAACGGTAAGAACTTTAAGTTCTTCAATGATAGCTGTTACTTTTTCAGATGCCATTTTATTTTCCTCCAATAAATATTATAGTTTTTTAAAATTATTCTACGGCAGTTTCGCCTTCACCGTTTTTATCAACGATGGCCTGTACGGCGCGAGCGAAGGATGCCATAGGTGCCTGGAAAGCACCGAGTACGGTTGCGAGAAGAACGTCTCTCGTGGGGAGTTTTGCAAGATCGTTAACGGTTTCAACGGAAATTGTCTTTCCATCGAGGTAACCTGCCTTGATCTTGAAGTTGTCGTGTGCGTCTGCGAATTTACCGAGAATTCTTGCAGCTGCGGTATGATCGTCCTTAGACATAGCGATAGCGGTGGTTCCTTCGAGTACCACGGACATTCCCTCGAGGTCGGTACCTGCGATGGCACGCTTTAAGAGGGTGTTCTTAATAACGGTGTACTCAACTCCTGCTTCGCGAAGCTCTTTACGGAGAACGGTATCGTCAGCAACAGAGGTTCCGGAATAGTCTACAACGACACCGGCAACGGAGTCTGCGATTTTTGCAGCGATAGCAGCAACGGCTGCCTGTTTTGCTTCGAGAACTTTTGCGTTAGGCATTAAAGTTTTCACCTCCGAAATTAGTGAATTAAAAAAACCTGTCCTCCAAAGACGGTGAGGACAGGCAGAATAATACTTTTATAAAAAGCTATTCGCATTACCTCGGCAGGCGATAAAACTTATCGAAAAAGCGACCTGCTGTCTTTGGATGCTTAAAGATGATAACACAGAAAACCTGCGTTGTCAAGAAAAACTTAAAAGAATTTAGGTTTTTAACTAAAATGAATTTAGTTTAATTTTGCGAGAATTTTGCGTAAGACGAGAAGCGCCGCGAAGCGCTGTATGTGCTATACACGCGAACACGTTTCGTAAATCTGAAACAAAAAATCTCTCTTAAATTTAAGATAAAATTCGTTCGAGACGAGGAGTAGCGCATAGGATAGCATATAGATGCATCCTATGTGCTAACGACAAAGTATCGGACGAATTTTGCTTAAATTAGTTGGCGTATTTGCCGGTGGCGACCTTTATTCCGGGTCCCATAGTGGTAGCGATGGTGCAGGACTTGATGTACTGACCCTTTGCTGCTGCGGGCTTAGCCTTTGCAATAGCGTTCATAAGGGTATCGATATTCTCTTCGAGCTTTTCTTTGCCGAAGGAAACCTTACCTACGGGGCAGTGAATGATGTTGGTCTTGTCGAGACGGTACTCGATCTTACCGGCCTTTGCCTCAGCAACAGCCTTAGCAACGTCGGGGGTAACGGTACCTGCCTTGGGGGTAGGCATAAGACCACGGGGTCCGAGAACCTTACCAAGACGACCAACCATACCCATCATGTCGGGGGTTGCGATTACTACGTCGAAATCGAGCCAGCCTTCGTTTTGAATCTTGGCTACGAGTTCTTCTGCACCTACATAGTCAGAGCCTGCTGCTTCGGCTTCCTTAGCCTTGTCGCCCTTGGTAAGAACGAGGGTTCTGACAGTTTTACCTGTTCCGTTGGGGAGAACTACTGCGCCGCGGACCTGCTGGTCAGCGTGGCGGGAGTCAACACCCAGACGAACGTGAATTTCTACAGTCTCGTCGAACTTTGCGGTTGCAGACTTTACTGCGGCATCGCAAGCTTCGCCGAGCTCGTAAAGCTTACCGCTTTCGATAAGCTTTGCGCTTTCGTTATACTTTTTACCGTGTTTCATTGTTTTACCTCCCAATAAGTGGTATAATCGGAAATTTCCTCCCACGAGAGAGATTAGTCGACTACTTCGATACCCATACTGCGAGCGGTACCTGCTATCATAGACATAGCGGCTTCTACGCTTGCGGCGTTAAGGTCGGGCATTTTCTGCTCTGCAATCTTCTTAACCTGCTCACTGGTGATCTTTGCAACTTTGTTCTTGTTCGGAACACCTGAACCGCTCTCAATGCCGCAAGCCTTCTTAATGAGGACTGCTGCAGGGGGGGTCTTGGTGATGAAGCTGAACGAGTGGTCTGCATAAACGGTAATAACTACCGGAATTATGAGACCTGCGTCATTCTTAGTGCGTTCGTTGAATTCCTTAGTGAACGCCATAATGTTGACGCCGTGCTGTCCCAGTGCAGGACCTACCGGGGGAGCCGGAGTGGCTTTTCCGGCGGGAATCTGCAGTTTAATGTAACCAATAATTTTTTGAGCCATTGTTTGCACCTCCATTATTCGTGGTAACAGTGATTTTTTCACTTGGCGGAACGGTCGTATACCCGTTCCTCCCACCGTGACGCTTTTCGCGTCGGCGGCAAACTGCCGCGGTTTTAATACCCCTTGAAGTTCAAGGGTCAACGCGCCTTTTATTGACGCATTAAGCAGCAAGCTGCGTATTTACTGATGTTAGTCGGCCAGAGCGATCTGGTCGAGTTCGAGCTCGGCAGGGGTTTCTCTTCCGAACATCGAAATGTTTACGCTGACGCTTCCGTTTTCGAGATCGACAGCGGTAACGGTACCCTGAAAATCCTTAAGGGGTCCGTCCACAATGTTAACAAGGTCGCCGATCTTATAGCCGACCTCAACACTGTGCTTCTCAACGCCGAGGGCTTCTACCTCCGCGTCGGTAAGAGGCACCGGCTTGGATCCGGGACCTACAAATCCGGTAACTCCGCGAATGTTGCGCACGACATACCAGGAATCGTCGGTAACAATCATTTTAATGAGTACGTAACCGGGGAAAATCTTTCGTTCGTATTCTTTTACCTTGTCTTCTTTGATTTCGGTAACGGTCTCGGTAGGAATCTTGATGTCCATAATGAGATCCTGCATTTTGCGGTTCTCTACCATGATCTCAAGATCGCTCGCTACCTTATTTTCATAACCCGAATAGGTATGAACGACATACCATCTTGCCTGACTGCTCTCTGACATATAAGGCCCTCCAAGTTAAGCGCCTGTAACCAGACGGATAAGCCAAGAAAGACCGAAGTCGACGAGCCAGATAAAGATACCGACCAATACGCATACGGCGATAACGACGAGAGTGTTTTTAACGACATCGCGAGGACCGGGCCAAACGATCTTCTTAATTTCACTCTTGTAGTCGCGGAGAGCGTGAACGATGCGCTGAATAATAGTGCGCTTTGCTTTTCCCTCGCTGACCATAATGCGATCGTCGATGAAGAGATGACAAATACCGAAAACGACTGCTGCGAAGAGGGCGCCTACGGTAAGCCATACGAAGGGCTCGTAGCCGATCTTGGCGGGCTCTAAGGGTCTGTGGTCGATAAAGTGACCTGCTCCTCTGAGCGCGCGAACCAGCATAAATACAGCACCTGCAAGGCCCACACCGGGAGCCCAATATCTCATCTTTTTGAACTTAAAGGTAAGTCCGGAGAAAACAAGAGTAAGCAGAGCAAGGATGAAACAAAACAGGACCTGACCTGATTTAGCCAGAGAATCCTTAAAGCCTTCGATACCGGTTCCGAATGCGAACTGGGCACCGATGAAGGTGTAATCCTTTCCGCCGAAAGCGACGGTGGCGAAGGGCAAGAAGAAGAGAATAACTGCGGCTGCTGAAAAGAGCACAGTTAAAATCTGACTGATCTTATTAACTGCCTTCATATTATTCCTCCTTATTTTGTTTCCTTGTGAACTGTGTGCTTCTTGCAGAATCTGCAGTACTTGTTCATTTCAAGTCTGTCGGGATCGTTCTTTTTGTTTTTCATAGTATTGTAGTTGCGTTGCTTGCACTCAGTGCAGGCGAGTGTAATTTTTACTCTCATGACGGCACCTCCCGTTTTACGGAATATTTTCGGTTTCGTTCCTGTCCGAAACCTATTTAGCCTCCCTCAACGAAACGGCGTGCACACATACCGTTTTCGCTTTGAAAAAGTTCTTTGCAAAAAAAAAGAACCTACAGAGGTAGAGTAATTATATCACAACCTACCTCTGCGGTCAAGTGTTTTTTTGAAGTTTTTAAAATTATTTATGATATCGGGAGCCTTCGGCTATCTTGAAGCTTCGGTAGACCTGCTCAAGCAGCATAATTCTGAAGAGCTGATGCGGAAAAGTCATAGCCGAAAAGGACAGCTTTATATCGGCAAGGGCCTTTATACTTTCGTGAAGTCCGAAGGAGCTTCCTATTATAAATATAAGCTCTCCTCTGCCGCTGTTTATATACGTATTGAGCTTTTTACTGAATTCCTCGCTCGAAAACTGCTTCCCCTCGATGCACATAGCGGTTATAAGGGCGCCGCCCGAAAGCTTCTTCTTTATCATTTCGGCTTCGGCAAGGAGGGCACGTTCTGTTTCGGCCTCGGAGGGAGACTCGGGAAGCTTTACGGGCTCCAGCTCGATTATTTCGGTTTTTGCGTAGGCCGAAAGCCTTTTAACGTATTCGTCGGAGGCTTCGCGAAGATATTTTTCTTTAAGTTTACCGAGAGTTATAAGTTTCAGCTTTATCATAGCGGTATGATCCTACTCCCCTCGGGCTCGGCGATATACAGCGCGTAGTCGCGGCCCTCCTTTGCTCCTTTATCCATAAGGGCGGCGCGGGCGGCAGAGGCGGCCTTTTCGGGGGTATTGTTCTCCTTCGAAATATGAGCCAGCACGAAACGGCAGGTGCCCTTTTCGTAAAGATGAGCCAGCGTCTCGGCACAGACGGCGTTGGGAAGATGACCCTTTTCCGAGGCGATACGAAGCTTAAGCTCGGCGGGATAAGGTCCGAGTCTGAGCATAACGGGGTCGTGGTTAGACTCCAGCATTACGAGGTCACAGCCGCAAAGCTTATCCTTTATACAGTCGGTCATAACACCGAGATCGGTACAAACGGCGACCTTAGTACCTCCCGCCAGCTCGATAACGTAGCCGCTTGAGCCGACACAGTCGTGACTCGTAGCAAAGCGGGTAAGCCTTATTCCGTCAAGCTCGTACCCCTCTCCGTCAAGATAGATACGGGGAGTTTCGTAGGTCATTATCCCCGCAAACTCCAACGCGTAGACCGTCTCTCTTGAAGCGATAACGGGAACGGGGTTGTTTTTAAGAAAGACCTTAAGGCCTTTTACGTGGTCGGTATGCTCGTGGGTTATGAGGACGGCTTTTACGGCTTCAAGGGGAATATCGGCAGAGGCAAGGGCGGTCTTAAAGCGCTTATAGGAAACGCCGATATCAACTACGACACCGCCTTCGGAGTCGCCTATGTAGGAAGAATTTCCTCCGCTTCCCGAAAACATCGGAAAAAACTTAGCCATATCCTCACCTCACACATTATATATAATATAATAAACGGCGGGAGCAAGCCCCCGCCCTACGGATCTTTTAATTCGCTTTCAAAGAATATCCGATGTTTTCGTCGGATACGCGTTTTATATCGGCGCCGACGGCGGTAAGCTTTTCGACTACCTGCTCATATCCGCGGTCAATATATTCGATATCGGCAATTTCGGTCTGACCCTCGGCAACGAGTCCCGCAATTATCATAGCGGCTCCCGCTCTGAGGTCGTCGGCCTTTACGGGGGCGGCCTTAAGACGCTCGGTTCCCGAGATTATTGCCGATTTTCCGTCGACCTGAATATCGGCTCCCATAAAGGTAAGCTGCTCAACGTAGCGGAAACGGCTCTCCCAAACGCTTTCGGTAACTATAGAGGTTCCGTCGGCGATGGCAAGCAGGGTCGCAAACTGCGGCTGCATATCGGTGGGGAAGCCGGGGTGTGGCATAGTTTTAACGTTACATCTGCCCGGACGCTTGTCCATAGTAACTCTTACGAACTCGTCCCCTTCCTCGACCGTAACGCCCGCTTCCTTGAGCTTGGCGATTATCGACTCTAAGTGCTTAGGGATAACGTTACTTATAACGACGTCGCCTTTTGTTGCGGCGGCGGCTACCATATAGGTTCCGGCCTCGATCTGATCGGGGATTATACTGTAAGAGGTTCCTCTTAAACGCTCAACGCCGCGGATCTTTATAACCGAGGTTCCCGCGCCCATTATATCGGCACCCATAGAGTTAAGGAAGTTGGCCAGATCGACGATATGAGGCTCTCTTGCGGCGTTTTCGATAACCGTCATACCCTTGGCCTTTGCGGCGGCGATCATAATGTTGACCGTAGCGCCTACCGAGACCATATCGAGGTATACCGAGCCGCCCATAAGCTTTTCGGCGCGGGCTACGACCATACCCGATTCGATAGTCACCTTAGCACCTAAAGCCTCGAAGCCCTTGATATGCTGATCGATGGGGCGAAGGCCTATAGCACAGCCTCCGGGAGGAGCAACCTTGGCACGCAGGCTTCTTCCGAGAAGGGCACCCAAAAAATAACTCGAGGCGCGCATACCCTGAGCCATTTCCTTATTTACTATATAAGAATTCGCTCCGGTAGGGTCGATCTCGAAGGAGGTACGGGAAAGAGGGGTTACGGTACAGCCGAGACCGCTTAAGGCGCGAAGTATTCCGTGAACGTCGGAAATATCGGGGACGTTTTCAATTACGCAAGGAGAATCAGCAAGCAGGACCGCAGGCAAAATCGCAACCGCGGCATTTTTGGCACCGCTTACGCAAATGCGTCCGACCAGCCTGTTTCCTCCGTTTACTATAAATTTATCCAAGACGGCACTTCCCTAATAAGTATTTCGCGATAAGGTGACGAATGATCCGAGCCCGTTTTTAAAAGGAGGATCTTTCGTCTTTGCTTAGCATAATTAGTATGCCCAAGAACAAAACTAAGCGGAATACCACAATATAGTAGATTCCACACCTTGTATTGTATACCGATTTAGGCATTATGTCAACAGGGTTTTAAAAAGACCGTTTCTGTACATAACATAACTATTATATTTTACTATAATCATACCCTTATGTCAAACAAAAAACTTTTGATTTTTGCAAATAAATTGCTTGCAATTTCCGAGGGTCAGTATATAATGTAGGTGGATGATAAAATTTATCATTTATGGGGTGATTTTTATGTTAAACAAAGACCAAAAACATGAGAAACATTCACATTTCAGCGATGCCGAAATAGTTCGGGAGGAGAACGACTTTATAAGAACCTACACCGAGAAAAAGCGCGGTGCTTTCAAGATTCTTTTTAAGCTCTACCGAACTCATAAATGGAAGCTTCTTCTTTCGGCGCTCTTTTACGCCATCAAGGTCTCACCGACCTGGGTGCTGCCGATAATTACGGCAAATCTTATAAATATTGCCGTAGCGCAGCCTGCAGACGCCCTCACGCAGATCATTATCAACGTGGCGGTTGCGGTGGGCGTGCTTATGCTGAATATCCCCTTCCACATGCTTCACGTGAAATACTTCAGTATTGCGAGACGAAACGTTGAGGCGGGACTTCGCGGCGCCATGATACGAAAGCTGCAGCAGCTTTCCATCTCCTTTCATAAGGAAATGCAATCGGGTAAGATACAGTCTAAGGTCATGCGCGACGTTGAGGCGGTAGAGGCCCTATCCTCACAGATATTCAACACGGCCCTCGACGTACTTCTCAGTATGTCGGTAACCATTGCGGTGGTCGTTTCGAAAAACATTATCGTATTTTTGATATTCCTCGTTACCATACCCGTTGCGGTGCTTACGATGCTCCCCTTTAAGAAGAGTATGAGTAAGGAAAATCACCTTTTCCGTCAGGAAATGGAAAGCACCTCCTCGAAGGTTATGGATATGGTGGAGCTCGTTCCCATAACCCGCGCCCACGCGCTGGAGAACGACGAGATCGAAAAGCTTACGGGTCAGGTGACCAACGTTGCAAAGCGGGGCTATAAGCTCGATATGATCCAGTCGCTTTTCGGCTCGGTAAGCTGGGTAATATTCAACGTTTTTCAGATACTCTGCCTCGTTTGCTCCATAGTTCTTGCGGTAAACGGCGAGATAGAGGTCGGCGACGTCTCCCTTTATCAGACCTATTTTACCAGCCTTGTGGCCAAGGTTTCGGGAATAGTCGCTCTTCTTCCCATTATCACAAAGGGTACCGAAAGCGTTCATTCTATCGGCGAGATACTTTCCTCCTTCGACGTTGAGGACTATAAGGGCAAGCAGAAGATGACCACGCTCAGGGGCGAGTACGAATTTAAGGACATCTGCTTCCACTATGCCGACGACGACAGAAAGGTTCTTAATAACCTTAATCTTAAAATAAACCCCGGCGAAACCATAGCGCTGGTCGGCGAATCGGGCTCGGGAAAGACCACCATAATAAATATGGCCATCGGCTTTTTCAGACCCACCGAGGGCGATATGTTTATCGACGGAAAGAACTCGAAGGACCTTGATCTTCAGTCCTACCGTAAGCACATAGCCGTCGTTCCGCAGAACACCATCCTATTCAGCGGAACCATCCGCGACAACATCACCTACGGACGCACAAACGTCAGCGACGAGGAGGTTATGGCGGCGGTCGAGGCGGCAAACCTACGCCACGTTATATCCAAGCTTCCCGACGGACTTAACACCTCTATCGGCGAGCACGGAGACAAGCTTTCGGGCGGTCAGCGTCAAAGGATATCTATCGCACGAGCGATCATCAGAAAGCCCGACGTTATTATCTTCGACGAGGCCACCAGCGCCCTTGATACGGTCAGCGAGGCCGAGATCCAGAACGCTATAAACAACCTGACAAAGGACAAGACCACCTTTATTGTCGCTCACAGACTTTCGACCATTCGAAACGCCGACAAGATCGCGGTCATGCGGGACGGAAGATGTGTCGAGTTCGGAACCTACAATGAACTTATGGCCAAAAAAGGCGAATTTTATACCTATAAAACGATGCAGTCGTAAAAAAAGCACCTCGTATAGCGGGTAATGATAGGGATTTGCGGTAATCGTTGTAGGGCGCGGCGGAATAGTTTTGTTCTCCGACGAGATTCCGCCTATGGCGATTTTGCGACTATACCTGCGACAATGGGTCTTGCCTGAGCCTGTCGAACGCGTAGCGCGGCACCGCAGGTGACGGGATCTCATTGTCGCAAAATTTCGACTTACGCTCAGAATGACCCGTCGGGGTAAGGCCGATTTTCTTTTCGCGCCCTACGCTCGCTATCGATTTTTACAAAATCAGAAGGACATATGTATCCGCAAAGACACATATGTCCTAATTTTATCCCTAATCATAACTGCCTTACGAGGTGCTTTTTTAGTTTAATCAAAGCTTGCTTCTTACCGAAGCTATCTGGGCTTCGACAGATTCTACTGCGGTTCCGCCTTCGCTGTTTCTTCTGAAGGTGCAGTTTTCGAGGTTTATGGCGTCGTAGATATCGGCTTCGAAGACCTCGCTGAAGCTCTTAAACTCGTCGAGGGAAAGCTTTTCTAAAACCGTTCCCTTATCGATACAGTAGGCAACCAAGGTTCCCGAAATTTTATATGCCGTTCTGAAGGGGGTTCCCTTCTTGGTTAGATAGTCGGCCACGTCGGTGGCGTTTATAAAGCCTTTTGCGGCGGCATCAAGCATATTTTTCTCGATTACGGTCATAGTATCGAGCATTGGAGCAAATATAGAAAGGCACTGCTTTACGGTGTCGATGCTGTCGAAAACGGCCTCCTTATCCTCCTGCATATCCTTATTATAGGCGAGAGGAAGTCCCTTAAGCATTGTGAGAAGGGTTATAAGGTCGCCGTAGACCCGTCCCGTTTTTCCTCTTACCAGCTCGGAAATGTCAGGGTTTTTCTTTTGAGGCATAATGGATGAGCCGGTCGAATAGGCATCGTCAAGCTCGATAAACTTAAACTCCCAGCTTGACCAGAGGATTATCTCCTCGGAGAAACGGGAAAGATGCATCATAATAAGGGCGCAGGCATTAGCGAGCTCAACCGCAAAGTCGCGATCGCTTACTCCGTCGAGACTGTTTTCGCAGATACCCTTCATCCCGAGCTTTTCGGCCACAAAACGGCGGTCGGTAGGATAGGTCGTACCCGCAAGGGCGCAGGAGCCGAGGGGCGAAAAATTCATACGGTCGGAGGCGTCACGAAGCCTTTCGATATCGCGTAGGAACATCTGAGCATAGGCCATTAAATGATGACCGAAGGTTATGGGCTGAGCCCGCTGAAGATGGGTATAACCGGGCATAACGGTAGCCTTATAGGTCTCGGCCTTATCGGCAATTACGGTAATAAGGTTTTTAAGAAGCTCTTTGATCTCCTCAACCTCATCGCGAAGATAAAGCCTTACGTCGAGGGCAACCTGATCGTTGCGGCTACGGGCGGTATGAAGCTTTTTACCCCTATCGCCTATTCTCTTCGTAAGCTCGGCTTCTACAAACATATGTATGTCCTCGGCCGTCATATCGAAGGTGAGGGCGCCGCTATCAAGATCGGCTAAAATTCCTTCGAGGCCGCCGATTATCGCCTCGGCATCCTCCTCGCCGATTATTCCCTGACGGGCAAGCATTGCCGCGTGGGCCATAGAGCCGCCGATGTCACTTTTATACATACGGCAGTCGACCCTTATCGAAGAATTAAAATCGTTTACTTCCGAGTCAAGCTGCTTTTTAAAGCGGCCTGCCCACATTTTTTCGCTCATTAAAAAAACTCCTAAATAGTATCGGGATTCGCCTGACGATTTTCAATAGTCTGCTTTATCATCATATCCTTGACCTTCATAAGTCTTGCTCTGGAGGAGCGGTCGTTTTCCTCCAGCTTCATTGTTATCATACGAATGGTTTCGCGGTAGCGCGGGATCATAACGTGCTCAAGGGCGTTTACCCTTCGTCTCGTCTTCTCTATCTCCCCCGCCATAAGGCTCGTAGCCTTTTCGACCTCGGCAAGCTTTAACATTTTGGGCAGAAGGGCGTTTACCCTGTCTACCGCTTCGTCCAGCTCAAAGGAGGTTGAGGCGAAGCCGTAGCTGTAGACGTCGGAGGTGTCCCCCGTTCGCCAGTCGATACTGTAAACAGGGATGTCGACACTCATTACGTTTTTAGAGCCGACGCTGAGGTAGGCCTCCTGCTTAGGAACAAGAAGGGCGGTATCGAGGCTTTCCTTCGACATAACGCCCGTAGCCTTTACAAAATGACCGTTTGCCTCTTTTATCTCGGCTTCGACCTCCTCGCGAAGGGTTCGGTTTTCGCGGATAAGGTCGAGATATCGGCGCATAAGCTCATCGCGCTTGTCTTTAAGCAGTTTATGACCTCTTACGGCGGTAGTGAGCTGCTTTTTCAGGCGCGTCAGTTCCATTCGCGTGGGGTTCACGTTAAGAACGGCCAATTTTCTTCAGTCCTTTCGGGTCGGTTAATCAGTAGTACTTATCGAGCATCTCGTCGCTTATACGCTTAAGCTCGCTTCGGGGCAGAATACGGAGAAGCTTCCAGCCGAGATCAAGAGTCTCTTCGATGGTACGGTTGGCGGAATAGCCCTGAGAAACGTATTCCTTTTCAAAACGGTCGGCAAACTCCGCGTAAAGCTTGTCGGTTGCGGTGAGGGCGGCCTCACCGAGAATTACCATAAGCTCCTTTGCGTCCTTGCCTCGGGCATAGGCGGCAAAAAGCTGATTCATAGTGGCGGCGTGATCCTTACGGGTACGTCCCTCGCCGATACCCTTATCCTTAAGTCGGGAAAGGGAGGGCAGAACGTCGATGGGGGGAGTTATACCCTTACGGTAAAGCTCACGGGAAAGGATTATCTGACCCTCGGTAATATATCCCGTAAGGTCGGGAATAGGATGAGTCTTATCGTCCTCGGGCATAGTCAGAATAGGAATAAGGGTTATGGAGCCGTCCTTACCCTTAAGACGTCCTGCGCGCTCGTAGAGGGTAGCAAGGTCGGTATACATATAGCCGGGGTATCCGCGGCGGCCGGGGACCTCCTTACGGGCGGCCGAAACCTCACGAAGGGCGTCGGCATAGTTGGTTATATCGGTCATAATTACAAGCACCTGCATACCAAGCTCGAAGGCAAGATATTCGGCGCAGGTAAGAGCCATTTTCGGGGTCGCGATACGCTCGATAGCGGGGTCGTTAGCAAGGTTTATAAACATAACCGTTCTATCGATAGCGCCGGTCTCCTTAAAGGAATTGATAAAATAGTTAGACTCCTCGAAGGTTATACCCATAGCGGCGAAAACGACGGCGAACTGCTCCCCGTCGCCGCGAACGGTTGCCTGACGGGCGATCTGCGCCGCAAGATTCGAATGAGGAAGACCCGAAGCCGAGAAGATGGGAAGCTTCTGACCGCGGACGAGGGTATTAAGTCCGTCGATAGCCGAAATTCCCGTCTGAATAAACTCCTGAGGATAGTTACGTGCGGCGGGATTCATAGGCTTTCCGTTAACGTCGAGACGCTTTTCGGGGATTATCGAGGGACCTCCGTCAATAGGACGGCCGAGTCCGTCGAAAACGCGGGAAAGCATATCGGGCGAAACGGCAAGCTCCATAGAGCGACCGAGGAAACGGACCTTTGAGTCCTGAAGATTTATACCCGCACTGCTTTCAAAAAGCTGCAAAAGGGCGTTTGAGCCATTTACCTCAAGAACCTTACAGCGTCTCGTCTCACCCGAGGGAAGCTCGATCTCGCCAAGCTCATCGTATTTGACGTTTTCTACGTCGCTTACCATCATAAGAGGTCCTGCGACCTCGCGGATGGTTCTGTATTCCTTAGCCATATCTTTCCTCCTTAGTTCTCGGTATTTTCAGCCGCGCGGTCGAGTTCTTCGGCAAGCTGAGCAAGAATTGCGTCATACTCGACTTTCACCTTATCTTCGGTGACGTACTTAAGACGTCCGATACGCTCCCTAGACGGCAGGGCAACTATCTTTTCGATATCGGCGCCGTTTTTAACCGCCGTCTGCGATCTTACGTAGTATTCCATAAGGGCCGACATCATATAATACTGCTTATCAAGGGAGGTATAGGTATCGGTCTCGTGGAAGGCGTTCTGATGCAGATAGTCTTCTCTTACCGAGCGGGCGGCCTCTAAGGTAAGGCGGTCGGGAGCAGACAGAGCGTCCATACCGACCAGCTTTACGATCTCTTCAAGCTCGGCCTCCTCCTGAAGTATGGCCATAAGTCTTGCGCGAAGGTCGTTCCACTCGGAATTAACGTTTTTCTTAAACCAATCCTCTAAGGAATCGGAATAAAGGGAATAGCTCGTAAGCCAGTTTATCGCAGGGAAGTGACGCTTATAGGCAAGGGAGGCGTCCAGCCCCCAGAAGACCTTGACTATACGAAGGGTCGCCTGAGAAACGGGCTCGGAGATATCTCCTCCGGGAGGAGAAACGGCTCCGATAACCGAAAGGGCACCTTCTATATCCTCGCTTCCGCGAACTATTACGCGGCCTGCGCGCTCGTAGAACTGCGCCAGACGGGAGCCGAGGTAGGCGGGATAGCCTTCCTCGCCCGGCATTTCCTCAAGACGGCCCGACATTTCACGAAGAGCCTCGGCCCAACGGGAGGTAGAGTCGGCCATAAGGGCTACGGTATAGCCCATATCGCGGAAGTATTCGGCGATCGTAATACCCGTATAAATAGAGGCCTCACGGGCGGCAACCGGCATATCCGAGGTATTGGCGATAAGAACGGTACGCTCCATAAGAGAGCTGCCCGTTCTGGGGTCTTTAAGCTCGGGGAATTCGTTCAAAACGTCGGTCATTTCGTTACCGCGCTCACCGCATCCGATATATACGATAATATCGGCGGCGGCCCACTTTGCAAGCTGATGCTGAACGACCGTCTTACCCGAACCGAAGGGGCCGGGAACCGATGCCACGCCTCCCTTTGCAAGGGGGAAGAGGGTATCGATAACGCGCTGACCCGTGACGAGGGGAATATCGGGAGAAAGCTTGGTCTTATAGGGTCGGCCTACACGAACGGGCCACGTCTGCATCATTTTGAGCTCGACGATACCCTTAGCCGTTTCGATCTTGGCCACGATATCCTTGACCGAGTAGAAATCCTTTTTAATATCGACGATCTTACCCGAAATCTTATCGGGGACCATTATTTTATGCGAAACAACGGCGGTCTCCTGAACGGTACCCAAGGTATCGCCGGGGACGACCTCGTCACCGATCTCCTTTACGGGAACGAAGGGCCATTTCTTTTCGCGGTCAAGAGAGGGTACTTCTACTCCCCTTTCGAGGTTAGTACCGCTGACCTCCATAATTTTAGCAAGAGGACGCTGAATACCGTCGAAAATAGAGCCGATAAGTCCGGGTCCAAGCTCAACCGACAGCGGAATTCCGGTAGATACGACCTCCTCACCGGGGCCGATACCCGAGGTTTCCTCGTAAACCTGAATCGAGGCTTTATCGCCGTGCATTTCGATTATTTCGCCGATAAGGCGCTTATCGCTGACCCTTACAACGTCGAACATATTTGCGTCGCGCATTCCCTCGGCGATTATAAGAGGGCCTGCGACCTTGGTTATAACTCCGTTTGCCATAATATTTTTAGCTCCTTAGAGTAAATTATTTATTAAATATAATATCCGAACCGACGGCTTTTTCTACCGAGGCCTTAAGACGGGTAATTCCTATTCCGTTGTTGTTTTTAACTCCGGGAAGAGGAATTATTGCGGGGCTCAGACGCTCGTCGAACTTTTCTATTTGCTCGGATAGGGCGAGGGCGTATTCTTCGGTTATATAAATTATGCCGTACTCGCCGTCGGTTAATTTTTTAAGCGCTTTCTCGGCCTCTTCAGCCGTTTCGCAGGGGAAAACGTTTACCCCCACGCAGGCGAAGCCCTTAACGCTTTCGCGGTCGCCCAAAAATGCTATCTTAACCATAAAGCTCCCTCAACATTTCCCGCACCTTTTCTTCGCCTTCACCGATAGTAATACCGTTTACGACGATTCGTGCGACCTTTATTTCGCAAAGTCTCGCCTGAAGATAGGCGATAAGGGGTTCGGCTCCGACGGCAACGTATTTCGCCTTTACCGCAACCGACATAATAAGGTCGTCAACCGTTTTTTCAAATTCGGAGGGAGACCTTTTATAAGCGGCGGCCGCTTCGGCAGAACCGAGGGCCGAGGCCTTTTCCAAAAGGGCCAAAACCTCGTCGGGGCCCTTAAGCACGGCGGGAATAAGGTCTTTTTTGGAAAGCTCGGGTGTATCGATAAGGCAGACCTCACAAAAGGCCATAGGCTTTTTGGCTCGGGCACAGCGGATAGCCGCCTTAATATTATCGTAGAACACCGAGGTCTTTATAATCTTTTCAAGCATTGAAAGCTTAAGCTTTTCGGCGCTTTTCAGCCGAAGCTCCATAAAGAGACCGTCGATGATAGCGTCGGCAAGCTGCGGATCGCCTACCTTAAGAAGGGCGTCTGCCGCTTCCTTTACGCCGTCGGCGATATCCTCGCCCAGCTCCGAAAACCTTTTTTCGGCTACGGCGCGATAGACCTGATCGGGCTCGACGGTATAGGGAGAAAGGATAAGCTCCTTATACTCCCTGCTGAGTGACATACACTTAAGGACCGATTTTATGTTGTGACAGTCGTTTTGAAGAATGAAGGCCGAAAATACCGAAAAATCGGGAGCGACCTCCTTAATATACTCCCAGAGCTTCTGCTCCTCGACCTTAAAAAGGTCGCCGTCGGGAGTATCGGGGCAGGCAAAGCCCTTCTCCCTTAAAAAGCCTACCGCTTCGGCAGGGGTCTTAAAGGACAGAAGCTGAAAAATATCCTGTTTTTTAAGAAGCGCGGTTTCTCTGGCCCTTACGTTTCCTACCGCAAAGGCGTATGAACTTGTTGCCACTAAAGGGCCTCCTTTATATAGCTTATCATTCAAAGAGTATTCGATGAATACGGTCTTCTATAATATCGCGTTTATCGTTTATAAGGGCGGCAAGCGTTAGGTTATATTCCACGTCGCCGTAGGAAAGCACGAAGCCGTAGTCCTCTAAGGCAGAGGTATCCGAAAGGATCGCCTTTATACCCCTCTCCGCAAGGGCTTTAAGAAAGACCGAAGGGTCGCGCTTTTTATCCTTTTTACCGACCTTTAGAACGGCCTCGCCGTCCTTGGCATAGGGTGCGGCTACCTTGCTTAAAAGGGCGAAATATTTTTCGTCGTCAAGCTTCAGAGTAGCCTCAAGAGCCATAGCGACGGTCTTTTCGATCTCCTCGTGCTTTTTGGAGAGCTTCATATCGCGGACGGTAAGCTCTGCGGCCGAGTCGGCGTTTTTCTTTATAGCCTTTGCCTTTAAGAGGGCGGCCGAGATAACCTCGGCAGAGTAGGCCTTCGCCTCAGCGGCGGCAGCTTCCTCCATTTTTTTGACCTCTTCGGCCGTTTTTTCCTCGGCAGCCTTGGCAGTCGCTTCGGCTTCGCTTAATATGCCACCCAGAATTTTTTCTTCTGCGCTCATATTATTCTCCTTATCCTATAGCGATTACGGAAAGCAGAGATATGAGGAAGGCAAGAAGAGCGTAGATCTCAACGAGGGTAGTGGAAACCATTGCCTTAGAGAAGTCTTCTCCCTTTTTGGCGATAAGTCCGACACCTGCGGTAGCGGCGCGTCCCTGCGCGATAGCCGAGAAAAGGCCGCCCAACGCGATCGGGATAGAGGCGATAAGATAGAGCAGACCCTTAGTGAAGCTCATATCCATATCGATAGTTCCGCCGAGAGCGCCGATGTTAAGCATAATGATAACGGCAACGATGAAGCCGTAAAGACCCTGAGTACCGGGGAGAAGCTCTAAAACGAGGAGCTTACCGAACTTTGAAGAGTCTTCTGCCAAAACTCCCATACCTGCTTCGGTGGTCATTCCGACTCCCTTTGCAGAGCCGATACCTGATAAAATTGTTGCGAGTGCGGCACCGATAAGTGCTAAAACGATTCCTGACATAATTATTTGTCCTCCTTGATTCTGATATATTTACCTTTGAAGGCGAAGGGGATGAAGGCTCGCCCGCCGCCGTCGTAGAACTTCGAGAAAAGCTCTACGTACTGAAGTCTCAGTGTATGAACATAAGCGCCAAGCGCATTAAGTCCGAAGTTTACGGCGTGACCGACCAGCAGTACGGCCACCATAAAGACCTTTCCGATTATACCTCCGCTAACCATTACGCCCAGCATATTGAAGACCATACTGATGGCGGCGGTGGTAAGCCCTAGGGCCATAAGTCGCGAGAAGGAAAGCAGATCGCTGACGTATCCCGTAATGTCGTAAAGGGAGGCCAGACCTCCGATAAACTTCATCGCGCCCTTTTTCTTTCGTCCCCCGAATAGGGCTATTCCCGCCATTGAGCCGAAGGCTACTGTAAGGCCGACCGTCTGAAGCACGGGGAGAAGCATCATTCCCACCGCAAGCAGGGTAAAGCCCAAAAGGGTCGTTATCCAGAGTCCCGTATCGAGGAAGGCATCTAAGAAGCCGTCGCTCTTAAGGGTTATCCAAAATTTTACGGCAAGACCCGCAAGTATCTGCACAAGGCCGAGGGCAAGGCTCAGCACAAGCATTATTACCGCGTCACCGTTCATCGGATTTATAAACGGGTATTTAAAGGGAAGCTGACCGAAGATCGCGGTTATTATATCGACTCCGAAGAAGCTTCCGAAGAAAAGTCCCCAAAGAGTCGTAGAAATTCCGCAGTACATAAAGAGCTTCATATTCTTTCGCATATTCGGCTCGGGGTCGAGGAACTTGTTGACCGCCCAGGTCGCTATCCACATCAGTAGTCCGTAGCCCGCATCGCTAAGCATTATTCCAAAGAAGAAATAATAGAAGAATGAGGTTACGGGGGTCGGGTCGATATCGGCCGCAGAGGGCAGCGCATACATTGCGGTAATACTCTCTGCCGGTTCGGTAAAGGCGTTTCCCTTAAGCTTTACGGGAGCTTCTTCGGGGTCGGCCGCCTCATTTTCGATATGGACCGTGAATTTTTCGGTCAGAGCAGTTTTTAAAAGCTCGAGATCGCAGGTCGGGATATAACCGGTTATTACCACGGTATGCTTCGAGTTATCGAGGGAGTTTTGCGCCTCGATCCTTAGAGACTTTGAAAGGTACCAATCGCTAAGTATCTCGATATCGTTTCGGTATTCGGCAAAGGACGCGATCCTTTCCTTCCCCTGTGAGATATCCTTCTCTAAGGCTTCTTTCCTGTCCTTTATTCGGGCAAGCTCCTCTCGGGGAGAAAGCTCGCTCGTATTCGAGGGTCTTGAAAATCCTATCTCGCGAAGAGCCGAGTTAAAGGCTTCCTCTTCCCGCCTCGGAGCGGTTGCGAATATTGCCGTCTGACCCGAGGCAGTGCCTACGGTCTCGGCATATATCTCGGTTTCGGGTGCGGCCTCGGCAAGCTTTTTAAGCAGGTCGTCGAGGCTCAGAAGTCCCGATACCGTACCGATAGCGGCCACCGTTTTTTCGGTTCCCGTAAAGGATAACGGAAGGTCGAGCGCCTCGTAGGCCGAAAGCTGCTCCGAGGAGATCTCAAGCCGTACTATTTCCGCCTTATGCTCGGCGATCGTTCGTTCAATACTAAGTATCTCGTTACATATCCCTATAAGCTCGTCGGACCGTTCTTCTATAGCGAAGAATTCCTCCGAGGATATCTTTCTTCGGCCCGAAAAAGCCGAAAGCAGGGATTTTTTCGCGGGAGCAATACGGTTAAGCATTTTTAGCGCTCCGTCGGCCGCATCGCTTAGCTTCAGAATACCGTCGGCTTCTTCGCTTTCGCGGTAAAAGCCTTCCCGCGGCGCGGCTTCAGCTCCCGAAAGATCGAAGGCCGCAAGGCTCTGCAAAGCGGTAAGTATCTTCTTTTTATCGCCTTTAAGGGCGAAAATACTCACCTTTTGCATATCGAGTTTTGCCAAAATATCACCGCCTTTTTAAGGTTGTTTTTTTCTTTTAACCAAAAATAATTTCAACGGCGGCCTTAACCGCTTCGTCTCTCGCCTTATCGGCTCGGGCAGAAAGCTTTTCACCCTCGGTCCAGCCCTTACGTCCCGCATCACTGCGGATAGTTTCAGCCTGGGCGATGGCTTCGTTTACTATTTTTTCGGCATCTGCATCAGACTGACGCTTCGCCCCCGCCAAGGTCTCCTTGGTACGGGCTTCGGCCGCGGCGAGGGTCTCTCGGGCCTTTTTATTCGCGGCTTCGATCAGCTCCTCGGCCTGCCTTTCGGCCTGAACGATTTTTTCGACCATATCTTTTGCCAAGTCGGTCGCCTCCTTTTTAAGATTTTAAGAGTTATATTCGTGTTTGCTTAATTTTGTTTTTGTATTAAAGAGCAGATCGCCCGCGATCCCAAGGAGCAGTACCGCCACCGAGGGCAACAGCCAGCCGAGACCCAGCGTAGAAAGGGGCAGCTCGCGAAGCAGAGGTATCTCTACTCCGTAGGAGGAGATCACCGTAAGGACCGCGAAAAGCATTGCGCAAAAGGCGGAGATCATCTTCGGCAGTTCCCCTATCCGTTTCGGCAGGAAGGAGGTCAGAACAAGCATCAGTATCGGGGGATAAACTATTTCGAGGATAGGCGCCGCAAAGCTTATAAGCATTTCGACTCCCGCGAGGGATATTATCGCGTCGAAAATACAGATACCTATTACGAAATATTTATATTTTATCTTGCCCTTCGTAAGTCCTTCCAAATATTCGGCCGCCGAGATCGTGAGTGCGATGGCGGTAGAAAGACAGGCAAGTCCCGCAACCACCGCGAAGAAGACGAGTCCCCAGGTTCCGGGCATAAGGGTCGAGATTATCGAGGTAAGCAGGCTTGTTCTATCGATATGCATATCGTAGCCCGAGGAAGCGGTCGCTCCGAGATAGGTAAGGCCAAGATAAATTATAAGAAGGCCTATTCCCGCAACTATTCCCGCACCTGCGGCAACGCGGGATTTCGCCTTTTCCTCGGTATGCCCCTTATCGGCGGCGGAGGAAAGGATTATGACCCCGAAAATTACCGAGGCTAAAACGTCCATCGACTGATACCCTGCGCTTATGCCGTCGGCAATAACGTTTTCGGTTCGGGGAGGAAGGGTTATATTTCCCATAGGGTTTATAAGTCCCATCACGATAAGGAATATAAGCCCCAAAAAAAGCAGAGGGGTAAGGATCTTTCCGATAATGTCGACAACGGCCGACTGATTTATACAAAGCAGGGCAACCGCCGAAAAAAAGATGATATAAAAAAGCGGCGTATTAAAACCTTCGAAGATCGGAGCTATTGACAGCTCGTAGGTTGTGGCGGCGGTTCGGGGAATACTTATGATAGGTCCGATACACATAACCACCGCAAACATCATCACGGGGCCGACGAATTTTCCCAAGGGGCTTAAAAACCTTTCGTGACCCCCTACCCTTATCTGAGCAAGGATGGCAACGACGGCAAGTCCGATATCGGCAATATAGTAGCCCAAAAAGCCGCTGAACCAATCGGTTCCGGCCTTAAGTCCCAAATACGGAGGGAAGATCATATTTCCTGCGCCGAAGAACATTGAAAAGAGAGCGGCACCTATAATAATACTATCTAAAACGACCTTGTTTTTGCTTTTTAGCATTAAAACCTCCGCATAGTCGGGTATAAAAAACCAATTACGATTATTATACCAATTTTTTCATATTTTATCAAGGATAATATGCGTTCTGAGAATAATTTGTTGTTATTTTTTTGACAATAGAAAAAGAAAAACCCGGGGTGAAAAACACCTCGGGTTTTATAGTTTTAAGATATTATTCCATTACGATAGCGATCTTAACGCCGGTAAGGGAGATATTCTTCTCCATAGCGTCAACATACTGCTCGAGGGGATAGTGATGAGTAACGAGCTTTTCTACGGGGATTCCCATATTTCTTGCGTTCTTAAGGAAGCCGAGGGTCTCGATATACTCGTTAGCAGAGTAGACCCAAGAGCCTACGAGGGTGATCTCCTTGTTGCAGAGGTCGAAATGGGGGTTCATGGTGCATTCGCCTGCGTTTACGAAGAAGCCCATCTCGCAGTATCCGCCGCCGCGACGAACGTACTTGTAAGCGTCGGCTGCTGCCTGAGGAACGCCGGTGCACTGGAATACGAAGTCTGCGCCGAAGCCGTTTGTGAGCTCCTGTACGCGGGCAACTCTCTCTTCGATGGTCTTGAGCTCACGGAAGTTGATAACCTCGGTAGCGCCCATTTCCTTAGCAAGTGCAAGGCGGGTGTCAACGCCGTCAACGGCGATGATGTTAACAACGCCTGCGGCCTTAAGTACTGCGATCTGCATAAGACCGATAGGTCCGCAGCCCTGAACGAGTACGGTAGAGCCGAAATTGATGAGGTTGGTGGAGCGTGCGCGGTTCCAGGAATGAACGCAAACGCAAGCGGGCTCGATAAGCATTCTCTCGTCAACGGTCATACCATTAACTACGAAGATAGAGGAGTTCTTACGAACGAGGATATGTTCTGCAAACCAGCCGTTGTTGTGATGCTCAGCGTCGTCCTCGATAAGACCGTAAACGCCGAGACCTGCACAGAGGTTGGGAAGCTCGGGGAAGCGACGGCAGTAATCACACTCGCCGCAAAGAAGAACCGAGGTAACAACCTTGTCGCCGACCTTGATGGGGTCGCCCTTGGTATCGGTGGTAACGCCTTCGCCGATAGCTACGACTTCACCCGTTCCCTCGTGACCGAGAACGATCTCTTTATATCCGAAGGGATTGTAGCGATATTCGTGAACGTCGGTGCCGCAGATGCCGCAGCCTTCAACCTTAACGAGAATTTCGCCGGGGCCGGGGGTAGGAATTTCGATGTCGCGGAGCTCAACGATAGCCTCGCCCTCAACACCGTCAACGATTTTAGGCTTTACAAGATAAGCCACTTTAGATGTTGCCATAGTAATTGCACTCCTTTAAGAATAGTTATGGTTTAGCAATATGCCGTTTTCAGTATAACAAATTGATAAAGTTTTGTCAATCTGTTATGTCGGTAAAATATTATTTTTCGGTTTTTTAATTTCACGGCTAAGAGTATATAAGCGGAATAACTTGACCGTAAAGGTTGAACTGTAACGTAACGAACGCAAAGAAAATTACAAAAAACTATTGCAAGTTCGGCGAATAATAGCGGTACCTATAAGGTCGAAGCGACTGCACGCTACCAATACCTTAAGCTACGACGCAAACGGCGGTGAAGGCGGCCCGCAAAGCTCTTATACAGGCAGAACGGGTCTGACCGTTTCTAAAGAAATTCCGACCAGAGAATATCATACTTTCATTATGGTGCGCACCCATTCGGGCGGCCCCTTTAGTTCCAATAATCGGTTTTTGTTTTAATTCCGATAGACTGCGCCTTAAACTCGGGGTCGATACCCGCTTTTCTCTGACGCTTATAGTCGTCTAAAGCTCGGTAGACGTATTTTCCGAGAATAAGGATAACGGGGATGTTGACTATGGTCATTGTGCCCATCGTAACGTCGGCGATATCCCATAAAAGTCCTGCGCTGAGCCCAGAGCCTAAAAGCACAAGACCGCAGGCAACAAGCTTATATGCCGTATCCTGCTTTTTCGAGAGAGGACCTTTGTTCATATAAAGGAAGCTCTTTTCAACGTA
Organism: uncultured bacterium; assembly: GCA_949293385.1. Classification (GTDB taxonomy): domain Bacteria; phylum Bacillota; class Clostridia; order Oscillospirales; family Acutalibacteraceae; genus SFWF01. The sequence goes on along the minus strand of CASFDQ010000014.1, from coordinate 16,374 downwards.
GAAAAGGTTTCCGATAATTGTCGTAAAGGCGAAAAGGACCATCGCTACGGTTATAAATATCGGGCCGAAGGAGCCGAGGTTCTTGGTAAGAGCGGCCTGAACGTAGGGGGCGCCCGAAACCTCAGAGGTAGCCTCAACTCCCGAGCAAAGGCACATAAAGGCGGTAGCCGAGCAGACGAGTATGGTATCGATAAACACCGAAAGGACCTGAACGAGTCCCTGCTTTACGGGATGACTTACCTCGGCCGAGGCCGAAGCGTTGGGAGCAGAGCCTACGCCTGCCTCGTTACTGAAGAGTCCGCGTTTTATTCCGTACATAAGGCAGGAGCCGGTAATTCCTCCGAAAATAGCGGGGAAATCGAAGGCGTTTGCGAATATCTTTCCGAATACGTCGGGAAGTATTCCTATATTCATCACTACTATTATAAGAGCGACGAGAATATATGCCGTTCCCATAATGGGGACAAGCAGGGTCGTCATATTTATTATACGCTTGCCGCCGCCAAACAGGCAGAAGCCGACGATAACCGCGAGTATAAGTCCGATTATCCAAGGGGTATAGGAGGGGTCGTAGAAGGAGTAACCCTCGAAGGTCGACTGCAGATTGTAGGATGCAAGCATATTAAAGCCGACGCCGTAGGTTATAATAAGAAGCACCGAGAAAAGCAGCGCAAGTCCCTTGCTTCCGAGACCCTGCTCGATATAGTAGGCGGGGCCGCCGTAGCCGCCCTGCGGTCCTCTTCTCTTAAATATCTAAGCGAGAGCGCTCTCGACAAAGGCCGATGCGGCGCCGATTATCGCGATCACCCACATCCAGAAAACGGCACCGTAGCCGCCCATACAGATAGCGGTAGAAACGCCGATTATATTACCCGTTCCGACGCGGGAGGCCGTCGAGACCATAAGGGCCTGAAAGGAGGAAACGCTCTTTTTGTCCTTCGGCTTTTCGGTAACGGCGCGAAACTGCTCCTTAAGCATAGAAAACTGAATAAATTTAGTACGGATGGTGAAGAAAAGACCGCCCGCAACGAGAAGTATTACCAGCAGATAGGTATACATCCAGCCGCTCAGCCCGCTTATAAAGTCGCCAAGCGCGCCGAAGGCCGAAGCGATATCCCTACCTATAGCCGTAAAAACAGAAATAATTTTTTCAAACAAATTATCCATTTTGCTTCTCCAATCAAAACGTTTTATATAAGGATACACTATTTCAAATAACTATTCAACAAATTATTTTGTTGATTTAAAAGGCACGGAAGGGTATAATGAAAAAAACGCTTTAGGAGAGAAAGCTTTGGCTACGCTGAAAAAAGACCGCTATCATCTTTTGGATATGTTTCGTGGAATCTGCATAATCCTCGTGGTAATATATCACGCAATGTATAATCTTACCGCAATATTCTCGGTCGACGTCTGGCTTTTCGGAACCGTCGTTATGGACAGTCTCAGAATATTTTTCGTCGTCTGCCTCGCGCTTATTTCGGGAATATCCTGCTCCCTTACCCGAAGCAACGCGAAAAGAGGAGTAAAGACCCTTGCCGCGGGACTCCTCGTAACGGCGGTAACCTATTTCGCCATACCCGATCAGCTTATTATTTTCGGTATTCTTCATTTCTTCGGGGTCGCAATGCTTCTTTACGCCGCTATCGGACGTTTTCTTAAAAAGATACCTGTGTTCGTCGGTGCGGCGGTATCGGTAGTTCTTTTCGCAATTTCTTTTCAGGTATATTCGGTCGAGATATATACGAACAGTGAAATTTTAAATATTATACTAAGTATTATCGGCTTTAATACGGGAGTAATTTCGGCCGACTATTATCCGATACTCCCTTGGGTCTTCATATTCCTCGCAGGAAGCTTTCTCGGCCGCCCCTTTAAAAAGGGTACCGCGCCGAAGTTTTTCAGAGCCAACCCCGTAAAGGCCCTTTCCTTTATCGGAAGGCATACCCTGCTCGTCTATCTTATACATCAGCCCTTGATATACGGCGGAATGTATTTATGGTTCGAATATTTCGCATAAAATTCTTCCGAGGCCCAACACCTAAAAAACCGCCCTTACGGGCGGTTTTTTAGGTTCCGCCGTCGGCGGAGGTTTAGTTCTTATCGTTAGGGATAAGGGAAAAGGGAAGAGGGAAAACAAATTTCGACCGCAGGGAGGAACACCATTTTGCGTCAAGGGCGTTTCTCTGACCACTGACCACTGACCACTGTTTTCTCTTGCAACCTTTGGAAATATATATTATAATAGTATCTATCATATAAAAAGGAGATGTAATTATGCCTTTCAGCGCAAACAGTTACATAATTTTCATCATCGTGGGAATTGTTATCGCCGCTGTCCTCGGTCAGTCGATATATTTCCTCGTGAAAGCGCTTAAACGCGCAAAACAGCTCGGAATAGCCGGCTCGGTGGTAAAAAAGACGGTCTCCTCCTCGGCCGTTTTCACCATAGCCCCCGCCGTTGCGGTGCTTCTCGGGGTCGTGGTCCTTTCAAAGACCCTCGGCGTTCCCCTGCCCTGGCTTCGTCTTTCGGTCGTCGGCTCCCTTTCCTACGAGCTTATCGCCGCACAGAACACCTCCGAGCCCCTCGGCATCGGCAGTGATCTGGTCGTCGACCCCTCCCACTACGTTACCATCCTCCTCGTTATGACCCTTTCTATCGCTTTGAGCCTCGTGCTGGCCCCCATTATGACAAAGAAGGTTCAGACGGGCGTTTCCAAGATCGGTATGAAGGACAAGAAGTGGGGCGAGATCTTCTTCAACGCTATGTTCCTCGGTATGATCTCGGCCTTTTTAGGCTACGTTTTCTGTGACGTTACCTACCTCTCCCAGGGCTTCGCACAGGGCTTTACCCCCGTTTGCGTAATGGTGGTATCCGCCGTAGTTATGGCTGTTTTAGGTATTCTTTCGACCAAATTTAAGATCCGCTGGCTGACCGACTACGCCCTGCCCATAAGCCTTATCTGCGGAATGGCTTCGGCAATTCTTTTCAGCGATCTTTTCGGCGGATTTGAAATTACTAAAGAAATGTTAGAGGGGGTACGTGCATAATGAAAAAGCCTGCAACTTATATGGATTCGGTACATCGCGACGGTAAGATATGGGGCCTCTCGGTTGCCGCCCTTATAATCCTCGTTCCCGTTGTACTTTGCTTTGTATTTAACGCTCTGCCCGACTGGCAGGCCCTCGGGCAAGGACTTCTCGCGACCCTGCCTATGTACTGGGCGGTAGGACTTATCGAGATATTCACCTACGTTCCCATGCTGGGAGCCGGAGGAACCTACCTTTCCTTCGTAACGGGAAATATCTCCAACCTTAAGCTTCCCTGCGCCGTCGACGCTATGGAGCGTGCAGGCACCAAGCCCGGAACCGAAGAGGCCGAGGTCATCTCTACTATTTCGATCGCCGTTTCCTCTATCGTTACGACGGTCATTATAATCCTCGGCGTTATCTTCATCGTTCCTCTTCAGCCTATCCTCGAAAACCCCGTTTTAAAGCCCGCCTTTGAAATGATACTCCCTGCCCTTTTCGGCGGTCTCGGCGTCGTATTTATCTCGAAGAACGTAAAGCTTGCTATCCCTCCGATCATCCTTATGCTTGCTCTCTTTATCTTCGTCCCCGCCCTTAATAAGTCCACCGTCGGCATAATGGTTCCCGTAGGCGTTCTCTTTACCCTGCTGGTAGCACGCATTATGTATAAGAAAGGAATAATATAATGTTACCCCTTTATATAATTCTCGGAATCGTCCTTCTCTTTATAGCGATAATTCTTATACGCGCCCTTGCTTTCAGGCCTAAAGAGGGCCCCAAGGTTGACGAATACGAGGTAACGGTCGATACCGACAAGATCGTCGAGCGCCTTCGCCGTCTCGTCCGTTTTAAAACGGTATCCTACCGCGATCATTCTTTGGAGGACGACAGCGAATTCGAAGGACTGATCTCGGCCCTGCCCGAGCTTTATCCGAACGTTTTCGGAACCTGCGAGCTGACCCGTCTTGAGGATAGAGGCCTCCTCTTTAAGTGGAGCGGCAAGACCGAGGGCGAACCTACCGTCCTTATGGCTCACTACGACGTCGTTCCCGTAGTCGAGGAGGGCTGGGATAAGCCCCCCTTTGAGGCAATACTCGAGGACGGTGTTATCTGGGGCAGAGGCACCCTCGATACAAAGGTCACCTTTAACGGCGTACTCTCGGCCGCCGACGCCCTCATAGCCGAAGGCTTCGTTCCCGAAAACGACGTCTATTTCGCCTTTTCGGGCGGCGAAGAGGTAAACGGCGAGGGAGCCGTAAGGATCGTCGATTATTTTGAGGAAAAGGGTATTACCCTCGGCCTTGTAGTCGACGAAGGCGGCGCCGTAGTCGAAAGGGTCTTCCCCGGAGTTAAGGCTCCCTGCGGACTTATCGGAATTGCCGAAAAGGGTATGATGGACGTGAAATTTACCACCAAATCGGCGGGAGGTCACGCTTCGGCCCCGAAGCCCCATACGCCTGTGGGAGTTTTATCGGCGGCCTGCTGTAAAATGGAGAAGCACCCCTTTAAATCGGCGGTTACTCCCCCCGTTAAAAAGATGTTCGATACTCTGGGCCGTCATTCAAACTTCCTTTTCCGAATGATCTTCGCTAATCTCGGGATCTTCAAGCCCCTTATCGATAACTTTATGTGTAAAAAGCAGGGCGGCGAGATAAACGCCCTCCTTCGTACTACCGTCGCCTTTACCCAGATGAAGGGCAGCGACGCCCCCAACGTTATCCCTCCCGAGGCTACGATGGGCTGTAATATGCGCCTGCTTTCAACCGACAATATGGACTCGGCCCTCAAATACATAAAAAAGACTATTAAGGACGAGTCTATCGAGGTAAGTATCGTTCACGGTATGAACCCCTCCAGAATATCGGAGACCGATTGCCCCGCCTACGATAAGGTGACCGAGGCGATTGCCTCGACCTGGAAGGGGGCCATCGTTTCCCCTTATCTTATGGTGCAGTGCTCCGATTCCCGTCACTACGGCCGAATCTCCGATAAGGTTTACCGCTTCTCGGCTATGGACCTTACAAGTGAGGAACGGGCCACCATCCACGGAAACAACGAACGTATAAGGGTCGACTGCGCGGCAAGAGCGGTTGAGTTTTATATAAGACTTATGAAGAAATGTTAGGTAGTAATATGAAAATATTTATTGCATCGGATATTCACGGAAGCGCCTATTGGTGCAAAAAAACGCTTGCGGCTTACAGGGCCGAAAAGGCCGACCGTATGCTGCTTCTCGGCGATATTTTATACCACGGTCCGAGAAACGATCTGCCCGACGATTATGCCCCGAAAAAGGTTATCGAGCTTTTGTCGGAGTATAAGAACGAGATCCTCTGCGTCAGAGGAAACTGCGATACCGAGGTAGACCAGATGGTTCTTCCTTTCCCCATTTTGGCCGATTATGCCCTTATTTCGGCCGACGGCGTCGACATTTACGCCACCCACGGTCATAAATTCGGTAAGGATGATCCGCCGCCCCTTAAGAAGGGGGATATCCTCCTCTGCGGTCATACCCACGTTGCCGCCGACGAGGAGGCAGACGGCTTCCGCTATATAAACCCCGGCTCGGTCTCTATCCCGAAGGAAGACACCGGCCACGGCTATATAGTTTTCGAAAAGGGCAGCTTTGTAAGAAAAATGCTTTAGCAGGTTGCAGGTGTCACTCTGTCCACTGACCACTGACCACTAAAAAAATCCCATCCTCGCGGATGGGATTTTTTGTTTAATTATCTCTGTACTCGGCCGGAACCGTCGCCGCCTGCAAGCTTTTCAACCTCAGAAACGCTTACGCGGTTAAAGTCGCCCTCGATAGAATGCTTAAGGGCAGATGCGGCAACCGCAAACTCAACTGCGGCTTGAGTATCCTTACCCGAAAGGAGGGCGTAGATAAGTCCTGCGCCGAAGGAATCACCGCCGCCGACACGGTCGACGATGTGAAGGTGATATTCCTTGGAGAAGCAGTAGTTCTCGCCGTCGTAGAGCATAGCGGCCCAGTCGTTATCGCTGGCCGAAATGGAGGAGCGGAGGGTTATTGCAACCTTTTCGAAGCCGAACTTGTCGGCGAGCTGCTTAGCAACGCTCTTGTAGCCCTCGTGATTGAGCTTACCACCGTAGATGTCGGTATTCTCAGCCTCGATGCCGAATACGTCCTTTGCGTCCTCCTCGTTGGAGATGCAGACGTCAACGTACTTGCAAAGCTCGGTCATAGCCTCTCTTGCCTGATCTCTGGTCCAGAGCTTTCCGCGGTAGTTAAGGTCGCAGGAGATCTTAACGCCCTTCTTCTTAGCGGCAATACAAGCCTGCTTACAGATTTCAACAAGGTTTTCGCCCAGCGCGGGAGTGATTCCGGTGAAGTGGAACCAGTCGGCACCCTCAAAGATGTCGTCCCAGTCGAAGTCCTCGGGAGAAGCGGTCTGAATTGCGGAATGTGCACGGTCGTAAATGCAGACCGAGCCACGCTGAGACGCGCCCTTTTCGAGGTAGTAGATTCCTACTCTCTCGCCGCCTCTGACGATATCGTCGGTATCGACGCCGAAATAGCGAAGAGAATCGACGGCGGCCTGACCTATAGCGTGCTTAGGAAGCTTGGTAACGTAGGCAGCGTTCATTCCGAAGTTTGCGAGGGAAACGGCAACGTTTGCCTCACCGCCACCGAAGGTAGCCTGCATCTGATCGTTCTGGAAGAAACGATAGTAGCCGTTGGGGGCAAGACGAAGCATAATTTCGCCGAAAGTAACTATTCTTTTCATAAATAAACACCTCTTGATAAATTTCTGCCATTATTATACAACATATTTTTAAATTTGTATATAGCTTTTTTAAGCGTTTTATATTGCAAAAATAATCATATTGACTATTTTGAGGTTAGAGGTTAAAATGTATATATATTAAATGAACGGAGAATAATTATGACAGATAATAAAGAGCTTGAATATACCCCCGATATCGTCAACCTCACCGACGACGAGGGAAATGAGTATACCTTTGAGGTCCTCGACGCTATCGAGTCGGACGACGGACGCTATCTCGCAATGCTTCCCATCTACGACGACCCTCAGAAGACCCTCGAGGACAGCGGAGAGCTTGTTATCGTTAAGGTCGGCGAGGAAAACGGAGAGGAATACCTCTATCCCATCGAGGACGACGACGAGTACGATTTTGTAGCCGATGCCTTTATCGAAAGACTTCAGGACCTCTACGAAATCGACGAGCAGTAGGTTAGGGACAAGGGCCCGAGGCCTAGGGCCGAGGGAAGCACCTCGCAGTGCGCGGTGCCGCGATATAAATCCCAAAAGGATTTGCGATATACACCTGCGGTGTGCGATATGTGTGCCACGCGATATGCCCTGCGGGGCGTTGGGATTGGCCGCAGTGGACAGTGGTCAGTGATCAGTGATCAGACGGATACCGAAGCAATTTATCAGGCGGTTGTAGGGGAGGGGCCGACCCAAAGGGTCGTATTTCCGACCGCAGAGAGGAACATCGTTTTGCGCCAATGGCGCAAATATAATTTTCGTTTGCGTCGGAAAATTATGTTGCCTTACGGTAAATGATGTTATGCTTCGCATAAATGATGTTGCGACTAACGTCGCAAACGAAACTTTCCTCTGCTCCTCCCGAGAAAAATGAGACGGAGATAAACGGCTATGCTCGGTATAAAATATATAATAACACTGTAGGAGAATAGAGAAGTAGTCTGCGACGCATATATTTTGCATTTTAACTGCGCCGAAGGCGGAATATAAAAACAACTCGCTCCTGCCCTGTTCGCGGACTGCGGCATTTATAACCCTACAACCTTTTTATTGGGAGCTTTAATCTCGTCCGCAGGTGAGCAGGCCTCCTGCGGTTTACCGCAGACGTTGGAAGCCCGAACCGGACGGAAGCACCCACCTGCTTTGTCGCAGGTTATCTTAATGCCCGATACGGCAGGGCGGGACGCAGTTAAAAGGAAAACGGCTACGATTTGATCGTAGCCGTTTTTTAGGGCCAAGGGCCGAGGGGTTAAGGCCAAGGGAAGGTGCCTTCGGCGCGCCCTACGGTAGCCGTATATATTTACGAATTTTGCGGTATCTCACGGGCAGCCGATGAAAAAGTTTCGTTTGCGACGGTAGTCGCAACATCGTTTATGCTAAGCATAACATCATTTGCCGTAAAGCAACATCGTTTTCAGATCGCAAACGAAAATTATATTTACGCCCTTGGCGCAAAACGATGTTCGGTTGCCGTTTATATACGCGCCGCTTGCCTCTTCCCTCGGCCCTAGGCCCCGGGCCCTCGTCCCTGAATTATTTAGGTATCCGTTTTTAATTTTCAACTTTCCATTTTAAGTTTTCTTTTTTCCGCGCCGACGAGATCCCGCCTGCGGCTATGCAAGCGACAATGGGTCATTCTGAGCCTGTCGAACGCGTAGCGCGGCACCGTAGGTGACGGAATCTCATTGTCGCAAAATTTTGACTCCGTTTCACTCCGCTCAGGATGACCCGTCGGGTGATGGCCTCATTTTATCGTAGCCGTAGAGTTTTTACGAAATTTTTGTATCTCGCGGCAGGAGCAAGTTCTCGCGCTGCGGCGCTCGGTCTCTCGGCGGCTCTGACGACGCACCGTGTCGTCATTCACTACCGCCTCGTGCGCTTCGCTTACCCCGCCCTACGACGTTATCATATATTTTATACCGAGCATAGTCGTTTATCCCCGTCTCATTTTCCTCGGGATGTCGGGGACGCTATCCCCTACAACCGCCTGATAAATTGCTTCGGTATCCGTCTGACCACTGACCACTGATCTCTGTTCACTGTCCACCGTCCACTGCGCCCTTCGGTTGCTGCGCTTTTATTTTTTAAGGCGGGTAGGCGAATTTTTGGCGCTTTTCGGGTTTTGACTTAATTTTATTAAGCAAAACGGCAAATTTACCTTATTTTATTAGGTCGGAATTGCTTGAACAAAGCAAAGTTTTGTGTTAGAATAGTAAATCATTAGTAATTTCTGTAGTTCCTACATTATATATAAGGAGTTTTTTATGAGACCTGTAACACAGTATTTTGGCGAAAACGTCTTTAACGAGCGGGTTATGAAATCCCGTCTTCCAATGGAGACCTTTAAGCTGGTGCAGCTCGCTATACATAATAATAAGCGCCTCGATTCCGAAACCGCAGCTATCGTTGCCAACGCAATGAAGGACTGGGCAATAGAAAAAGGCGCCACCCATTACACCCACTGGTTTCAGCCTATGACCGGTATCACCGCCGAAAAGCACGACAGCTTTATAAGCCCAACCGCCGACGGCAAGGTTATTATGGAATTTTCGGGCAAGGAGCTTATTCAGGGCGAGACCGACGCCTCCTCCTTCCCCTCGGGCGGCCTTCGCGCCACCTTTGAGGCCAGAGGCTACACCGCCTGGGACCCCACCTCCTTCGCCTTTATTAAAAGCGGCGTTCTCTGCATCCCCACCGCCTTCTGCTCCTACGGAGGAGAGGCCCTCGACAAAAAGACCCCCCTGCTCCGCAGTATGGAGGCCATCAATAAGCAGGCTCTTCGCGTTCTGAAGCTCTTCGGAAACGAGGACGTAACCGCCGTTAAGACCACCGTCGGCCCCGAGCAGGAATACTTCCTTATAGACAAAGAGACCTACCTCGCCCGTAAGGATCTTTTGTACACGGGACGAACCCTTTACGGCGCTATGCCCCCCAAGGGACAGGAGCTCGACGACCACTATTTCGGAACCATAAAGACCCGCGTTAAAAACTTTATGACCGAGGTCGACGAGGAGCTCTGGAAGCTCGGCGTTCTTTCCAAGACCGAGCATAACGAGGCCGCCCCTGCACAGCACGAGCTGGCCCCCATCTTTGCCACCACCAACATCGCCGTCGACCATAACCAGATAACGATGGAGGTCCTTCAGAGAACCGCAAAGAAGCACGATCTTATCTGCCTGCTTCACGAAAAGCCCTTTGAAGGGGTCAACGGCTCGGGCAAGCATAACAACTGGTCGATCTCTACAAATACCGGCGTAAACCTTTTAAACCCCGGCGAGACTCCCTACGAAAACGCGCAGTTCTTGCTTTTCCTCTGTGCCGTTATCGAGGCGGTGGACGAGTATCAGGATCTGCTTAGAATTTCGGTTGCCACCGCAGGAAACGATCACCGTCTCGGCGCCCTTGAGGCTCCTCCCGCCATCGTTTCGATGTTTTTAGGGGACGAGCTTGAGGGAATTCTCGACTGTATCGAGTCCGACCGACCCTACGGTGCAAAGGAAAAGGAAAACCTTAAGGTCGGCGTTCACGTTCTTCCGAAATTCCCGAAGGATACCACCGACAGAAACCGCACCGCTCCCTTCGCCTTTACGGGCAACAAGTTCGAATTCCGTATGCTTGGCTCCTCCGACTCGGTGGCCGAGCCCAACGTGGTCCTTAACACCGCCGCCGCAGACGCTCTCAGCCGCTTCGCCGATGAGCTTGAGGCCGCAGAGGATTTTGAAACCGCCCTTCACGACCTTATTCAGAACACCATAAGAAAGCACAAGAAGATCATATGGGGCGGAAACTGCTACGACGAAAACTGGGCCAAGGAGGCCGAAAAGAGAGGTCTTTTAAATCTTAAGACCACTCCCGACTGTCTGCCCCTGCTTCTTGCTCCCAAAAACATCGAGCTTTTCGCAAGACACAAGGTCTATACCGAGACCGAGCTTAAGTCCCGACTTGAGATAATGCTCGAAAACTACTGTAAGATAGTTAATATCGAAGCGCTTACCATGATAGATATGGCGAGAAAGGACATTCTCCCCGCAGTCAGCGACTATATTACCACCCTTTCGGACGCCGTCAGCGCAGGAAACGTTTTAGAGCTCGATATGAGAGACAGCTTCGAGTTTAAAACGGCAAGAGAGCTTTCCGCCCTTAAGGCCGAAGCCTTCAGAAGCCTTACGTCCCTCGAAAAGGCCACAAGTGAGGCGGCCAAAATAGCAAACTACGCCGACCGCTCGATATTCTACAAGGAAAACATCCTTACGGTCATGGAAGAGCTTCGCGCTTCGGTAGACAAAATGGAGACCCTTACCGCCGCCGATTTCTGGCCGATGCCCACCTACGGCGATCTGCTTTTCGGAGTTATGTAGGGTTTTTGGCGAGTTTACCACAAAAAGCACATTAACCTTGTCGTTTTTTCGTCAATACTGACAACTGACAAATTAACTTTAGTGTGCTAAAATATATAACATACAAATCCCTTAAACTGGGGATGTATATCAAACAAAAAAAGAGGAGATTTTATTATGAAATCAGTATTCAAAAAAGCTCTTGCCCTCTTCTGCGCGGTATGCTTACTTCTTACCTTCGCAGCTTGCGGCGGCAACAGCGACAAGACCGGCAATTCCGGAAACGATGGATACACCGCAGACAACACCACCTTCAAGATCGGCATGTCCGGCCCCCTTACCGGCGACTCAGCTGTTTACGGTGTAGCTGTTAAGAACGCAGCTCAGATGGCTATCGACGAGATCAACGAAGCAGGCGGTCTCGACGGCGTTAAGTTCGAGCTTCTCGCTTACGATGACGTTCACGACGCTACCAAGGTTGAAGCTAACTACGCTGCTATGTATGAGGCCGGTATGCAGCTTTCTCTCGGTTGCGTAACCTCCAACCCCTGCCTCGAGTTCAGCGCATTCTCCGCAGACGACAACGTATTCTTCCTTACTCCCTCTGCTTCCAACGATGACGTTCCCGCTGAGGACAACGCTTATCAGATGTGCTTCGCAGACGGTAACCAGGGTAAGGTAGCTGCCGACTTCGTTAACGGCCTCGGCCTCGACAAGATCGGTATCTTCTACAAGTCCGACGACTCTTACTCCAAGGGTATCTACGATCAGTTCAAGGCTAACATCAACAAGGATCTCGACACCGTTGAGGCTTCCTTCACCGATGCTAACGCTACCGACTTCACTCAGCAGATCTCTACCCTTAAGGGCTGCTCCTTCATCTTTATGCCCATCTATTACGATCCCGCTGCTCTCTTCATGATGCAGGCTAAGGACGACGTTGTCGCAAACGCTACCTACTACGGCTGCGACGGATTCGACGGAATCGAATCTGCAAAAGGCTTCGACATCAATTCCATTCCTCAGGAAGTTACCATGCTTTCTCACTTCAACTCCAAGGCTACCGAAGGCACTGCTGCTGACTTCGTTAAGAAGTACACCGAGAAGTTCGGCAAGGAGACCCTTAACCAGTTCGGCGCTTCTGCTTACGACTGCGTTTACGCTCTCTTTAACGCTATGAAGGCCGCTAAGGATGCAGGCGAAGAGATCGACGTTACCATCTCTGCTTCCGACCTCTGCGAGATCCTTAAGGAGCAGTTCCAGGGCGATTTCTCCTACTCCGGCGTTACCGGTAACGACATCACCTGGGATGAGACCGGCTACGTTTCCAAGGAAGCCGTTAAATACGTGATCAAGGCTGCCAGCGAGAAATAATTTCTCATATATTTTATAAAAACGGGTTTGCCGGCGCAGATTTTCTGCACCGGCAAATTTGTCAATTTTAAAGAACCGGAGTTCTATTATGGAACAGATTATAACCACTTTAATTAACGGCCTTTCGGCCGGCGGTACCTACGCTATGATAGCTTTAGGCTATACGATGGTCTACGGTATTGCAAAAATGCTTAACTTCGCACACGGCGACGTTATTATGGTGGGCGCTTATACTATCTTCATATTCTTCACGATGCTCGGAAATCCGCTAATAGGTCTTCTTATAGCGGTCGTTCTTTGTATGCTTCTCGGAATTACCATCGAGCGTCTGGCTTACAGACCTCTCCGCGGAGCTTCGCCTCTGGCCGTTCTTATTACGGCTATCGGCGTAAGCTACCTGCTTCAGGCCCTTGCACAGATCGTGTTCGGCGCCGACATCAAGCGTCCCGTTTTCTTCGATTTCGGAAAAATTTCCGTTTTCGGCCTTTCTATCGCGGTTTCTACCCTTATTACCCTTATCGCATCGGCAATTATAATGGTCGTGCTCAGCCTCTTCGTTAAGTACACCCGTACGGGTCGCGCCATGATCGCCGTCTCTGAGGACAGAGGCGCCGCCGAGCTTATGGGAATAAGCGTTAATAAGATCATCGTTATAACCTTTGCTATCGGCTCGGCACTTGCCGCGGTGGCAGGCTTCTTTATGATCTGGAAGGCTCCCTCGGTTTCTCCTACCCTCGGCGCTCTTCCCGGAATAAAGGCCTTTGCCGCTGCCGTTATCGGCGGAATCGGCTCCCTTCCCGGAGCGATGCTGGGCGGTATCCTTATGGGTATAGTCGGGGCCTTCTCCAACAGCTTCGAATTCACCGCCCCCTATACCGACGCAATCGTTTTCGCGGTACTTATTCTCATACTCCTCGTCAGACCTTCGGGACTGCTTGGTAAGAAAAGGAGGGAGAAGGTATAATGAAGGCACTAATGAACATCAAATGGAAGCACTACATAAACTACGTCGTAGTCGGCGCTTTCACCATCTACCTCGCATATATGGCTTTTGCCGGAGATATGCCCCGCTCCCAGACCACCCTTTATACCGATATCGGCGTTACCATAATCCTTGCCGTATCCCTCAGTATGGTAGTCGGCTTCTTAGGTGAGCTTTCCCTCGGTCACGCAGGCTTTATGTGTGTCGGCGCTTACGTCGGCGGTAAGCTTGCGGCGACGTTTACCGAGATGTTTACAGATCTTAACGAGTATATCATCTTCGTTATCGCTCTGACAGTAGGCGGTCTTGCCGCTATGCTCTGCGGCTTTATAATCGGCCTGCCTGCCCTTCGTCTCCGCGGAGACTATCTTGCTATAGTTACCCTCGCCTTCGGTGAGATCGTCCGTATAATCTTCCTGAACTCGGGCGGAGTTTTCGGAGATCAGTCGGGAATGAAGACCCCCCGTCTCGACCGTCAGATCCTTCCCTTCATCTCCTTCATCCTCGTTCTCGTAACCCTTTTCGTTACTCAGAATATTATCCGCTCCAAGCACGGACGCGCCATTACCGCCATCCGCGACAGCGAGATCGCCGCAAAGGCCACCGGTATCAACGTTACCAAATATAAGCTTATGGTATTCGCCATTGCCGCCCTCTTCGCAGGTATAGCAGGCGTACTTTCGAGCTATACCGAGAACAAGATCCAGGCCGCTACCTACGACTATAACTACTCTATCGAGATGCTCGTTATCGTCGTTCTCGGCGGTATGGGAAGCATAAACGGCGCTATCGTCGCCTCGGTTCTTATAACCTATATCAACAACGTGCTTCAGACTCAGCTTCAGGGTAATATGGCGGTTCTTAAGAATCTCATTTACGCTATTGTTCTTATCGTTATCGTTATCTATAATAACGCACCTGCCCTCAAGGGCTTCAGAGAGACCTACAATATTAAAAATCTCTTCTCTAAAATATTCGCTAAAAAGCACGATCCCTCTAAGGTGCACGACGACGAGGCTAAATGGGACCGCGTTCCCACCAAGATCGATATTGACGAAGTTCTCTCGGTCGATATTCAGACCGGCTCCCCCTACGCACCCGATAAGTCAGAGAAGGAGAAAAACTAATGTCGAAAGTTGTTCTTAAAACCGAAAATCTCGGCATCTCCTTCGGCGGACTTAAGGCTGTTCAGGACCTGAACCTCGAAATTCACGAGGGTCAGCTCTACGGCCTTGTCGGACCCAACGGTGCCGGAAAAACCACCGTTTTCAATATGATAACCGGTGTTTACAAGCCCACAACCGGTAAATTCTGGCTCGACGGCGAGAATCTGACCGGCAAAAAGCAGGAGACCATCAACCATAAGGGTATTGCACGTACCTTCCAGAACATCCGTCTTTTCAACAATATGACGGTCATCCGTAACGTTCTCGTCGGTCTTCATAATCAGAAGGAATTCCGTTGCTCTATGCTTGAAAGCATCCTCCGCCTTCCCCGTCACTTTAAGACCGAGAAGGCGATGCGTGAGCGCGCCAAGGAGATCCTTCGCATCGTAGGTCTCGAGGAGGAGCGTAACAACCTTTCCTGCAGCCTGCCCTACGGCAAGCAGAGAAAGCTTGAGATCGCCCGCGCTCTTGCTACCAATCCTAAGCTTTTATGTCTCGACGAGCCTGCCGCAGGTATGAACCCCCACGAGACCGAGGAGCTTATGGATATCGTTCGCCGCATCAGCAGCGAGTATAAGATAACCATCCTGCTCATCGAGCACGATATGAAATTTGTTTCGGGTCTTTGCGACGAGATCACCGTTTTAAACTTCGGTACCGTTCTCGCTCAGGGTACCCCCGACGTCGCCCTTAACGACCCTGAGGTCATTAAGGCCTATATAGGAGGATAACGCAATGGCACTTCTTGAAGTTAAAGATCTTTCGGTCTACTACGGCGTTATCAATGCCCTTAAGGGAGTAAGCTTCGAGGTCAACGAAGGCGAGATCGTTACCCTTATCGGCGCAAACGGCGCAGGAAAGACCACCGCTATGCAGTCGGTAATCGGCCTTATCCCCTCAAGGAGCGGCTCGGTCATCTACGACGGCAAGGACATTACAAAAATGCCCTGCCATAAAATTGTACGTCTCGGAATGTCTCAGGTTCCCGAGGGACGCCGCGTATTTCAGGAGCTCACGGTTTACGAAAACCTTATGATGGGCGCCTATTCGGTCAAGGCAAGCGACGCTTCCTTCAAAGCCGACATTGAAAGCATCTACGAGCGTTTCCCCCGTCTTGCCGAACGCAGAAATCAGATCGCAGGAACCCTTTCGGGCGGCGAACAGCAGATGCTGGCTATGGGACGAGCTCTTATGTCTCACCCCAAGCTTTTAATGCTTGACGAGCCCTCTATGGGACTTTCTCCCCTCCTCGTCGATCAGGTTTTCGATATCATCAAGAGCATCAACAAGGACGGAACCACGATCCTCTTAGTTGAGCAGAACGCAGGTAAATCCTTAGCAATAAGCGATCGCGCCTACGTCCTCGAGACCGGCAGTATCGTACTCACCGGTACGGGTGCTGAGCTGGCCGCCTCCGATGAGGTCAAGAAAGCCTACCTCGGCGGCTAAAAGCAAAAAGGACAGATAACTCAGGTTATCTGTCCTCAGACCGCTGACAAAGGTAAGTCAGCGGTCATTTTTTTGTAAAAACAGGTGAAAAATTGGGATAAATATGGTATAATAAAAGCAAAGAACAGTTGCAAAAAAGGGGGATTTCGATGCTTAAGACAGATACAAAAAGACAATCCAAATTGGAACTGGTATATATAGAAAATTTAGTACCGGAGGATCATCTTTTAAGGAAAATAGATAAATATATAGATTTTTCATTCATCAACGAAATTTGTAAA
>CASFDQ010000013.1 GCA_949293385.1 uncultured bacterium | reverse complement strand
GTCGCTCATAAGCTTGTTCGCGTTATTTTTAAACTACTAAAACACAATGTTTTGTTTGATGCAAGTCGACTTGTTAAGTCTTAATTTTTATCTTGACTTTTCATAGCTGGTCTCCTTAGTATGATACTTAAGTCCAACTAAACTAAGCTCGGCCTCGATCTTTAATATCTTATCATCGCTGATCGACTTTATATCACTTGCTTGCCTTTTTATACTGTCACGCTTATTGAATACAGCATCTATCCAACGAACAAGCCAAGCGATAGGTAATAAGAATTTGCATTTACGCAAAAACTTATATCTTACCGATAAAACCTTTGCAGAAGGAAAAACCGTCTTAAAAATAATATGTAACTTGGAAGCTTTATTTAATCTGTCCGTTCTCGTTAAGCGTAAATTATTGGCAGTAACGCGATCTTCGTGCTGACCGTAGGCGCCGCTTTTAATTACCGTTTCAGTAATCATATCGGTGATTCGGTTCGAAATTGCTCCTTCGAACCAAACATTTTCGGTATTCGTCACATTATTATAGAAAGTCAGAAGATCGAGCTTATCGAGCTCCGATTTAATATAATCAAGGTCCAAATCGGAATAAAACTTTTTATAAAGCCACAGGTCGCATAGATGCTTTATTCCAATCCCGCCAGATTTATAGTGCTTTGCAAAATGGGAAAAGATATAGATAAAATGATCCTCGGGTGAAAAAAGATATTCACTACTATTGGAACACTTAACCGCCTTGCTCCAACCGTCACCGAAATAAGAGTAATAATCGTCGTAATAGGACGGAATTAACGACTTATGTAGTTCTATAAGCAGGCCGCTCGGCGATCTCCAGGCGTATTCGTGATCGCTTTCATATTGCTCTATAAAACCTATTGCGGTGAGAACCGTCCTTATTTTTGGATATTCCGAGTCTTTTATAAGAACATCAATGTCACCCATAGTGCGCATTTCGGGTTTGGGGTACATCTTTTTAATGATCGCACCCTTAAGCAAAATAAAAGAAATGCCGCTTTTGGCAAGGGCGGTTCTTATTTGGTCGATACACGTAATCTGGTTTTCATTGTGAAGAATTTCGGCGCTTGACCTGACGTACAAATTATTGATAGCAGGGCACGACGAAGAAAGCCCTAAGGTAACGATACCGTAAAGCAGAATCGACGATATTTGATGTTTTTTCGCGAAAGCATCGATTCTTTCGAGCGAAAATCCATCGGGTAGTTCCGTTCGCTCACCCGTTACGGCGGCGCGGGTAAGGCTAATAATACCCTGCTGAAAAGTAGTCATAAAAACTAAATACTTGCAAGCTGCTCCCTAATGTATTCAAGCTCGAGCAGTTTTTCTTTTACCTGCTCGACGGTTAAAAGCTCGGTGTTCTCTGAGTCAAACTGAATAAGGGGATTTCTTTCAACATCGCCGTCGTTAAAGTATTTGTCGTAATTAAGTCCGCGCTTATCACTTGGAACACGATAAAAATCACCCATATCAATGGCGTTGGCGCATTCTTCGTTAGTAAGAAGAGTTTCGTACATCTTTTCGCCGTGACGGATACCGATGGTCTTGATCTCGGTACCGGGGCCAAAAAGCTCGATAACAGCCTTAGCGAGAATCTCGATGGTACAAGCGGGGGCCTTCTGAACGAGGATATCGCCGGAAACGCCGTTCTCAAAAGCGAAGAGCACAAGATCAACAGCTTCGTCTTGAGACATAATGAATCTTGTCATAGAAGGTTCGGTGATCGTAATAGGCTTGCCGGATCTTATCTGATCTATCCAAAGGGGTATAACGCTACCTCTAGAGCACATTACGTTGCCGTAACGGGTACAGCAAATTTTAGTCTTTGCGGGATCAACGGTACGAGATTTCGCAACGACGACCTTTTCCATCATCGCCTTTGAGGTACCCATTGCGTTAACGGGATATGCCGCCTTATCGGTGGAAAGGCAGATAACAGATTTTACGCCTTCTTCGATTGCGGCGGTAAGAACGTTATCGGTTCCTAGCACGTTGGTTTTTACGGCTTCTATGGGAAAGAACTCGCAGGAAGGAACCTGTTTAAGTGCAGCTGCATGGAAAATATAATCTACCCCGTGCATTGCGTTTTTAATCGAAGCCAGATCTCTAACGTCACCTATGTAAAAGGTTATTTTGTCGGCAACCTCAGGCATACGGGCCTGAAATTCGTGACGCATATCATCCTGCTTTTTCTCGTCGCGGGAAAAAATCCTGATCTCCCCTATATCTGTCTCCAAAAATCTGTTAAGTACAGCGTTACCAAAAGAGCCTGTACCACCAGTAATCAGAAGCGTTTTATTTTTGAATAATGACATAAGCACCCTTCTTTATATAATTATTTTTACCTGACGAATCTTTTAATTATTGAACCGATATCATTCTTTTCGCTAGAATTAAAACCATATATAAATAACATAAGCAAATAAACACAACAAAAGAACAAAACCTTAATGGCAAGTGTTACCCATGATGCGTTCGTAAAAATGAAATTTAAAGGTAATGAAACAACACCGGAAATTAGTATGCAAAGCCAGGTTTTCGAAAATATTGTTTTAAAAAGTCTCGGAACATCAATTCCTATTTTTTTATGATAGTAAATGTTCAGAATTAACCCATATCCAATCAAATATGATACAGCCGAACCAATAGGTGCTCCCATAATTCCAAAACGATATACCAATATTGTAGAAATCAATATGTGAATCAAAGACATAATGAACAAAGAGACGGACCTAAACAATCTTTTCTTCTTTGCATCTAAAACACATACAACAGTATTTTGAACAAGCGGGATCATATTAGGAATCATTATAACCAGCGAGATTTCCCAAGCGACAAGAGAGTCTTTACCGACCCATAGCGTAATAAACTCTCTGCCGAATAATATAAAGCCGCAGATAAGTGCTCCGCAAAGCATAAACTGATATCTACCGGGTCTCGAAACAAAATTCGTAAGGGTTTTACGATCCGGATTATCGTTCAAAAGACGTGTAGCTTGCGGTAAAAAAACATTAGAAATTACGGTAGGAAGCGAATTAAACATTGTGATAAAAGTAGTCGCAACAGAGTATACAGCAACATCTTGAGCCGTTGTAATAATACCAAGTATAGTCTTATCAACCAAATTGTTGACATAGGACACGATAGATTGAAGCAAAATAGCAAGCATGAAGCTGAACACAGACAGAAGAAGCGCTACATCAAATCTTAAAAAGGCAAACCTAAATTTTAAAATACAAAAAGCGTATATGCTCAAAAATGCAATTACGAATACTTCTACCGCTAAATCGGTAATTACCAGCGCAGAAACATCAAAACCGGTATAAAGCAATGCCAAAGTTAGCCCTATTTTAAGAACGATCTTAAATGCTGACAACGCTTTAACTACTGTAAAGTGCTCGTAAGCCATAACAATTCCTTCAAGAAATCGTTCGAATATGGTGCCTACTAACGTTGCGATCATTGCCAAGAACAAGTTATGAGATACATTATAATACTTGGCCGGTATTGCAGGATAGATATCAGTAAGAAAATGATTAATAATAATTCCGGCAATAACAATCAGCACCATTACGATCAAAGCTATACCGAAACAGTGCGCAGCAACATTCTTTTCGCCTTGCTTGTCTTCTTTTGCGCGATAATCGGAAATATAACGAACCATAGTTGTTGAAATGCCGATATCAAGAATAAGGATATAGTGGGCCATGGAATATACCATCTGATATACTCCATACATTTCCATACCTAAAAACTTCAAATAAAGAGGTGTCAGTAAAAGATTGCTAAAGGTATAAAGAACAAGCCCTACATAAGAAACAATAATAGCAAATTTCTTTGAAGTGATTAGTGAAGATTTAGAAATATTCATAATAATTAAATTTTCAGTTTAACCTTTATATATGTTAAAATATGCTTTAACTTATTACCGTAGTATGGCTTTGCCGCACTCTCATATCCAACCTTCCGGGCAGTCGCAAAAAACTCATTCCGTCTCTTAATTTCTGACGGAACGGGACTTTTACTGCGAAAAGCATAGTCGGTATATTTTAAATCAAGCAGTTCTTTATATAAGTTTTCTGATTTTTCAACGGCTTCGATTCCCTTATTTGTATTCGCAACAATAAGAGAAAGACCTTCCTTATTCTTCTTAATTCCTGCAAATTTATATCCCCAGAAATCAGCTAGAGAGATATCAGAAACATGAAGCGCCTTAAATTCACAGCCAAGACAGGTTCTTCTTACAGAGGCACGCGCTCCTGCAAAGCAACTAAAATATGAATCTCCATAATTATGCATAAAATAAACTTTACCGTTTTCAAATTGTATGCGAAGTTGTTGCTTGCCCCAGCCCTTGTGCTTAGGTCTGAAATCGAGCGATAAAATTTTAGAATTAAATCTCTGCTCAAGCAGATCAAGATGCTTTCTATAAAAATCTAAAGATGCCATTCCTCCGCATACGAAATCACAGCGCAAAAGATTTTGATAATCTTTTTTAAGGAACGCCGTAAGACCCGCAGTCTGACATGGAGTAGAACAGAATAATACCCTGCGACCCTTTTCGAGCTCTTCTTTAACTCGAGTATATACGCCTACCGGATTGCTTACGGTATATTTGCTTTTTTGAAGCTCTGAAATTTCGTATTCATCTGTAGAAGAAATCTCTACCGTGCGCCAATTATCTGTATATACGGCTCCAAAAACGACGCCGTCGGCATTTAATACATCGTCAGCAAGGGCACGAAAAGCACCTCCGGACGAGCTTGCAAACCGAACGTCTTTATCCTTGTGCCAACCGTACCAAGCCTTTTTCCTGTTTTCACCTATCTTCGCATTTAAAGGACATTCCTTTTTGCATTTAGAACAGTTTATACATTTATCGCTGTCGATAACCGGTTCTAAAAAGCCTTCACTGTTAAGTGACATTGTGATGGCTTTAGTAGGACAAACCGCCTCGCAAGCCGAACAACCCGTACACTTGTCTCTAAGATCCTCTACCGTTCCAACAACAGGCGCACGAAAATTGCCCTGAGCACGATAAAAAACGTCCCTTATATACGCCTTGCTTTTCTGTCTCTCGTCCTTTAAAACAGAGTTAACATTGTCCCAATCGATAATATTCCGAGAAAACTCTGTATCACTTTCAGCAACTCCTCTTATTCCGCATTTTGAAAGCAAATTACTAATTCTTGAGGGAGAAGCAGGATTAACCACTGAATAGAACTCTTTTTCGAAAATAACCGAAAAAGCAGTTCCGTGAAAAGATGAGGTTACAACCCTTTGTGCCTTGCTCATAAGCCATATAAATTCTTCCGGGCCAACGTCGCGGAGTACAATATCGCCGGAAATAACAGTTGAAGCAAAGCCCGCATCGATAAGAACAACAGAGTAGCCGGTTTCTTTTTTTAACCATTTAATAAGTTTCTTTGCGTTTTTGGGAATATGCAATAAATATACAAGTATGAAATTATCCGGAAGTCCCGAAACGGGTTTGCTTATTGAATTCCATACATCGGCACAGTGGAGTAAGGTGGGGTCTACATTAACAGAAATACTGCCATCATAAAGAGGTTCCACACATTTTTTTGCGTCCTCTTCTCTTACGGACACCGCATCAAATCTATTAACGTATTCTTTGAATAAATCAGTTCTCTCCGAAGGAATGCCGGAAGCGCCGATACTGGCCGCATATGAGGCTCTAAAGGATTTATCACCAACAAAGTTTAAGAAAAATACAGGATCCATAATCCCGTTTGAATTCCAAACCTGATCGCTGCCGCTGATAAATATTTTAGAATCACGTTCAAGATTTAAATTTAAATACTTAGCTCTGAAATCGTCAAATCTTTTCTCAGAGATACTATGATCTTTCTTATGGAACGACTTAACCAATCCAAGAAGCTTTTGCTTAAAAGAAGCGTTACTTAGATAAGGCGACTTATAATCGTATATACCTACCGAATAATCCAATTCTTCAATAAATCTCTGTAACGCATATGTCTGTAGGACGGCACCATAATTATACGCCGTATGAAACGTTACGATATTAAAATCCAATAAAAACACCCCTTAAAACTAATTATTATTAGACTGCTTTATGCTATTACTAGAATCTCTAAAGTATACTGCAAAGTAGAAATAAAGCACAAGCGCGCAGTTATTGGAACTGAAGAACACCATTTCACCCATAGAGATCATAAAAGGTACGATAAATAAGGCAAGATTACGCTTATCGCCTGATTTAAGAATGTTTCCGTAAATCATCACAAATATAAAAGCTCCAACAATACCTATATCACCAAGTATAGCAGTTATAAAATTACCGTTTTCAACAATCTTATCAAAAGAAAATTCAAAAGACTGAAAACCTTCGATATAAGGCACGTTGAATCCTGTACCAAATAAAAAGTTATTATAGAAACGATCTAGGTTTCTGTCGAGAAGTTCACTTCTCGAATACCAAATATCGTCCTGTCCTTTATAAATAAAATCGGTAAAATTATCAAAAAAAGGTAATTCAAAACTAATAAGAAGAAAAGCTAAACCAAAAATTACTATAATAACCTTAAATGCAGTGTTAATTTTAGAAAATAAAAAATGAACCGAAAGAACGGTTACAGCAGAAATAAACCCAGTTCTCGACTCGGTTTGAAAAATTAAAAACAAAATAAAAATTATAACAAAATAATCTAATACCTTTATGGAATTTTTTCTACAATATAGATATCCGGCAAGAAAAACCGCAAGCATAATACCATACATGTTCGGATGGTTAAGCGCCCCCTGAAAGGCATGACCATTGACTAAGTATCCCTTTGAAGAACCAAGCAAAACCGATCCGCCAAATAAAACAAATCCAAGTGTTTTATTAAAATAACCTATCCAATCAAAGTCAGAATGATAATGAACACCACAAAGTATAGCGGCGAATGGGATACTATACGATACAACTTTAGCGATAACAACAATTGGATACGAGCTTACAAATAAAGCGGTGAAGGAAATATAAACACAGAAAATTAAGAGAAGCAATAAGAGCTTATTCAAATTTACAACAGTTTTGCTGTAACACGAAAAAAGTATATACAGCGACAGGGCAAAAAGAACAATCCATTTTAAAATAGAAGCCGCGTTAATACTAACTGAAACACTTACACCAAGCAAACTACGAACTTGAATTAAAACAAGAGCTTTAAGAGCTCCTCTTACCTTATCTGTTGCGATGTAAAAAACTGTAATACCAACAAGCCACACCGTTAAAAGCATAGCCGACATCATACTCAATATAAAGGCAGTAACTAAGAAGACCGCACCAGATAATTTTTTGCTATCGTATCGTAAAACCATTATAAAACCTTGCTCTAAAGAATAATTAAGACTTATTAAAAATCTCTATATGTTTTTGTGCCATAGCTTCTATTGTGTATTTTGAAGCTGTGTCAAGATTATCTATGGATAATCTTTCAGACTGTATCGGATCTTGTAGAATTTCAAGCGTAATCTTTGACAATCCTTCGACATCTTCGGGATCGAGTATGCATCTGTCGTCTGAAATCATTTCTAAACCGGCAATACATTTATTTGTGGTTATTACAGGCAAACCATAAGACATAGCTTCGTTAATAACCAAGCCCCACACATCACCACGAGTCATCAAAGCAAATAGATCGGAAGCTAAATAATACTTTTTTAACTCTTCTTTGCTTTTAAAATCAATAAAATGAACGTTAACGGCAGATAAATCGCATTTCATTTTTACGAATTCTTCGGTAGGTTCTCCTCCTACAATATAAATACCTACGTTTTTAGGCAAAATTGATGCAGCTTTTAAAAGCGTGTCATAACCTTTACCGTATCCACCATCGTAGGTGAAACGACCGACAGACAAAACGATTTTGTCTTCGAGCATATCTAAAGATTTTCGAAGTAAAGATCGTTCATCGTTTGTAATCCGAGAAGATATTAAATCGATTTGTTTAATTGAAGTAAAAGGATAACGAATTATATTTTCTTTTTCCGCACCATATTTTAAATAGTAATTATCATGTTCTTTGCCTGTGCTGAAACAGTAAATAGCCTTCGAAATTACGAACTTTTTGATCTTTTCTTTAAATCCTTTGCCGGACCCGGCAAAAGCGCCGTCACCTTCAACGGAATAGCGTATACCCCTAAGGCGCATATATAATACAGCAAGCATACCGGTAAAATCAAAATAGTTTGTAACAACAATATGGTCATAAAGACCTTTTTTTAAGTATTTAACGACCGACCAACTCATTGCTTCCGCAACGCCGATGCCTTTACCGCCAAGGATAATACCTTTAAAGTTTTTAAATTCGTAATTTTTCCAAATATCATCACGCTCAGACGAATGAGATTTTTCGAACAAAACGGTAAGTTCGCACTCTTTACCCAGTTCGTTGAAAAAATCTACACGGTATGGCGACGGAATATTTGTCAACCAAAGAACTTTCATATATCCTCTTTTCCTGCTAAATTGAAAATATCTCTGTAACCTGTATTTAAAACTGCATTTTTAGTTTTTTCGGTTGCATAATTTACTGCATTTAAAGAATATTTTGAAAAATCATCGATATCCATATATGCGAGCTTATCAAGCAAAGCCGTAAAAGCAGATAGATCATCTAAAGGAAGAACAAGTCCGCAGCCATTAGATTCAAGATCCTGCCACGGTGTGGTATCGCTAATAACAGGAATACATCCAACCGAAAGAGCCTCGAAGACAACGTGACAGTAGTTTTCACCTAAAGTCGGAAGCAATAAAACATCATATTCAGATAATGTTTGCTGAACTAGCTCCGAATCAATATTACCTTTATACTCCCATTTTATATTCGACGGCAACAAATTTAGTGCTGATTTGCACTTTTCAAAATACTCTTTATCTTCATCAGGTCCACATATTGAAAACTCAATATTTGAAGATACTTTAGAAAGAATGCTTATTGCTCCGAACAAATTCTTTTGTGGACATATTCGTGATAAAAAAATAACTTTTAGTTTACCTTTTTCTTTTAAACCCGTGTTCCTTCCCGGTACAACGGAACGCGGTAAATCTTCGGCAACGATATACATCGCTTTATTTCCGATTGTATCTTTTAAATCGTCTGCTTCTAGCTCCGAAGTTACCGACCAAGTAATGTTCTTAAAAAGTCTGAACATCTTCAAAACATTTATAAAAATCTTCTTTTTAAAGGACTTTTGTGATAAGGCACCCTTAGAGAAAGAGCCCATCGAAGCAACAACAACGGGTTTTCCGTAGACCTTTTTAAGTCTGTTCAATAACAGAGTTTTATATCCGTAATCGTTATAAAATCCACAGGTATAAACAAGATCACATTCACTTATAAGTTTACGTATAAGCTTAAAAGTAAATCCTTTAGGCTTAACGTATTGTACCTTCGCCTTACCTACCGACAACCATTCGCCGTATCGGATATTATCGTAAGGTTTTAAATCACCGTGATCGCGATCTTGAGTAAGAATATAAAATTCATACTCATCACCTAACGCTTCGGTTAAATTGATTATTGATCGAACCGGACCACCGTCTTTATACCCTGGAAGGTAACGACCCATAAGAATTAAAATCTTTTTCATTTTGAAGCGTCTTTCTGAACAAGTTTACTTTCGTAAATCTTAGCGTCAACTAAGAATCTGTACCAATATGCCTGTAAAAAGCAGAAAATCTTTCCTTCTTTTCCGTCAAGGAAACCGAGTTTAAAATAGTACCTGTACATATAGTAAAGGTGTGCTCTGCAGCCCATAGGTAACTTGTAATAAATTTTTGTTTTTACAAACCTTTTTATTTTTGCCGCTCCATGCAAAGCCTGATGAGTTTCACTCGGTTTCTCAAAATAATCGAGCACCTCGCGACAAGAATACTTATTATGTTTATCTATCCATGAAGAAATGTCTTTGAAATCACAATGAAGGCTGTCGCATTTCATGAGGTAACTATTTCCTTCATCAAGCACGATATGTTCATCCATATTGCGAGATTCCATATGCGCTTTACCGTGTTTAAAAAGAACAAGTTTTCTAAAAGGATATATTCCTCCATGGCGAAGATCTTTTCCTAAAAATCGAACATTAAAACGAAGCACTGCTCCATTTACATCTGTATTACCGTTAACTTTAATAAACTCTTCGATCTCTTTGGCAGATTCATCGGTTAGACGTTCGTCGGCATCAAGTCGCAAAATCCATTTGGTAGAAATATCAATGTTATTTATGGCCCAATCAAATTGTTGCGATTGATTAACAAAGCTATGCAAAAAAACTTCGGCGCCCAAATTTTCTGCAATGGAAACAGTATTGTCAGTACTGAAGCTATCTACAATTATAATTCTTTTTGCCAAATCTTTAACAGAGTTTAAGGCGTTAAGAACGTTTTTTTCCTCATTATAAGTTAGTATGATTACAGTTAAATCACACATACTATCCTCCAAGTTATGACTCGTAAAGTTTTAGATAAGTATCTAAAATGCTGTTATAGCGAGTATTTTTATCAAAATGAGTTGCTCTGTTAATACAGTCAGTAGTCCGTTTATGAATTGAAGTAACTGCGTTTTTTAACGCATTAATATCACCATATTTAACGACGATACTTGTAATCTCATCTACAACCTCAGGAATCGCGGTTCGATCATAAACCACGACGGGGGTTCCGCAAGCTAATGCTTCAACCGTCGTAAGCCCCATAGTTTCTTCAACGCTTAGATTAGCGAAAACGTCTGCCGCCGAGTAGATTTCTGCAAGTTCACTTGCTTCAGGAACTCTCGGTAAACCAATAATATTTTTAGGAAGATTAGAAATTTGCTCTTTATTAAGACCGACAAGAACTATTCGATAACTATCATCAAGCATTTTAGAAAGCTCAAGAAAATCTGAAAGTCCCTTTCGTCTGTCCCAAACCGAAGCAACACCTAATACGACCTTTTTATGCTCAAGACCATGCTTTTGCCTAAAATTACTATCGGTTGGCTTGAAAACACTTAAATCGATACCGTTATTAACAACTTTAACAGGATACTCGCGCAAAAAAGACTTGTTTACCTGTCTCTCGAGCCAATTAGATGGGGTAAGAAGGGTCATATTCTTAACACCGGTAAAAATATGTTTCTTTCGAATATAGTTCTTATAGGAGCTATCTGCAAATAAAGATGCGGGATATTCGTGCTTCTGAGGGCAAATTTCACAACCTTTGAGCCATTTATCGCATCCTACAAAATCGAAATATGCACAGTGACCTGTAAAGGTCCAACAATCGTGCAAGGTCCAAACGACAGGCTTGTCAGCTTTTTTTAAGTAGTCGAAAAGTATCTCGACGTTTAAATAATAACCGTGAATATTATGAAGATGAATTATATCAGGGTTATATTCCTCAATCCGTTTAACGAATTTTTTAGTAGCGCAAACAGAATTAAAACCGGCGTTATCGATAATTCTCGATTTAATCGCATCAATTTTAACGCTTAAATCACTACCGATTCTGACGGCGTATTTTTTATACTCGTCTGGAACGGTTTCTCTTCCGTATGCAATTTTACAATCGTGTCCGTTCTGCGTAAGAATATCGGCGATATCGGTGCAAATGCGACCGGTTCCACGTATTCCGCAGACCGAATTGATCTGTAAAACCTTCATTAAATATCCTCCAAAAGCTTTTCGAATTCGTCGACTAACTTTTCTTTAGTAAAATGCTGTTCAAAATACGAACGGGAATTTTCACGCATTTTGTCGAGTTCTTCTTTAGAAAGCGACATAAGGTACTTCACGGCGACGACTACAGAATCGACGTCGGGATTAACGGCGGTTCCGCACTCGGCTTCCTTAATTATAGCGGCGGATTCGCCACCTGCCGCAGCAAGCACGGGGACTCCGCAGGCAAGATAGGTCTGAAGCTTAGCGGGAATGGTCATATTAAAGACCTTATTAGGCAGGAAGGAAAGATAAGCGCAGTCTGCATAGTGAACAAATGCGTTGGCATCTTCTTCCGAAAGCCATCCGGTAAATATGATCTTGTCATCAAGTCCAAGGTCGGAAACCTTTTCTTTGAGAGCCTGACTGTACCGTCCGTCACCGACAATAAACCAACGAACGTTTTCGTCTCTGACGCGGTCGGCGGTTTCAACAAGCATATCAAGGCCCTGTGCCTGTCCGATATTGCCTGCAAAAACAATATTGAAGGTATCTTCGGTAAGACGCTTAGGGCGTTCAAGCGAAGTGACATCAGGGTCTTCGCAAAACTGCGGCCAGAAGACAAGCTTATCCTCAGGAACTCCCCTACCCTTTATGTTTTCAATAAAGCTTATTGAAGAGCAAAGGATCTTATCGCTGTTTTTATAGATCTTTTTAACGATGCTTTTAATAACACCGATAACAACGGGGTTTTTTATTCCTAAGATAACCTCGACGTTTTCGGGCCATAGATCCTGAACGTTAAAGAACATAGGCGTCGAAAACTTCTTTTTATAGGTAACGGCAGGAAGTCCCACGGTAACGGGAGAAACCTCGAATACGTAGATGGCATCAAATTTCTCCTTACATTTTTTGACCCACTTATTTGCACTTAAAACGTAAGAAGTACAGTTACGAATGTGACCCAAAACACCGGATTTTCTGGGATGTGTTTTAACGCGAACGATATGTATTCCGTTCCACTCTTTTTTATGAGGAATTTTAAAACCGTAGCCATCATAAATTCTGCCGTAAGGATATTGCGGATAACCGGTAAGCACGGTAACGTCGTGACCGCGACGTTTAAGTTCTAAGCAAAAAGAATTTACTCTGAAGGATTCGGGATAAAAATACTGCGACACAACTAATATTTTCATACGCTCTCGGTCTCCTTCACAGAATCTTCAAGGGAAAACAAACGATATTCGGAAGAATACTCGGTTAGTTTTTCGTCGTAAGAAAGATTTCCGAATATCTTGTTGATCTTCGGAACTATTGGAGCGGCAATTCTGAATAACCATCCGAAGCCTTTAACCAGCAATAGCTTTTTATTATGTGCCTTAGAAACAGATTTTACAAGAAGAGAGGTAACGGAATCTTCTTTATTAGCAGGGAAAAAGAGTCCGCTTTCGCCGTTATCGATCATAAGCTTTATAAACTCACAAAGATTTCCGACGTATAACATCGATCGTCTATTTTTAACGTAGGGAAAAAACGGGAGATTTTGAGCATATTTAGCAAGAACAGGATAGTTACCCTTACTGTTTTTTCCGTAGATCATCGGCGGACGGAGGATAACGACCTTGAAGCTTTCGTCGCGGAGGGGTTCTATTCCCTTTTCGGCGTTCAGCTTACTGTTACCGTAGAAATTTGCGGGGGTAGGAACGGTATCTTTGGTAATAACCTTTTCTTTACCGATAGGAGCACTGTCTCCGTATACGATCATCGAGCTCATAAAGATAAACTGAGAAACGCCGTCGGCCTTTGCTTTTTCGGCGGTCTCTATAGCAAGCTCTGTATTGACCTTTCTGTAGAGTTCTTTGACCTCATCTCCGACTTTGGAAATATCGCTGTGCGCGATTCCTGCGACGTGGAAAACAACGTCATAGCCCGAGAAGGAGCTGTCTTTCCAGCTTCCGTCGATCATATCGACGGTATCGACCGAATAGTCATTCTGGAAGGAAGAAACGTACTTTTCAAATGAGGTACCGATATAGCTGTCGGCACCTGTAATAAGTATTCTTTTCATCAGACGTTTGCCTCTTCCTTTTCTTTGGCTTCGGCCGCCTGACGTTCAAGCTCTCCGGTTCCGCCTTCTACGACTCCGTCGTGCTTTAATACGGCTTTTATAGTACCGAAAAAGCATTTGCAATCGAAAAGGAAGGACTGCTTTTCGACGTATTCACCGTCGAGAGCTGCTTTTACGGGAATTTCAAGCTCGTCGCGTCCGTTGATCTGAGCCCATCCCGTAAGACCGGGGCGAATATCGTTAGCACCGTATTTATCACGCTCTTCGATAAGATCATCCTGATTATAAAGGGCGGGACGAGGTCCGATTATACTCATATTACCGACGAAGATATTGAGAAGCTGCGGTATTTCGTCGATAGAAGTTTTACGAATAAACTTTTGCCAACCCGAAAGGCGTGATTCAGTATCGGTTATCAGATGAGTAGGAACGTCGCTGGGAGTGTCGACGGGCATCGAACGAACCTTAAAGATCTTAAACAGTTTTTTATGTATTCCGACTCGGTCCTGCTTAAAAAAGAATGGGCCGGGAGAATCGATAACCGTTATCAGCGCAATGATAAGCATCGGAACAAGAAGAATTATAATTCCGAGTCCCGAAATCACGATATCCGTAAATCGTTTTAAAAACTTTTTGTACATAAAGGCAATCTCCTCAAATAAGTCACTAAATCAGGGAACTATCTTGGTCCCGATCGGTACTTCCGCTCGGGCAGGAACCGTAGCATTGCAGTCGATATGACAGCCGTCGCAAATAATTGCGTTATGATTGACAACTGCACCCGCAGAAATTAAACAACATCTTCCTATATCTGCTTTGGTTTGTATCACAGCCATCGGCTCAACGACACACCCCTCACCAAGCGTCGCAGAAGGGCTTACATAAGCTCTTGAATGAACAAGCGTCGGAATTTTATATCCAATTTCCTTAAGTTTTTCCGTAAGTGACAGTCTCAATGTCGCATTTCCCACAGCAACTATAGCCGAGTCGTATCTGTCGATAAGACTTTCGGCCATACCAAAACCGCCGACCGCCCTATCTGCCGTTTGATCGTCAAGAAAATCGATCTTATCGAAGCGTTCAAGGCTTTCAGCGATTTCACAAATAAGGGCGCCGTATTGACCGGCACCCAAAATAAGTAAATTGCTCTTCATTTCGCTAACTTTCCTTTGAGAAAATTAGACAACATTATGGTGAAATTTTTGGTTGTCATCGGATATATTATACTACATTTAGTATAATGTGTCAACCTGCGATATTCTATTTTAACTGTAAATAAGTAGAATTTATTGAATACTTACTGTGTAAAATAAACAAATCAGTTTAAAAAAATACAAGAATCCAACAAAATACTTGAAGGATCCTTGTATAAACTATTTTCCTGATATTTTATGCGCGATCTTATAAACGTCTCCGCCGCCCATCGTTATTACAATATCTCCGGCATTTGCGATGTTTTTGATTACAGAAGCTGCTTCGTCAAAGTCCTTAACGCAGGTACAATTATCCAGCCCTGCGGCGATATCTTCCGATGAGATGCCGTAGGTGTTTACCTCTCTTGAACCCATAATCGGAGTGAGGATCACCTCGTCGGCAATGCTCAGAGCTTTGATAAAATCGTCCTTTAACAACGCGGTTCGGGAAAAAGTAAAGGGCTGAAAAACGGCGATCACTCTATTGTAACTTAAATCGTGTGCCGCAGATAAGGTTGCCGCTATCTCGGTAGGATGATGAGCGTAGTCGTCGGCAAGCATAAATCCGTGAGTCTCGCCGTAGAACTCAAATCTGCGACCCGCGCCGCGAAATTCTTCTAATGCCGACTTTATTTCTTTGGCAGGCACACCAAGGTTATCGCAAACCGCAACAGCGGCTAAAGCATTAAGGACGTTATGACGACCCGGAACCTTAAGATCAAACTCAATAAGCTTTTCCCCTTCTTTGTATGCGTCAAAAGCAAAGCCAAACTTGGAAGGACGGAGATTATCGGCGAAGTACATATTTTTATCGGAAAGACCGAAGCTTATCTTTTTTGCCTCGATATCCGAAACAGCTCCGACTACAAGAGGGTCGTCGCCGTTATAAAAAGCCGTTTTAGACATCGAAACGAAGCTTTTAAAAGAATTAACGAGGTTTTCCATAGTCTTGAAATAGTCGAGATGATCGTTGTCTATATTAAGCAATACGCTGATATCGGGAGACATTTCAAGGAAGGTATTAACAAATTCGCAAGACTCACAGACGAGAATATCGCTGCTTCCGCAAATTCCGTTAGAATTTATAACGGGAAGCTTTCCTCCGATAACTGCCGAAGGTTCCATCTTGTTTAAATAGAGAATTTGTGTTATCATAGAGGAAGTGGTAGTTTTTCCGTGAGTTCCGCAGACGCCGATCACGTTATCGTAGTGACGAGTAAGGGCTCCGAGGAGTTTAGAGCGCTCCATAGTCGGAATACCGAGTTTTTTCGCCTCAACTCTTTCGGGGTTATCCTCGGATATTGCGGCCGAATAAACCACCAGCTCGGCACCGTGAACGTTTTCCGCACTGTGACCCATAAAAACCTTTATTCCGAGGGCTTTTATACGATTTAGGGTATCCCCTTCATTATTATCGGAACCCGAAAGGATATAACCCTTGGAGTGAAGAATTTCGGCAAGAGGACACATTCCCGAGCCGCCGATTCCTATCATATGAACTCTGCTTATACCGGTTAAAAGCAGATCGGATGAACGTAATTCTTTCATAATATTACCTCATAACAAAATGTACTAACTATTATTATACCCATAATTTCGTAAAAATAAACACTTTTTTAAAATTGGTGAGAATAAATGTTAAATTTTCCGTCTTACGCCGTAAATTGTCTTAATACAATTAAAGAAAAGGGATACGAAGCATACTTTGTAGGCGGTTGTGTAAGGGATGCTGTAATCGGCCGACAATACGACGACGTCGATATTACGACCAACGCTACCCCCGATCAGATAATGTCAATATTTGAACATACCGTTCCGACTGGAATTGCTCACGGTACGGTTACGGTAATCATCGACGGCAACAATATCGAAGTAACGACCTACAGAGCCGAAAAAGGCTACAGCGATTCAAGACATCCCGACCTTGTAAACTTTGTCTCAGATCTGCGCGAGGATCTCTCGCGAAGAGATTTTACCATAAACGCCCTCGCCTTCGATCCCGAGAGAGAAACAGTCGACCTGTTCGGCGGTATGAACGATCTTGAAGCTAAGATCATAAAGGCCGTCGGAGATCCTTTGGTCCGTTTTAAGGAGGATGCGCTTAGAATTCTTCGCGCTTTCAGATTTTCCTCGGTGCTTGGTATGAATATAGAGGACAAAACGAAAGATGCCGCTTTTAAGCTTGCAGGTACGGTCAAAAAAGTTAGCGGCGAAAGAATACTGTCCGAGCTTAAAAAACTTGTCGGCGGCAATATTTCTAAGGATTTTTGCGATTTCATAGGCACCGGAGCCCTC
Source organism: uncultured bacterium (assembly GCA_949293385.1). GTDB lineage: Bacteria > Bacillota > Clostridia > Oscillospirales > Acutalibacteraceae > SFWF01. Next base: position 23,122 of record CASFDQ010000013.1, on the reverse strand, counting down.
GAACCCTTTGGAATCAGTTCACTTAATTACGATCCTCCAGTCTTCGCGGCCTTCGGCAAATTAGACACTGATATTACGGAAAAGACCGCAATATTCCTATCACTGACAAAGCACGACTTCAGACTTATCAAATCTACGCTCAAGCCGTCTTCCGCGCTTATTGACTATCTTGAATTCTTCGACAAATTCAGTACCGATGAAATAAACCTAAGCACAAGACGAGATATAAAGATCGCTTTGAAATCTTACTCTAAACGCTTTATTTCAGCATATTTAAACAGGCTCTCATTATATGATACGATGCTTTCTGAGAAAATATTTGAAGTAATTTACGATATTGAGCAAGCAGACGAGCCCTACCTTCTCGAACACCTTTGCATAAACGGCAACGATTTAAGTAAATTAGGCATCAAAGGCAGAGATATCGGCCGCTTACTTAACCAAGCGCTTGAGCTGGTAATAGACGAGCCTACCCTCAACAAAAATGACACTTTGCTGAAAAAATTTTTCGACTGAAATCACCTATTCGGAAAATCGTCATAAACTGTAATATAGATTTAGACGAATTCGGTGATGCTATTGAAAATTTGTTTATTAGGAGCTTCAAAAAGGCACGAAGGATTCTTTAATTATTTAAACGAAAGAAAGATCGATTGCCAAAGATACTATTGCTTTGACGATATTCCCGATACGATAGATTCAGACGTTATCGCCTTCCCTATCCCAACTATCAAAAAAGGACGTTTAAACATAGAAGGAGGTCCGTCCGACCTGCTACCGGAAGAGATTATTAAACGTGCGCAAAATAACGTCCTTTCTGTCACCTGTAATTACAAAACCGAAAACTATAAATTTTTCGATCTTGCACATAGAGACGATTTCGCATATCTTAATGCAGTACCCACCGCCGAAGGCGCTATAAGGCTCGCCATAGATAACTTGGACAGATCGATTTCCGATCAAAATATCCTTATAACAGGCTTCGGCAGAGTCGGAAAAATACTCGCAGACCGTTTGCGCGGTCTCGGATGTGACGTAACGGTTTCTGCAAGGAGCTTAAAAGATATTTACTACGCAAGAGCGCTTAACCTTAAGACCTTACCACTATGTATACTAGCTGAGAGCATAGATAGATTTGATATCATTTTTCAGACTGTGCCGACCGAGATCTTAAACGAAAAGTATCTTGAAAATATGAATGAGCACGGCAAGATCATAGAGCTTTCATCAGCAATGAAAGGAACCGATCTGATCTATGCAAAAGCTCACGGCATCGAGGTAATCGACGGCACGGCACTTCCCGAAAAGACCGCACCTTTCACCGCCGGGTACATTTGGGCCGAGACGGTTTTAAGTATTATAAGAGAGTACGGTGAAGCCGATGAGTAGTATTAAGGTCGGACTTGCCGTCTGCGGATCTTTTTGCACCCTTACAAAAACTCTCGAAACTGCTAAGAATCTTACCGATAAGGGATATGAGATAACTCCTATTCTATCCCCTATCGTTCAGTCTACTGACACAAGATTTATTTCCGCATACGATTTCAGAAAGAAGCTCGAGGACATCTGCAAAAACAACTCTATAACGACGATAGTGGAGGCTGAGCCTATAGGTCCCAAGAAAATGTTTGACGCTATAGTAATTTGTCCCTGTACAGGAAACACATTAGCGAAGCTTGCCTACGGAATTACCGACACCTGCGTAACTATGGCCGTAAAGGCTCATATAAGAAATAACCGTCCTGCAATAGTCGCCGTATCCACAAACGACGCCCTCAGCGCAAGCGCAAAGAATATAGGATACCTTCTAAATACAAAAAACTATTACTTTGTACCCTACAAGCAGGACGATCCCCTCACAAAGGAACGCTCCATCGTTGCTGATTTCAGCCTTGTTGATCAGACCGTGCGTTGTGCCCTCGAAGGAAAGCAGCTTCGCCCTATAATTCTATAAATTAAAGCCTTCTCATTTAACCAAACCATTGGGACCCGAATCAGGTTTTGGAAGAAGAATTTTTCACTATCCTTCGTCAAAATACTCGTAAATCCGAAAGGATTTACTGCGTTTTTTCCTCGTATATCAAAAAATTACATTACTTACAAAACTCTTCGACCTTACGGGTGTGCGCCATAGTGAAAATTTGGTTTTTCGGGTAAATTTGCCCCAAATCTCGCTGAAAAGCCTTATAATACGGCAGTATTACTGCATTTTTCATCTTCGCTTTGGAAACAAATCTACACCTACAAAACTGCTACGCACCCGAAAATGGATGATTTTTATGTAAGAAAAGGCAAAAAGTCACGGTAACGCTGACGCGTACCGTGGCTTTTTAACGCATTATTACGGAAAAACGCCGTTTTCGGGCAATTTCTCACTATGGCGCACACCCGTTCCGCGGCTTTTTCTTTTATATTTCTTTCGGCACAAAGCCCTTTTCGGTCAAAACGTAAATTTCTTTGTAGCCGCAGTCCTTTAATATCTCGGCCGATTTATCATAGCCGCAGTCGAGCATATTTTTATCGTGACAGTCGGAGGAGATCACCGCCCCGAAGCCCAGCCGTTTCAGCTCTTTTATAATAAAGGGATCGGGGTAGGGGGTGGTTCTGAGTCCCTTAGCCATAGCGCCGGTGTTTACCTCAAAATAAGGTATCTTTCCCGCTAAGGCCTCGGCCGCCTCTATGGCCGCGAAGCGGTAGGCTTTATCTTCTCTGTCAAAAAAGTTTTCCCGTTCGCTATGCTTTGTTATAATATCGAAATGCCCGATAATGTCGAAACGTCCCTTTTCGGGGAGGGAGGCGAGGGTCTTAAAGTAGAACTTTGCATAGGCGAGTCCGTCACCGCCGAAATAGGTGTCTATGACCTCTTTTATTACCTCGGCCCTTCGGTCGCAGGAGACCTTTTCGCCCTCTATCTCGAAAAAGTGGCAGGAGCCTATAAGATAGTCGTAGCCCTCGGTATCGAGCTCGGGGAAGGAGTACATCTCGGCCTCAAGCCCCAAGAATATTTTTATTTTGCCCCTATAAGCCTCTTTAAGCCTTGTTATTTCCTTTTTGTATTCCTCGGTGCCCTCTAAGCTCATAGAGAAATACGGGGCAAAGCTCATATAGGAATGACCCGAAAAGCCGATAGAGTCGAAGCCCTTTTCTATCGCAGCCTTAACCAGCTCCTCGGGGGTATCCCTTCCGTCGCAAAAGCCGGAATGAATATGCAGATTCTGCTTATATTCCATATAAAACACCTCGTTTTCGATAAGTATTATACCATAACGTGGCTATTTCGTTTAGTTGGTTTTATATTTTGCACAATGTTCATCCAAATATTCAAAAAGGTTATTTATATCCTTCTGATTTTCTTCCACCCAAAGTTTATAATTAAAACCTTCTGATGAAGCAATGAGTGCGGAATCAAATTCTTCTGAAGAAATACGCGGATTTGCGTAATCATCTCTTTCAACAGAGAGCAAGTATTCTTCGGTTGTAAGGTGGGCACCAACAAGTGCAAAAAAAGTTTCTAGTTCCGTATTGCCTTTTTCAAGCTCTTTTACTACGTAAGGCACTGAGAGCATCCCCATTTTTCGGTAGAATTTCAGTTTTTCATCGGCAGAAATATTGGCATTTAATGTTTTTTCCAAAGAGTCTTTGATTTCGCTCCAGGCTTTATAACATACATCACTCCAAGCGACGTTAAGCTCGGATTCATTGCATAAAAGTAAAAACAGTGGATATTCTATCCTGAGTATGCAATGCATAGTCAAAGAATAGTCTTCGGCTAAAACAGCACCGCGTGCCGTTTCGTACATAAAGTATTCGTCTTTTCGCAAAGATTCGTATTCGAAAATTCTCTCAATAAGAAGCGGCAGTCCTTTTATTTCAATCGACGATAACGTTCGAACGCTTTCATTTGTTAAATTATACTGTGCACCGGACAGAAGTGGATCCCATCTAAATTCGACCGAATCGATAAAATATAAAATTTCTTCACGTTCATTATTGGAATAAAATTTATTTATAACCTCATTAGTAGTTGAAAAATCGGAAACATTTAAAACATTGTCGGGTTTGTTCGGTAATGAAGATGTCGTCACAGCGGTTTCTTTACAAGAAGCAAGACTGACGCACATAAATAAAACCAAAATATAAAACAATACTTTCATTTAGAGCTCCTTTGTGTTTACTTATAAAAATATTTTACAGGTGCCCCATATATATTATCTGTTACAGTTTTCTTAGGATAATATGCATCTACATAGGGATGGGCAACATATTCTGCATCCCCTATTTTAGAGTAAACCCTACCGTTTACACGTTTTGCAAAATGCCCGATTTTTTCGGGAACGCCATATATAATTATACAGTTGCTTGTTGGAGTATCGGATGCTGTATATCCTAATCCTTCAAAGAAATTTAACGATTCGGCCAAGGTGTCGACATTGTGCATAAGGGCTTCTTGGCCCAATGCATAAGTGAGGCAGTTATCATCGGTTGATGCATCCTCTTTTTTATAAAACTCTTTTATTTGGTTCGCATACATACTGTTATTTGCAGATAACTCCCCGAGAAAATACAATGTTTCGGCTTGCGAAGCGTATTGCTCGTCTTCACCCAAAAAACCTTCGATTATGACATAGCACTTAACGTTGTTAGATAAACCGTTATTATCGTAAATGTTTAGTCGATATGTTCCTTGAGAAAGAGTTGCGGTTATTTTTGCGTAGTTGCCTGTGCCTGAATTGTCATCGTAATAAAGTCTTGAATAGGAACTGTTTAGCAATTCCATTTTAGTATCTGTTGTTTGTGTTCCGGAACCGAAATAAGTGGATTGTAAAGTTTCGATTACATATGTTCCGGGAGAATCTACATAAAAAGAGAAAACAGGAGAATCACCGTTTATAAGCCTGCCCCAGGCCGTAAAATCGATTGTTAGGTCATAAGTGTTATTGATGTGATAGTTAGAGTCGGTATAATTTATTATAAGCGCAGGTGTTGTTGTACCACTATAATTCGCCGAGCAAAAATGCTTACTTGAGATACCGGTCGAAGAAGCTTTAAGTGCAATGCCTCTTGACTTGTTTAATCCCGTACCCAACCGTTCATATTTTATCCAATCGCGTACCTGTTGAGTTACATCAAAATTATGTCGCCCGGATTTTGATATTGTGAGAGAAGTGGTAGGGCTCGAAAGCGAAGGCATATTTTCGTATGTTATGCTTGTTTGTGACCAAGTAGACGATGGAGTCCGTACTTGTATGGTCATTGAGTTTGTTTTCCCAGACCCCTCGTATACATTGTAATATGCGGTTGTTATTTTTGCAGGATCAATATTTGTATAGTTGCCTAAGTTTGTCATTTTTATGAATGCTATGCCTTCTCCGTATGAATCACCATGGTTTCCCACAATGTTATATGCGCTCGAATAAAAGGTTTGGGTGTTCTTTTTTGCGCTGTAAACACTAGTATCTTGCATATTAGATGAAGCTATCGTAACAGTAGGGTCAATTATTACGGGATATACGGTGTTTGGACTGGTTAAAAACTCTTTATCCACTGTTACGGTAAGAATGTATTTTTCTCCGAATTCTTCTACTTTTAAAGAGTTATAGAGAGTAAAGTGGCCATCAGTTTGTTCGCCAATATATGAATCTTTAGCGTCTATCTGTCCGACAATAAAAACAATTTCATCTGTAACAGGTGACGCAAAAGGAATCGATTCTCCCTCTGTATATATTGGATATGCGTTACCGACATCAAGATAAAATTTAAAAACATTGATACCGGTATAGTTTTCCATAATAATATTCTCTTTTAATCCCGAATTTATTGGTGTATATTGCAAATGTATTCCTTTGGCGAAAACATCTCTATACTCGATAACTTGTTCGTTTAGCCCTCTGAAGGTTGTGTCTTTAAGAAAAGCTTGGGACGTTCCGCCTATGAATGGGGTCATAGTAATAGAGATATCGTCCATTTTAAGAGAAATGCCTTTTGAGAGTGTTTTTGGCATAGTGAGGTCAAAGGCGTTTAAACTGTTTGTGTATTCCGGTTCGTTTTCGCTCGATATCCGTTGAGTTATGGTATTATCAATGAAACGCACTTTGTTTTTATCAACAAATTTAACAGGGTCGTTAAAAAGATATAAAGATTTTGATCCGTCGGAATTTATTGTTGTAAAAGAAAAAAGTTCATCATTATCTGCTGTGTCAAGTTTTATAGCTGTAATATTGGGGTTTAATGTATTTTTTGCAATATAGTCCGGCAAATTTGATAAGATGAGTGAATCATAATTATATTCTTTGTTGTTATCAATCTGTGTTGTGAAGGAATTTCTTGTTGATATATCGCTTAGCGGTTGTGAACAGCCTATGGTATTTAAATTGCCGAAAACTGCGTTGGCAGCAGTGCTTTCAGAGAAGGCCGGAAAGCTTAGCCAAATAAGTGAGGTACAGCATAATAATGTTGATACAAGAGTCATACAAAATCTTTTAAACATAGCTTACTTCCTTTCGTAAAACAATTTTGTTAATATTGCGTTTGCATTCGGAAACCATCAGTATCACCCTCCTTCTTCTTGTAATTTTATTATACCATTTTATATAGTTCCGTTGCAAACGAATACAAGGTTTTTTGTGTAAAAAAAAGAGCTGTATTTTGGTTGTTTTTACATATTGAAAGATAGCGAAAATTATGGTATAATAGAAAACAACAAATGTTGCATAGAGTTTTTGATTTATTGAGCAAATTAAAAAAACACTTGATTTTTCTTTATATATAGGTTATACTATCAGTGTAAGAATACGGATTTTAAAGGAGAGTGGGCCGACGCCCGCTCTTCTGTTTTTGTGAAAGGGAGTGTTTTTTTATGGCAGTTTCGGTAGCCGACAGGGTATTTTCCCTTATAAAAGATACCGTCGAAGGGCAAGGCGTTTCCCTTTGGGACGTGCGTTTCGTAAAGGAAGGCGCAAACTGGTATTTAAGGGTCATAATCGACGGCGAAAACGGCATATCTATTGACGATTGCACCAACGTTCACCACGCCATCGACCCCATCCTCGACGAGGCCGACCCGATAGATAAGTCCTACTATTTAGAGGTCTGTTCACCGGGACTTGAAAGAGAGCTTACCCGCGAGGCGCATTTTGAGGTATGCGCAGGCGAAAAGGTAAAGCTCAAGCTATATAAAGCAAAAGACGGAGTTAAAGAATTCTTCGGAACCCTTGTTTCGGGAAATAAAGATACCGTAACAGTAAGCATCGACGACGCCGACACCGAGTTTTTAAGAAGCGAGATATCCTTCATAAAGCTCGATGATATAGATTTTTAAAAACTGCAAATATTTGTATGGAGGTATAAAGAAAAATGGCTAAAGCAAAATCATTAAAGAATCAGTCCAAGGAATTTTTTGAGGCCCTTAAATTTATGGAGGCCGAAAAAGGTATCCCCGCCGAGTACATCGCCGAAAAGATCTCGGCCGCTATCGTTGTAGCCCTTCGTAAGGACTACGGAACCACCGAAAACATAACCTGCGTGATCGACTGTGAAAACGAGATCTTTAAGGTAGTTCTCCGTAAGGATATCGTAGAAGAGGTCGAGGACCCAAGAACTCAGATACTCCGCGACGAGGCCAAGGCGCAGTATAAGGCAAAGGCCGACGCCGAGTTCGTAGAGATCGAAATGGACACCCGTCAGTTCGGACGTATCGTTGCCACCACCGCAAAGCACGTTATCCGTCAGGGAATACGCGACGTAGAAAGAAGTCAGACCCTGTCTGAGTTTCAGTCTCATAACCGCGAGCTTCTTACTGCCGTTGTTCAGCGTATCGACCCCAAGACCGGCAACGCCGCCGTTACGATAGGCAAGAGCGAAGCGACCCTGCCGAGGCTCGAGCAGGTTCCCGGCGAGGAGCTTCACGAGGGCGACCACGTAAAGGTCTACGTCGTTGACGTTAAGGAGACCGAAAAGGGACCGAGGGTAATGCTCTCCCGTACTCATCCCGGCCTCGTTAAGCGTCTTTTCGAAACCGAGGTTCCCGAGATCTTCGACGGTACCATCGAGATAAAGAGCGTTTCCCGTCAGGCAGGCTCCCGTACCAAGCTTGCCGTATACAGCGCAAACCCCGAGATCGATCCCATCGGCGCCTGCATAGGCCCCAAGGGAGCCCGTGTTAACACGATCGTCAGCGAGCTTTCGGGCGAAAAGATCGATATCGTTAAATATTCCGACGACCCCGTCGCCTTCATCAGCGAGGCGCTTTCTCCCTCAAAGGTCGTATCGGTCGAGATCATAAGCGAGGACCCCAAGGCCGCAAAGGTCACCGTTCCCGATTCACAGCTTTCTCTTGCCATCGGTAACAAGGGTCAGAACGTTCGCCTTGCCGCCAAGCTTACCGGCTGGAAGATAGATATCCGTCCCGAAAGCGGCTTCTACGGCGAAGACGAATAAAAGATTATAAGTATTTAAACGGAGGAATAGATATGCAGCAAAGAAGGATACCCCTGCGTCAGTGCGGCGGATGCGGCGAAATGAAGCCTAAGTCCGAGCTGGTACGCGTTGTCCGTTCTCCCGAGGGCGAAATTTCTTTAGATCTTACGGGAAAGAAAAACGGAAGAGGTTCGTATATCTGCCGATCTGTAAACTGCTTTAATATGGCGATAAAGAGAAAAAGCTTCGAGCGTGCCTTCGGTCAAAAGCTTTCAGGCGAGGCTGTCGCCGCCGTAGAAAAGGAGCTGAAGGATAATGAGTGATCCCGCTCTTTCCCTTTTAGGCTTTGCCGCTAAGGCAGGAAAGCTTTCCTTCGGAACCCACGCCACCGAGTTTGCGGTGGAGAGCGGGAAAGCAAGACTTGTACTAGTTGCTAACGATATATCCGAAAAAAGCATAAAAGAGCTAAAATTTAAAGCGGATAAAAAGCAGATACCCGTTATAAAACTAAAAAATACCGATAAGACCACCCTGTCAGAAAGACTTGGTAAAAACTGCGGAATCCTCGCCGTAAACGATGATGGATTCGCATCCGCAGTACTTAAGAAACAGGAGGAATTTGCCCATGATGGAGAAATATAAGATCAACACGGCTGCGGCTGATTTCGGAATGAACGTAAAAGAGATCTCCGCAATTTTAAAGGATACCGCCGGAATCGATAAGAAATCCGGTGCTTCCCTTACCCCCGAGGAGACGAATATTCTTTTCGCTATCCTCACAAAGAAAACCGAGGTAAAGAGCTTCGACGACTATTTTGCCACCGGTAAGACCGCCCGCGAGGAGGTCGAAAAGGCTAAGAAGGCCAAAAAGGATCAGAACCTTGCCGCACAGATGGCTATTCTTGAGCAGTTAAAGGCCGCTCAGGAGGCTGAGTTGGCCGCTAAGCGTGCCGCCAAGGGAAAGACCGAGGAGTCCGTACCCGCCCCCAAAAAGGCCGAACCCAAGAAGGAAGCCCCCAAGGACGAGCCTAAGAAGGAGGAGCCCAAGCGCGAGCACAAGCCCTCCGACCCGAGACCCTTTGAGGCAAGAAAGAAGGAGGACCGTCCTGCAGGCGCCGCACCTAACCGCGGACCTGCCGAGCGCAGAACCGTCGATACCCGTTTCTCCAACGTCGATATGGAGAAATATAACGAAAAATACGAAAATATCGCTCCTGCAAACTCTATGAAGGACAACGCTCAGAGAAAGCAGAAGATAAACCAGAAATCTCAGAACTACCGCCGTCAGGAGAAGTCCAAGAAGGAGATCGAGGCCGAGAAGATGCGCAGAATTCAGCTTGAACGCATCAAGAAGACCCCCATCACCGTTACGGTCGGCGACGAGATAACCGTCGGCGAGCTTGCCGCCGCTATGAAGAAGACGGCCGCCGAGGTCATAAAGGAGCTTATGAAGCTCGGAATGATGGCATCGGTTAATCAGACCATCGACTACGATACCGCCGAGATCGTCGTAACCGAAATGGGCGCAAAGATCGAGCGCGCCGTCGTCGTTACCATCGAAGAGCAGATAATGGACGAGACCCCCGACACCGAGGAAAACCTTCTCCCGAGAAGCCCCGTCGTCGTCGTTATGGGTCACGTTGACCACGGTAAGACCTCCCTTCTCGACGCTATCCGTAATACCGCCGTTACCGCAGGCGAGGCAGGCGGAATAACTCAGCACATCGGTGCTTACAGGGTAAACGCCGCGGGTCACGATATAACCTTCCTCGACACCCCCGGTCACGCCGCCTTTACCTCTATGCGTCAGCGCGGAGCTATGGCTACCGATATCGCTATCCTCGTTGTTGCCGCCGATGACGGTATTATGCCCCAGACCATTGAGGCTATAAACCACGCCAAGGCCGCTGAGGTTCAGATAATCGTTGCTATCAATAAGATGGATAAGCCCGAGGCTAACCCCGACAGGATAAAGCAGCAGCTCACCGAGCACTCCCTCGTCCCCGAGGAGTGGGGCGGAGACGTTATCTGCGTTCCCGTATCGGCCAAGACCCACGAGGGAATCGATACCCTTCTCGAAAACGTTCTCCTTGTTGCCGAAATGCAGGAGCTTAAGGCCAACCCCAACAGAAAAGCAAAGGGCATCGTAATCGAAGCCCGTCTTGATAAGGGTCGCGGACCTATTGCAACCCTCCTTGTTCAGAACGGAACCCTTAAAAACGGCGATATCGTAATTGCAGGTACCTCCGTCGGCCGTGTCCGCGTTATGACCAACGAGCGCGGTCAGAAGCTTAAGGAAGCAGGCCCCTCCGTGCCCGTCGAGATCGCAGGTCTTACCGAGGTTCCCACCGCAGGCGATGCCTTCGACGCCGTTTCCAACGAGCGTCTTGCCCGTGAGCTTGTTGAGCAGAGAAAGCAGAAGGCCAAGGACGAGGCTAATGCCGCCGCCTCCAAGGTCACCCTCGATAACCTTTTCGACAGGCTGGGTGAAGGCGAGCTTAAGGAGCTGAAGCTTATAGTTAAGGCCGACGTTCAGGGCTCGGTTGAAGCGGTTAAGCAGTCTCTTGAGAAGCTCTCTAACGACGAGGTTCGCGTTAAGGTCATTCACGGCGCCGTAGGCGGCGTAAACGAGACCGACGTTATGCTGGCTCAGACTTCGGGCGCTATCATCGTCGGCTTCAACGTCCGTCCCGATTCGGTTGCCAAGGCTGCCGCAGAGCGCGACGGCGTAGATATGCGTCTCTATAGAGTTATCTACGACGCTATCGAAGAGATCGAATCCGCTATGAAGGGTATGCTTGCTCCCAAGTACCGTGACGTCGAGTGCGGTTCTATCGAGGTTAGAAACACCTTTAAGATCTCAGGCGTCGGTACCATCGCAGGCGGTTATGTTACCGAGGGTAAGGTTACCCGTAACTGCAACATCCGCGTAGTCCGTGACGGTATCATCGTTGCCGAAGATAAGATCGACTCACTTAAGCGCTTCAAGGACGACGTTAAGGAGGTCGCTCAGGGTTATGAGTGCGGCATCTCCCTTGAGAAGTTCGCCGACATTAAGGAAGGCGACATATTCGAAGCTTATATTGTGGAAGAATATAGAGATTAAAAACAATGGATAAATTTCCGCAGAACATTGTGCGGCACGCTCGAAATATCTGTATATGTCTTCGCTTGCCGCACTTCCTTCTGCAAAAATTTCTCTCATTGTTTTGTGGGCGCGGCTTCCCTGTGAAACAATTTCTCTCATTGTTTAACCGTTCAGTAAAATATTACGTCTCTGATAACTGACCACTGATCACTGATCACTCGGCCCTCGGCCCTCGGCCCTTGGCCCTAACTAAACTTCAGGAGGTATAATATGCCCGGATTCAAAATGGGTCGTGTTACATCCGATATAAAATATGCCCTTTCGGAAATTCTTTCCGAGGTCAAAGACCCTCGCATAAGCAAGCTGCTCTCTATCGTAAAGCTTGACGTTTCGGGGGATATGTCCTATGCCAAGGTGTACGTAAGCGCCATCGAAGGCAGGGAAAAAACCGCAGAATCGGTCAAGGCTCTTAAAAATGCCGCAGGCTATATCCGCCGCGAGCTCGGCGCAAAGCTCAAGCTTCGTAAGGTGCCTGAGCTTCGCTTCGCAGCCGACGATTCTATCGAAATAAGCGCAAATATTTCGAGAATAGTAAACTCCTTCGATAAAAAGGAGGAAGAGGAGGCCGACGATGAGTAATACCTGCGAAATACTCACCCTAGCCTCCCTTTGCGATTTTTTAAAAGCTCACGATAACTACGTCGTACTGACCCACGTGAACCCCGACGGCGATACCTTAGGCTCGGCCTACGGTCTTAAAATGGGACTCAGAAAGCTGGGTAAAAGGGCTCAGGTGGTCTGCTGTGACGAGATCCCTCATAAATACGATTATTTTATCGATGACAGTGACTGTGACTTTATCCCCGAAACGGTGGTTGCGGTGGACGTTGCCGATATAAAACTGCTCGGCGACCTTTACGAGCGCTTTGAGGGCAGGATCGACCTCAATATCGATCACCACGTCTCAAATACCCGCTACGCAAGCCGCCTTTATCTCGATGCCGATGCCGCCGCCGCGGCGCAGTGTATATATGAGATCTTAGACGAGCTCGGAGTGGAATTCGACCGAAATATCGCCAACGCCCTCTATACGGGAATTTCAACCGATACGGGTTGCTTTAAGTATCAGAACGTTACCGCCCGAACCCACGAGATCGCCGCCGAGCTTTATAAGATCGGAGTAGATGCGGCAGAAATTAACCGCATTATGTTCGATACCAAGTCGAAAAGCAGGGTCGAAATGGAGAAACGGGTCCTTGACGGAGCCGAGTTTCATTTTGACGACCGCTGTATGCTTATGGCAATTACTCTGGAAACTCAGCGGGAGACAGGCTGCAGCCGCTCGGATATGGAGGGTGTACCTCCAATGTCCCGCTCTGTGGAAGGCGTCCTCGCAGGTGTAACACTTAAAGAAAACCGCGAAAACGAATTTAAGATATCCCTTCGTACCTACGCCCCCCTTGACGCTTCGGCTATATGCGGGACCCTTGGAGGCGGAGGACATAAGGCGGCGGCAGGCTGTACCGTTATTGGTACGCTTGACGAGGCAAAGGCCAAGATCCTTTCCGCCGTAAAAGAAGCACTGGAGGCGGCCGATGCAGGGTCTGATATTACTCAATAAGCCTAAGGGAATAACCTCCTTCTCGGCGGTAAATAAGCTTAAGTGGCTCGGGCAGGAAAAAAGGGTCGGTCATACCGGAACCCTCGACCCCCTTGCCACGGGACTGCTTCCCGTATTTTTCGGACGGGCTACCGCCCTTGCGGGAATTATGCTTGACGCCGATAAAAGCTATATCGCCGAGGTAAAACTCGGAATTACTACCGATACCTGCGATATTACGGGTACCGTTTCGGCCGAAAAAAGCGTTTCGGTAACAAGAGAACAACTTCTCGAAGCCTTAGAAAAGTTCAAAGGCAAAATAATGCAGACGCCCCCTATTTATTCCGCCCTTAAAAAGGACGGAGTCCGTCTTTACGAGCTTGCCCGTCAGGGAAAAACGGTAGATATCGAGGCAAGAGAAATTAGGATAAATTCCCTCGAACTTTTAGCCTTTGAGGGAGACACCTTCAAAATTGCCGTCGACTGCTCTAAGGGTACCTATATCCGCTCTCTTTGTCGCGATATCGGTGATGCCCTCGGATGCGGCGCAACTATGACCGAGCTTATCCGTACCGCCACGGGCGGCTTCGATATTAAGGACGCGGTATCTTTAGACGATTTAACAAGAGAAAATATAACCGATTTTATTCTTCCCGAAGAAACCGCGCTTGCTTACCTTACCGAAGTAAAGGTAACCGAAAAGCAGGCGGTTCGTTTTTCAAACGGCGGTCAGCTTTCCTACGAACGGCTTAAAAATGCCGATTTCGCCGACGGTCAGCTTCTTCGCGTAAAATTCGGTGACAAATTTCTCGGCGTAGGCTACGCCGATAACGCTAACGCGCAGATTGCAATTAAATGCGTAATAAATCAGTGGTGACGTCTTCGCGATAAAGCTTGGCGTAGCCAATCATAACTGCCGAAGGCATCATAGTTTGACGATAGTCAATCATAACTCGCGTAAGCGATCATAGTTTGCGGCAAAGCCGCTGAAGGGAGGAAAAACGTGATGACTGAAAAATATGCGGTGGCGCTCGGAATGTTCGACGGAGTACACATAGGACACAAAGCGGTGCTTGAAGGCGCTGTAAAAAGCCCCTATAGGTCGGTTGCCGTAACCTTTTCCTCAATTCCCGGAAAGGCCGAAGGAGCCCTGATGACCCCTCGTGAAAGGGAAGAAAAGCTTCGGTCCTTGGGTATCGACGAGGTGCTTTTTTTAAACTTTTTTGAGGTTAAGGACCTTTCTCCGACGGAATTTCTTGGTATGCTTTCCGAGAAATACACCATCGGAAAGATATGCTGCGGCTTTAACTACCGTTTCGGTAAAAAAGCGGCGGGAGACACCGAGTTTTTAAGAAATTGGTGTAACGAAAAGGGAACTGAATTCTTCGAATGCCCCGAGGTCGTAAGCGAGGGAAAAACCGTCTCCTCGACCTATATAAAAGCCCTTATCGCCGAAGGAAAAACTGAGAAAGCCGCCGAGCTTTTGGGCGAGCCCTTCTCCTTTGCTGCCGAGGTGGTAAAAGGGGATCAGAGGGGACGAACATGGGGCCTTCCGACAATAAATCAGCTATATCCCGAAGGTAAAGTGAGACCCAAAAACGGAGTGTATCAGACGGTCGTGGAAATAAGGGGCAAAAGATACGACGGAGTAACAAATATAGGACTTCGACCGACCTTTATAACCGACTATATCTCCTCCGAAACCTTTATTCTGGATTACAGCGACGACTGTTACGGTGAAACGGTGAAGACCGAGCTTTATACCTTTTTAAGGGAGGAAAAGAAATTTTCCTCGGTCGACGAGCTTATCGCCGCCATAAAGCAAAACGCCGAGCAGGTTAAGATGAACTCTAAAAAATAAAACCGCCGTTAGGCGGTTTTATTTTACCTCACAATGATTTATCGCATAGTCGAGAAGTATGTTAATAAGCTCGTTTCGCGAGCGATTTGTTGCTTTTGAAAGTCGGTCGAGATCGGCAGCCGACTCTTCCTTGATCCTTATGGAAAAGGTCTTATATCCGTCCTCCCCCTTAAGAGCCTTTTTTCCTATTATGAGCTTTTCGTGCATTTGCCTCACCTCATAAATATTATGTCTTGACTTTTGTTATAAATCTATGTTATAATTTATAACATAGAAGGTCACCACGTTCTATATGGATGTGCAACGAAAATATGTTGAATAAAGACAACCAAGTTTCTTTTCACATCAAAAAGCATCCCTGAATTTCGGGCGTATACCCGTTATCAGGGATGTTTTTTTACTGTCCGATATACTGCATAGGGTCGACGGGATATTCGTCGTAGTAAAACTCCAAGTGGAGATGGGTCGCATCCTGACATTCGGAAGGCACGGTCCCGAGAAGCCCGATGCAGGTGGTAGCCGTTACGCTCTCGCCCTCCTCGACGTAGACCGTTCCGAGGCCGCAATATCTTGCAACGACTCCCTTGCCGTGGTCGATCTCAACGTATTTTCCAAGGAGAGGGTCGTCGATGACCGCCGAAACGTAGCCGTTACCGCAGGCCCGTACGTCCTCTTCCGCGGTTCCCTCGATATCGAGCCCTAAATGTGTCCTCATATCCGAAAAGGTCGCCGAATAAAGAAGCTCGTTTTCGCTGTAGGGCTTGACCGTTCCGCCCGACATAGGTGCGGTGAAGGACGTAGCCACGTTGGAGGAAGAGGGAGCAGAAGAGGAAACGTCTTCGGGAATGTACGGTATCTTGGATTCGGTATCTGCCCCCGCCTGTGTATCTGAAGAGGTGTTTTCCGAGGATGCAATATACTGTGAACCTTCGGGCTTTTTGGCGCTTTCGGGCTCTGCAGCTCGGTCAAAGGCCGACCAGGCCGCCGCACCCACCGCCGCAAGGCAGAGTGCCAATACCCCGTAAAAGCCTTTCCCTAAAAAGAATCGTCCGAGTTTTGTCTTTTTATAATCCAAAAAAATCATCGCCTTTCGAGAATTATTGTTACCCCGAGGCGAAAAAAATATTCTGATATTCATTATTTTTTAAAATATCGTTCATAGAAAAACAAAGTTTATCGGTTATTATAATAATGCAGTCAGGGAGCCGCAACCCTCGACTGTCGGTTATATCCATGATATAACCTTTCTCCTCAAACCCCTCGAAAGGAAAAGCGCCGTCTTTCGACGGCGCTTTTCCTATTTGCCGAGAGCGGCAATTATTTTTTCTGCATTTTTCTGAAGGGAGCCTCCCGTACAGTTTACGGTAATGTCGGCGTATTTTTCGTAAAGAGGGGAACGCTCGGAAAAAATATCGTCGAGGGTCTGCCCCTCCTTCATCATTATTCCGCGGGTCGAAAAGTTTTTGACCCTGCGTCTGAGCTCGCGAAGGGATACTTTTAAATAAACCACCCTTCCGATAGAGGAAAGGTGCTCCATAGCCTCGCGTCCGAAAATAGCGCTTCCGCCCGTTGCGATGACCGTCTGACGGGCCATGACCCCTGAAAGGATCTTGTTTTCGGTCTCTGCAAAATAGTCGTTGCCCTTGTCTCGCTGAATTTCAAAAAGCTTTTTACCTTCAAAATGCTGAATAAGAAGGTCGGTATCAACGAAGCCGTAGCCCAGCATTTTTGCAAGTAGTACCCCGATGGTAGATTTTCCGCTACCCGGCATACCTATAAGAATTATATTGTCCATTTTATCACCGACTCAATTGTATATTTTTATGAAAAATTTGTCAATAGCCTCTTGAAAAAACAGGAGGTTTATTATATTATTTAGAAGAGGTGATCTATATGATAAACATTTCAGAGCTTGATAAAAATTTAGCTGTTTCACATACCCTTGATAAAGAGGTCAAGGAAAGGTTTGAGTTTTTCGACCCTGAGCAGGCCCCTTTTAAAATGTACGGTGTTTTCCGCGAAAATGAGAAATTCGTCCGTATTCCGACAAAGGTCGCCGAGACGGTAAGCGACGGAGTAAACGCCCTTAAAAATCACTCTGCAGGCGGCCGTATCCGCTTTGTCACCGACAGTAAAAGCGTCGCTCTTATCGTAAAATGCTGGGACAACGGCGGTATGGCACACTTTGCTTACGCAGGTGTTTGCGGCTTCGATCTTTACGGCTCTCAAAATGATGATATGCGCTATTTCGGTACCTTCGTATCCCCCCTCGGCTTTAAGGGCGGCTACGAAGGAGTAGTAAATCTTCCTTCGAAGGAAAAGCGTACGATATGTATAAATATGCCCCTTTATAACTGCGTCGAGAAGGTCTATATCGGCCTTATGAAGGGTAGTGTTTTAGAGGAAGCGGAGGATCTGATCGGGCCTCCCGTGGTATACTACGGCTCCTCCATCACTCAGGGCGGCTGTGCCTCCAAGCCCGGCGACTGCTATCAGGCAATTCTTCACAGAAACCTTAAGACCGACTATATAAATCTCGGCTTTTCGGGTAACGCCAAGGGCGAGGATACTATGATGGAATATATAGCGGGTCTCGATATGAGCGTTTTCGTCTACGACTACGATCATAACGCCCCCTCGGTGGAGCACCTTAAAAACACCCACTATAAGGGCTATAAGAAGGTAAGAGAGGCGCATCCCGACATGCCGATTATTATGATGACCCGCCCCAAATTCTATATCACCGAGGATGAGCTTGCCCGAAACGCTACCGTAAGAGCAACCTATGAAAAGGCGGTTGCCGAGGGAGACGAAAAGGTCTACTTTATCGACGGAAGAGAGCTTGTCCCCGAAGAGGTATATCACCACGCCCTCGTTGACAACTGTCACCCCACCGATTTAGGCTTTTTCTATATGGCCAAGCGCATAGCCCCCCTGCTTTACAGATTTGTAAAGTAAACAGTGAACAGAGTAACGGATACCGAAACCTAAAAAGCTTTCGGTATCCGTTATATTTTTACACATAGTTTAAACGCAGGTCGTATAGCGGGTATGCTTAGAGTTTTGCGGAAAACATTGTAGGTCTCGCCGTTTATATATGCGTCGCAGACACCTTCCCTCGGCCCTTGGCTCCGGACCCTATGCCCTAAGCGAAGCGTCCCTGCTCTACATTTCGGTCTTAAGCAGCTCGGAGCGGTATCTCCCCGGTGTAGTGCCTACCGCCGCCTTGAAGGCCTTGGAAAAATGATAGGGGCTGGAAAAGCCCACCGCCTCGGCAACCTCTAAGGCCGAGATATCGGGGTCGGAAAGGAGGAGCTTTGCCCGCTCTATCCGAAGATTCAAAAGGTATTTGTGTGGGGTCACGCCCACCTTTTCCTTGAAAAGCCGTCTGAAATAAACCTCACTCAGGTTAAGGAAAGCGGCGAGTTCATCGTTTGAAAGGTCGTTTCGGGATGCGTTTTGCTCTATAAATTTAAAAACGGGGGATAAAATATCCCTCTGTTTACCCTCGTCTCCGAGTCGGTCGAAAATTTTATAAAGGACCGAAAAATTTTTAGCGCTATTCGAACCGCTCAGCCGTTCGGTCTCTTTAATATAGGTCTCGGGATTTTCAAGGTAAACGGAAATAAATTTATCGGTGAAGGGGGTAAGGGTCGAAAAATTTATAAGGGGGAAAACTCCCGTTTCGTCTCCGTAAAGGGTGTAGCTGCCGCCCTTTGGAAGAATTACTGCGTGATATTTGTCCGAAACCGTCTCGGTTCCGTTTTGGGTGTAGGTTATCTGTCCGCTTTTGCAAAAGGAAAGTCCGTAGCTTTCTCGGTTCTTCATTTCGGTATACCGTCCCTTGGGGCTCGGAATCATAAAAATTCCGCTTATGTGGGTGACAATAATATTATCAAAAACGCTCATCTGATCCCCTCCGTTATTCTAATTATACCGTTTTTATTAAAAAAATCAACTAAAAACCGCAAAATCTGTATCGAAAATGACAATTTTGTAGCGTTTTTAATATTGATTTTTTTGGGCGGGTGTAGTATGTTTAAGAAAAAAGCAGAGGCTTACCCCACGGGTCATCCTGAGCGGAGCAAAGCGAAGTCGAAATTTTGCAACAACGAGATTCCGACTCCTGCGTCGTCGACCTTCGGTTTCGACAGGCTCAGAATGACACGTTGTTGCAAAATCGCCGTAAGGCGGGATCTCGGGGGCGTAAAGCCAAAGCGACGTTTGTGGAGGTTTTTGTTATGCAGTTTAAAAACAAGGTAGCTATTTCAACCGGCGCCGCTTCGGGCATGGGACTGCTCTTTAGTCAGTGCTTTGCGGCAGAGGGCGGAAACGTCCTTCTTTGCGACATTAACGAAGAGGCTTTAATTGAGAAAACCAAGGAAATAAACGAAAAGGGCGCAGGCAGAGCCGAATATGCCGTTTGTGACGTGCGTGACTATAATCAGATCTGTGCCGCAAGGGATAAGTGTATGCAGGAGTTTGGTCGAATCGACGTTCTCTGCAACTTTGCGGGAGGCTACGAGCCCAGAATGTGTAAGGTAGAACCCGGTATCGAGTTCCCCGATATTCCGATCGAGATCTTCGATTGGGGTCTCGACGTAAACCTTAAGGGCCCCTTCTATTTCGGTCACGCCGTGCTGGGCGTAATGCGCGAGCAGAAGACCGGCCTTATAGTAAACCTCGGTTCGATAACGGGAATGGAGGGCTCGTCGGTAGGAATGGCGTATCCCACCTCCAAGGCAGGACTTATGTTCGGCCTCACCAAATCCCAGGCGCAGTACGGCGCAAAGTACGGTATCCGTTCGGTCTGCGTATCTCCCGGACCTGTTTTAACCCGTCCCGGAATGGCTAATATGAGGACCCTGCTCGGCCGCGCCGCCGATCCGCAGGAGATAATCGACCTTATCCTCTTTATCGCATCCGATAAGGGTCAGTTCATAAACGGCGAAAACATTATGATAGACGGCGGTAGAAACGCCATGACAAGAGGTTAAAATTATGGAAAAAGCATCTTTTTTAAATCACGATAAACCCCTGCTTTGCGCTATGGTGCAATGCGCCACCGTTGAGGAATGTATCGCAAAGATTTCTTCTTCCCTTGCCGAGGGCGCAACCGCCTTTGGTATTCAGCTCTGCAAAATAAAGAAGGAGCTTCGCACAAAGGAAAACTTTACAAAAATCTTTGAGGCCTGTCAGGGCAAGCCCATCTACGTAACCTCATATAGACATAGTGAAAACGATGGCTATACAGATGAAGAGTGCGTTGAAGTTCTGCTTCTCGCAATCGAAAGCGGCGCTACCATTGTCGACGTTATGGGCGATATGTATGATCGCGGCTCCAAGTGGGAACTTACCGAAAACCCCGAAGCCATCGCTAAACAGAAGGCTTTAATCGTAAAGATTCACGCAATGGGCGGCGAGGTTTTAATGTCCTCCCACACAAACAGTAATCTTACCGTTGAGGAAACCCTTCACGTTGCCCGTTCCCACGAGGAAAGAGGCGCCGACCTTGTTAAGATAGTTAACAAGACCGAGGCTATAGAGGACCTTCCCAAGAGCTTCGAAACAATAATCGAGCTTAACAAGACGCTCACCAAGAAATTCCTCTATTTAGAGAGCGGTCCGACCCAGAAGCTTGTCCGCAATTTAGGACCTCAGCTCGGTGTCTGCACATATCTTACCTGTCAGTCCTACGGTCGATTTGACACCCTCGCTCAGCCCAAGCTGACCCGTCTTAAGAAGGTCATCGAAGGACTCGACTACTAAAGGAGTTTATTTATGGAAAAGAAATTCAGCGGAAAGGTTGCCCTTATAACGGGAGCAACGGGAGGTCTCGGAAGAGGTCTCGTTACGGTCTTTGCCGAAAAGGGTGCCGACCTTATTTTACTCGATCTAAACGAAGAAAAGCTTGCCGAGGTCAAAAAAACGGCCGAAAAATACGGCGTAAGAGCCGAGACCGTAGTCTGTGACATAGCGGACGAGGAGCAGGTAAACGAGAAGCTTTCTGCCGCCGAAAAGGCCTTCGGTAAGATAGATTTTCTTGTCAATAACGCCGCTATCTGGAAATGCAAGTCTGCGGTGATCGACACTCCCACCGAGGAATGGCGCAGATTTATGGACATAAACGTTATGGGAACGGTTTTCGTTACCCGTGCTGTGCTTTCCGGTATGATAGAGCGCGGCTACGGCAAGATAGTAAACGTCGCAAGCGTTGCAGGTCACTACGGCAACGCAAATATGGCCCACTATTCGGCCACCAAGGGGGCGGTCATTGCCTTCTCTGCCGCCCTTTCCAAAGAGGTTATCGGTCAGGGAATAAACGTAAACTGCGTTTCTCCCGGAACGGTAAGTCGAGAGGCAGGGGAGGACATCGACGTTTTCCACGAAACACCTCTTTGCCGACTCGGAAGAAGCGGAACCGCAAGGGAAAATGCCGAGCTCATAGCCTTCCTCTGTACCGATGAAGCCCGCTATATCGTAGGGCAGAACATCCTTATTGACGGCGGCCGCAAATCAATATAGAATAATACCCTTTTTCTATAGAATATAGGCT
Source organism: uncultured bacterium (assembly GCA_949293385.1). Classification (GTDB taxonomy): domain Bacteria; phylum Bacillota; class Clostridia; order Oscillospirales; family Acutalibacteraceae; genus SFWF01. Next base: position 1,602 of record CASFDQ010000013.1, on the reverse strand, counting down.
TGTTTTAGTAATATGTTCCCGTTAAAATAAAAAAGTAATATTACCGAAAAGTGCATCTGAACGAGAGGTATAAAAAATGAAAGCAATTTTAGTAAATGACGACCGTTCCCTTCGTTGGGATAACGTTCCCGACCCCGTGCTTAGAGCCGAGGACTGCATGGTAAAGATCGAGGCCGCCGCCCTTAACCGCGCCGACCTTATGCAGAGAGAGGGAGACTATCCGCCCCCTCCCGGTTGCCCCGAATGGATGGGACTTGAGATAGCGGGCACCATCACCGAGGTAGGAGCCGAAGCGGCTAAAAAATCCAACTGGAAGGTTGGCGACAAGGTCTGCGCCCTGCTTGGCGGCGGCGGATATGCCGAGGCCGCAAATATAAAATACGATATGCTTATGCCCGTCCCCGAAAACTGCTCTATGGTAGAGGCAGCGGCTATTCCCGAGGCTTTCGCTACCGCATATCTTAATCTCTTCATCGAGGGAAACATCAAGGAAGGCGATACCCTCCTTATGAACGCAGGCGCATCGGGTCTGGCAAGCGTCATTATTCCTATGGCAAAGGCCTTTGGAATTCGCGTCATTACCACCGTGCTCACCGACGAGATCGCCGCATCTATAACCCATCTTAACGCCGACCGCGTTGTGGTTACCACCAAGGAGGATATTTCCGAGGTGCTTAAAGAGGAGCTTGAAGCGGGTCACCCCGTTGACGTTGCCATCGACTGCTTAGGCGGCGAGATAATGGGCAAATGCATCCACTATCTCCGCCACGGCGCACGCTGGATAATGATCGCCGCGCTTGCAGGCACAAAGACTGAGATCGATCTTAAGAACATCTACGTAAGAAACGTTCGTATAATCGGCTCAACACTTCGCTCCCGCACCCCCGAGGTTAAGGCGCAGATTTTGGCCGATCTGGTTAAAAAGGTTTGGCCCAAGGTATCTACGGGAGAGGTTAAGCCCACCATCTATAAGGTGCTTCCCATCACCGAGGCCGAAGCCGCCCACGATATACTCTATAAGGGACAAAACGTCGGCAAGGTCGTTTTAACTGTAGAATAAAAAACATCCGAAGGAAAAAGCGTAATGTCGTTAGCGAAGTTTTACGCAAACCGAGTGGGATAACAGAAAATACAGCATAGCCAAGATGGCTATGCTGTATTTTTTCTTTATAATCAACAAATTTCGTAACTTTATTGAAAATACTTTATTTTTCAGACCGAATATGCTATAATATCTGTTGCCAAACAAAATTCATATAAGAATGACAGTTAATTTTCTTACAAGGGAGTACTATACTCTTTTTTGCATACAACAACTATGTGAATTTGGTAAAAGCGCAAATTCCATCAAGTTGTTGTATAGGGAAACCTGTCATGCTTGAATTTTGTTTGGCGACAATCGGAGTTTGCGTTTTTCGGTGCGTGGCTTCGGTCACGCACTTTTTTATTATTGAGGTGTTTTTGTGGAGGTGGTATATTGAACCCATCAACATACATACCGATAATCATTTTGTGGATTATCATATTTTATGTTCTGTTCCGTAATCGACGGGCAGTTGTTGCAAGACAAATAATTAAAAGAAGAAAAATGGAGGGCAATAC
>CASFDQ010000012.1 GCA_949293385.1 uncultured bacterium | reverse complement strand
AGTTTGCTTTGCAAACGTTATGATATGATCGCCTTTTTACATTAAACTGCACCGTAGGTGCATCATAACTTGGCGTAGCCAATCATAACTCTTAACTCGCCGAAGGCGATCATAGTTGCGCAGCGTCCTTAAAGACACTGCACATACGGGTAAGACTTTTTTATAACATAAAGGATCTTCTGTGTTTAAATTCGGCAGGGAAGCTTTTACTCCTATCCGAAAAATCGCCGTTTATGCGGTTAACAACGGCCTCTGCCGCAAGACGGCAAATCTCGTCCTTTTCGGTCGTGATGGAGGCGAGCGGAGGGTTAAGAAATGCGGCCTCGGTAATATCGTCCATACCTAAAATAAGAATATCCTCGGATACCCTAAGCCCTTTGTCGAGTATGCATCGTATAGCCCCTATGGCCATATAATCGTAGCCGCAAATTATGGCTCGGGGGAGCCTTTCTCTGCTCAGAAGTGCCTCGGCGGCTTCGTAACCGCCCTGCTCAAAACGCTTTTCGGAAACGCTTATAAATTTTTCGTTTATAGGGTGCCCCGCTTCGTTTAAAAGCTCCGATACGTGGGTAAGCTTCGTACTTGTACGGGGCTCTCCGATATATCCGATATCGAAAATATTATTTTCAAGCAGATAATCTAAAGCCTGCTTTAGAGCAGGACGCGGGTCGGTATAAAAGCCGATACGGTCGTCGGCGCCCTTTCCGCCTATAAAAACAACGGGAATTTCGGGGGATTCCTTAAGGTCGGCGTGACCTCCGCCGAGCAGAATGATCCCGTCTACCGAGGAATATTTATAGTAATAATCGATAAGCTCGGCTTCCTTTTCTGCCGAAAAATCGGTGGTAGCGACGCATATCTCACAGTTTCTTTCCGAGAGATACTTCTGCAGGCGAAGCAGGGTGTCGGAATAGGAAAGGCTTATTATCTCGGGACAGATGACCGCAATCACGAATTTAGGATACTTGGCGCTGAAAAACTTTTTAAAACAGCCCTGCTCCCTTGCGACCTTAAAAACGAGCTCCCTCGTTTCCTCGTTTATCTCATTGCTTAGTGAAAAGGCTTTTGAAGCGGTAGAGACCGAAACGTTTGCCAGCTTTGCTATTTTAGATAGAGTAATCATAAAATCACCTGCCACCTAAATTATATAGTAAATTAAAAAATATTCAAGCCTAAAAAAGCAGATATGTATCGATTTTGATACATATCTGCTGAAATTTTACTTATCTTCTCCGAAAAGCCTTTCGAGCTCCTTAAGGTAAAGGTCAAACTGCTCGGGGTCTGCCTTATAGTCGGGACGGGAACAGCAGGGGTAGTCGGGTTTGCTGCCGTCGCCGCCTATAAAGGGGGTAAGACGGTCGTTTTCAAACTTCGCCCTGTCCTCTTCCTTTCTGAGATCGGGGATATCATAAGGAACTCCGCCGTTCATAACCGAGCGGTGACCGAGAATTGCCACCGAGGACATAACGGTTGCCGAGTAGATGTCGAAGGGATGCTCGGGCTGACGGCCCTCTTTTATACAGTCGAGGAACATACGGGCGGTAAGATAATCTCCGCCGCCGTGACCGCTGGTCTTAATAAGCTCCTCGTCCTTGTCGTTCCAGTCGGGCTCGTAGGTCGAAAGCTCCTCTGCGCCATCGGGCAGTTGCCAGGAATTATAGTGAAGTGTTACCTTTGTTCCGCCGCCGTGGGGGTTTTCGATCTGACCTTTTGTGCCGCAGATGCGGTAGGCGTTATGATGACCGCCAAAGGAGGCGCAGCCGGTTACGCGGAATACCGAATCGTCGTCGTTCTGAGTGATAACGATGGCGGTCTTATCTCCGACCTGCTTGCTGACGGGGTAGTTGCCCGGGGCAGGGGGCATAAATATGGGGAAGGCCGAGACCCTCTTGGGTGTAGCGCCGGTTGCCCACATTACGGGGCCCAGCGAATGGGTTATATAATAGGTTGCGGGGAGATAGTTTCTCCAGTGCTCGGGGTAGTAGTAATAGGTCTTTCTGAACTCTCCGTCCCCGGGGTCGCCGGGGTGGTTGTATTCACCCTCCGCAAACATGACCCTGCCGAGGGTTCCGCTGTCGCAGATGCGCTTCATTTCGCGGTTGAATTTCATCTGCGGATAGTTTTCGGCAAGCATATAAACGACGCCGCTTGTCTTCTCAAAGGCGCGAACGAGCTCGACTCCCTCGGCCATGGTGCCGTTGCTTATACATTCGCTGAAAACGTGAAGTCCCTTCTCGAAGCACTTAATGGCAAGAGGGGCATGCTCGTGGAAGAAGTTGGCAAGCACCACCGCATCCATATCGTGATTTAAAAACTCGTCGAAATCGTCGTAGTATGCCTCACAGCCCTTGAGCCTTTCCTTGCCGTATTCAAGTCTTGCTTTGCGGTTGTCGCAAAGGGCAACCACGTCACAGTCTAAAAGCAGGAAATTTCTTGCAAGGTCAATGCCGCGTCCTGCGCCGACAATACCGATTCTGATTTTTTTCATAGTATGACCTCCTTTTTCGGTTCTGCCTTTAGTTTATCAAAGAAAGCTTAGCATAGCAATAGAAAAAATCTATACTTTTATCGAAATAGGTTAGAAAAACCTTGATTTTTCAAAAAGTTTGTAGTATTTTAAAAACGGTGATCGTTATGAAAAGTAAAAATATTTGTAAGTTTATAAATCCTTCGGCTCCCGAGCCGCCTTTCGTTCGGACCTTCGTTTTGGAAACCGACCTCGAAACTATGAAAAGAGGCTTTGATCTGAGCGTTGACCGAGCGGTTCTTGTAACGAGCGGCGAGGTCTGCTTTACCGCCGGCGAAAGACGGTTGGAGCTTAGCGCGGGCAATCTGTTTTTCGGGTTTAAGGACGAAAAGATCGCTGTAGAACCTAATGGGAAATGTGAATATATCTATATCGATTTTAGAGGAGAACGATCCGAAGAGCTTTTTAAAAGATTCGGAATAAGCGCCGCAAACCGCTGTTTTAAGGGCTTCGACGGACTTATTCCTCTTTGGAGCGAGAGCCTCTGCCGCGCAGGGGAGCAGTCGGTGGATTTAGCAGGGGAGAGTATGCTCCTATACGCCTTTTCGAGGCTGTCGGCGGAACCGTCGGAGCAAAACTGCATAGTAAGTCAGATGATAGAGCTGACCGAGGAGCATTTTACCGACCCCGAGCTTTCCCTCTCCGCTATTGCCGACGAGCTGGGCTATAACGGGAAATACCTTTCCCACGTATTTAAAGAAAAAATGAATAAGGGTTATTCTGAATATCTCCGTACGATTCGTATAAAATACGCCGTATCCCTCTTTAATCACGGAATAGATTCGGTAAAAAACGTCGCCCTGCTTTCGGGCTTTTCCGACCCCCTCTATTTCTCGACCGTATTCCGAAAAGAGATCGGCGTCACCCCTACCGAATATAAGAATAATATCGGTAAATAAACAGGTGTCAGAGATATTAAAAAATTATAAAAGTTATACGGCAACCGTAGGGGCGGTCATCGGCCGCCCGTGAGATATCGAAAACTTCGTAAAATATTCGGCTACCCTTGTAGAGAAATTAAACTTATGCAAAAACCAAGCGGCTACGATCAAAAAATCGTAGCCGCTTTTCACTGTAAATATTAAATTTAAACCAAATCACACACCGCTTAGTATATGCATAGTGCGGACGGCGTGGTCGGTTATTCTTTCGTTTACGGCGTAGGCCTGCTGCTCCATTTCGGAGCCGTCTGCCTCGGTAAGCCCCTGAGTTTTAAGCACGTCGGCGATTTTTTCGCAGATTTCTTCGATGATCGCGGTCTTTTTTTCGGCCTCGTCGGAGGAATTTCCGCTTGAAATAAGGTGCTCCAGATTCCCCGAAAGGTCGCCGAGCGCCGACAGCCCCTTGAGCCCCTTAAAGCTCCATTTATAATAAGGTATATAGGCCTTATTAAGTAAATATATAGAATGTAAAGCGCTTTTTGCGAACTCAATTGCCGCAAGCTGCGCCGCCGCAGTGTCGCCTCTGAGGACACTTCTTTTATAGTTATACTGTCCCGCTTGTCCCATAAGGAGAAGATTTCCCGCGAGTTTTTTAAGCCTTATATCCTCGGGGAAATAGCTAAGCCGCTCTCTGACCGCTGAAAACTGCCCTAAGTTATCGAAAAACACCGCCCCGTTCGTGGCCTCAAGAAGGCCCTGCTCGGGAACCGTAAACCACTGACCGACGATAAGTCTTCCGTCCCTGCTTCCGACCTTTTCGAGAAAAAAGTCCTCCATTCGGATGACCCCGTGACGGTTTCCGCCGACGGGACTAAGGGGGCTTCTCTTAAAGCCCATAAACTCCTTCGGAAGCTTCGCGTAGGCCCGCTCAAGAAGAAAGGCAGTTCTGCGGTCGACGGTATTCTCGTCGGGCAGAAAAATACAAAAGCCGGGCTCGAAATCGTGATCTTCCGATATTTCGTCGTCGAATCCTAAACATTCCGAGCCGCTTCCTGCAAGACCGACGGCAAGCAGGGGCAGAACCGACGAAAATTCGGTCTCTAAAACCTCTTTGCCGAAGGTCTCAAAATATTTTTTCGAAAGCTCAATTCCCTTCATATATCCTCCGACAGCGCTCGTTTAGCTCTCTTGCGTAGGCTTCGTTTCCGTAGTAGCCGAAAACGGTAGCGCATTTTTCACATACGAAGGCGTAGTTCCCGTCGGTACGGTCCTTTCCTATATCCATACGCTCAGCCGCCTTTGAAAGAAGGGCGGCTATCTTTTCTTTTGCGCCCTCGAGACCCGTTTCGGCCTCGGCCGCCGATGCCATATTAAGATAGGTCACGGCCTCCTCGGGCTCCTTGCCCTCTACCGTTTCCATAACCGAAACGGCCTTCATATAAAGCTCCTCGGCCTCCTTAAAGCGGCCAAGATCAACGAGGGTAAGTCCCATATTGTTATAAAGTCCGCCGAGCCGCTCGTCGTTTTCGGGAAGGTCACGCTCGTATATCTCTCTGGCCTTCCCGAAAAGTCCAATAGACCTTTCGGGGTCGCCAAAGGCCTTGAAGACGGTAGCGCTGTTTAAATAGGTGGTAGCGGCACCGACGTTTTCGGCTATTCCCATACTTTCAACCTGAGAAAGAGCCTTTTCGGCGTAGCCTATGGCATTTTCCTTTTCGCCGAGCTTTCTCGTGAGTCCCATAAGCTCGTTTTGCATAAGCAGTATTCCGTGACCGTCGCGGGTATATTCGGATTCGGCCAGCCAGTATTCAAGAAGCCTTTTTGCTCCCGCATAGTCGTTCCCCCGAAGCAGGGAATCGAGCTTTGAAAGCACTCGGTCTTTCGGTAACATACAAACACCTCCGTTTTCTTTATTGTATGATAAAAACGGCATATTTACAAGTAAAAAAATCGGAGCAAAACGCTCCGATTTACCGATATCCCTTTAAGACCGAAAAACCACTCCGCTAAGGTGGTTGTTTTTATGTTCCGCCTGCGGCGGAGGTTTAGTTCTTATCGTTAGGGATAAGGGAAAAGGGAAGAGGGAAAACAAATTTATATCTCTCTTTTGGGAAATCCCCTCGTCCCTCATCCCTCTTCCCTAAAGCTGTATTTTCTCCTCGTCGAAGAAAATGATGCGGGGATAAACGATTTTGCTTGATATTTAACATGAGATAACATTGTAGGGTCGGTGTCCTCAACGACCCGAGCAGACCAAAGGTTTGATAACAGCCGTAGGGTGCGAAAAGAAAATCGGCCTTACCCTGACGGGTCATTCTGAGCGCAAGTCGAAATTTTGCGACAATGAGATCCCGTCACCTGCGGTGCCGCGCTACGCGTTCGACAGGCGAAGGCAAGACCCCTTGTCGCAAAATCGCCGTAGGCGGAATCTCGTCGGAGATCAAAACTATTCTGCCGCGCCCTACAACGATTACCGCAAATCCCTATCATTACCCACCTTACCGTGAGGTTTGCTTTTACTTATTTTGTTTTTAGCCATACGGCTGACTGATGATTCTCGTTGGATTTTCCCGATGAAGCATAGTCGCAGAGCGTGATCTTTTTGCCGTCTTCCAATATTAGCTCGGCGGTAAGCTGAGTTTTGGGCAAAGCCTTGACAAGCTCTACAGCGGCAAAACCGTTTATGATTTTAGGAACGATCGGCGCGGTAATGTCTGCTTCAAGCTCCTCGTCGCGGGCGAGCATAATCGGTCCTCTGCGGAGGGCCAAATGATGTTTTGCCTCAGGATCCTCACGGTCAAAACTGGGCGTGGTTATAGAGTTTGCGCCCCAAACAACCCTATTCATAAGAATCTGTGTGCCGTAGGGTATGGGACGGATAATTTCGGTGCTCATATCGAAGCAAAGCTCGACGATATCGCCCTTTTTCCAAACCCTTTTAACGGCGTTATAGCCCTCCTTTGAGCATATCGCTTCGCCACACACCTTAATTTCGGCAGTCTTGCTCCAATCGGGAACGCGAAGGTAAATGACAAATTCTTATTCCTTTTCGGGAGAAAGGGTTATCTTGACCTTTCCGTCGGAGGGATATTCGGTATCAATCACGATTTCGAGAGCGTTTCCGCTTGGGGTGAAGGTTTCGGTTTTACCTCTTAGGTAAAGATTTAAAACAACTCCGTCTTCGGCGGTAAGCACAGACGTTCTCGGAACCATACCAACTCCTGCGGCCGCAATACAAACGCAACAACCGTATACCTTTCCTCCTTCCATTTTCTGGAAGCCTCCGATATATTCGTTACGGTTACCTGCGGTTAAGGGACTGTTACTGAAGAAGGGCAACGAGAAAGGATTTGGCTGATCGTATTCCTTAAAGGCGCGGTACGGCACTACGCCCTTTGTATTAACCGAGCCTAAATATGCGTTATAATAGGATTTTTCAAAGGCATCGATATATTTAACGTCAGCGGTCAAGAGGTTCATCTGTGCGAAGAACTTCATAAGGTGGCAAGAGTCGAACCCTTTGCGGTTTCGCTCACCGCCTTTATTCATCGGGCTTTGCGTTCACTCGCCGCAGGCGACGGCCTTGCGGCAATCTCACGCTTCACCCGCTAAAAAATTCGGTGGCAGAAACTCTTCGA
>CASFDQ010000011.1 GCA_949293385.1 uncultured bacterium | reverse complement strand
TTCGTCGTTAAGATGATGGTCATAATCAAGGACCTTATGAACGGCAATAAGAATCTGCCCCGTGGCTGTGAGGAGGAAACGGCCGGTCATAACGCCATTGCCGCAGGCTTCCAGGGGCAGCGTCAGTGGACCGACTTCTATCCCAACTGCGACTTCTCCGAAGCTATGCTCAATACCTCCTTCGACTGGAACGGTGCCCGCGAGCCCTATATCTTAGCTACCGAAAACGACGTTTTAAACGGCCTCGGTATGCTCTTTATGAAGCTTCTTACCAACCGTGCGCAGATGTTTGCCGACGTCAGGACCTATTGGAGCGGCGATGCTATAAAGAGAGTTACCGGATATGATATCGAGGGCAAGGCGGCCGCTTCCGACGGCGTTATTCACCTTATCAACTCGGGTGCCTGCTGTTTAGATGCCAACGGTGCCGTTAAGGACGAGAAGGGTAACGCCGTTATGAAGCCCTGGTACGATATGACCGAAGCCGACTGTAAGGCGGTTATGGAAAACTCGACCTGGAACTATGCCGACCTCGGTTACTTCCGCGGCGGCGGATATTCCTCCCGCTTTGAGACCCGCGCCGAAATGCCCGCTACTATGATCCGTCTTAACCTTGTTAAGGGTCTCGGCCCCGTGCTTCAGATAGCCGAAGGCTGGACGGTAGAGCTTCCCGAGGAGGTAAGCGATACCCTCTGGAAGAGAACCGATTATACCTGGCCCTGCACCTGGTTTGCTCCCCGCACTACCGGCGAAGGCGCCTTTAAGACGGCCTACGACGTTATGAATAACTGGGGCGCTAATCACGGCGCTATCTCCTACGGTCATATCGGTGCCGACCTTATAACCTTTTGTTCTATCCTCAGGATCCCCGTTTGTATGCATAACGTACCCGAGGATAAGATCTTCCGTCCTGCCGCATGGAACGCCTTCGGTATGGATAAGGAGGGAGCCGACTACCGCGCCTGCGAAACCTTCGGACCGCAGTTTAAGAAATAATCGGAGAAAACTATGGAATATTTTAAGGCCGACTACTACGGCCGCGAAATGCTTGAATTCGAGTTTTTGGGGAGGCAGGCCAAGCTAGTCCTCCCCGAGACTCCTGCTAAGGGCAACCCTTGGCTTATAAAAACCGAGTATTTTTGGGCTTTTTCGGAGTTTGAACGGGATATGATAGACCGTGGCTTTGCGGTTGCCTATATTGCCAACAAGACCCGTTGGCACGACCCTTCCGACGATTCCGCAAAGCACGAATTTTCTCTGTTTTTGCAGAAGGAGTTCGGTTTAAACGAAAAATGTATCCCCGTAGGAATGTCCTGCGGCGGTCTGCAAGCGGTGTATTTTGCCGCGGCATACCCGTCGGATATTAAGGGACTTTATCTCGACGCTCCGGTTTTGAATCTGCTTAGCTGTCCCGGCGGAGTAGGGGAAGGTCATTCCTTTATGGAGGAATTTACCGCTCATACGGGTATGACACTTATCGACCTTATGTCCTACCGAAATCATCCTTTGGATAATTTCGGAAAGCTGGCCGAAAATAAGCTTCCCGTATTTCTTATCTGCGGCGACAGCGACAAGACCGTACCTTACCTTGAAAACGGTAAGCTGCTTTACGACTACTATACCGAAAGAGGCCTCGATATTAAGCAGGTAATAAAGGAAAACTGCGATCATCATCCCCACGGCCTTACCGACCGCACCCCCCTTATAAATTGGGCCCTATCCCTTTATGGGCAGTCAGAATAATATTTTAAGAGGTTTTACCAAACGGTAAGACCTCTTTTTATTTCGACCTTTGCCCGAGACGGGCAATTCTGAGCTTGTCGGAGACGAAAACAAAACTGTTTAGGTATCCGTTTCTCTCGGTTTTCAAATAAGTTGCACCTATTATGGCGTTGTGGTATAATAACAATAGAACACTATTGAGAGGTATAAACAAAATGAAAATAATTAAAGGATTTGTTATAATGCTTATGCTCTCTCTTTCGCTTTTGGGCCTTTCTGCCTGCGGAGAAGGGGAGGTAAACGGCCCTATCACCTCATATAAGCAGATTTCGGCCGAGGAAGCAAAGGAACTTATGGACACCGAAAGCAATTATATAATAATCGATGCACGAACAGAGGAGGAATTTGCCCGGGGTCATATCGAAGGAGCAATACTTATCCCCGAATACGAAATAAAGGAACGGGCCGAAAAGGAGCTTCCCGATAAAAATGCGCTTATTCTGGTTTACTGCCGAAGCGGCAGACGAAGCAAAATTGCCTCTGAGGAGCTTTGCAAACTCGGCTACACAAACGTAAAGGAATTCGGCGGTATAATAGACTGGCCCTACGAGGTGGTTTAAACTATGTTCAGAGAAC
>CASFDQ010000010.1 GCA_949293385.1 uncultured bacterium | reverse complement strand
CACGGATACCGAAACAATTTATCGGGCGGTTGTAGGGGATGGCGTCCCCGACATCCCGAGGAAAATGAGACGGAGATAAACGGCTATTCTCGGTATAAAATATATGATAACGTTGTAGGGCGGTGCCTCCCTTGCCTAAAGGGAGGGGGACCGCTTTAGCGGTGGAGGGATAGTGCTCCCGCCGTGAGACATCGCAATTTTGAATAAAAACCAAACGGCTACGATTATAAAAAATCGTAGCCGTTTAACTATTCCTTTATTTCCCAAAAATACCGCCTGTTCGAGGGCGGAAAGTCCTCTAAGAGGCCGTATTCGGGGTCGTAAAACCTGCCGCGGAAGTATAGCGACCAGTGCCAGCATTTCGGGGTCTCAAGGCTTAGCAGGGCGATATCGGGAAGCTCCGATTTGGCCCTTACCTGCTTTCTTTCGGGAAGCATATTAAAACCGAAGCCTGCGATTACCCGTTTCATGTCCGTTAGGGTAGTTTCCCTCGTCGTGCCGCAAAGCTCGATTATCTCGTCGACGCTTTTCCCCGACAGCATTGCAAGCACGGCCTGTCCGCACTGAAGGGGGTCGGGCTCGTAAATATGTATAATATTATTTAAAGGGCGCATACTCTTTTCTTGCGACGCCGCTGCTTATTGCGGCCTTGGCAACCGCCTCGGCTACGGTCTTGCCGATACGCTCGTCGAAGGCGAAGGGCATAATGTACTCTTCGCTCAGCTCCTCGTCGGAAACGAGGGAAGCGATAGCGAGAGAAGCCGCCATCTTCATATCGTCGTTGATATCCTTTGCGCGAACGTCAAGAGCGCCTCTGAAAATACCGGGGAAGGCCATAACGTTGTTTATCTGGTTGGGGAAGTCGGAACGACCCGTACCTACGACCCTTGCGCCTGCGACTTTGGCAAGGTCGGGCATAATTTCGGGAGTGGGGTTAGCCATGGGGAATACGCAGGCATCCTCCGCCATAGAGGAGACCATTTCCTCGCTTACGACTCCGGGGGCGGAAACGCCGATAAATACGTCGGCTCCCTTCATAGCGTCGGCAAGGGTACCGGTAAGTCTTTCGCGGTTCGTGACCTTGCTCATTTCATTGTGTACGGGGCTTAAGTCCTCCATACCCTCACAGATTATTCCGAAGCGGTCAACGAGAATAAGATTCTTAACGCCGAGCTTCATAATATGCTTAGCGATTGCAATTCCTGCGCTTCCTGCGCCGTTTATAACACACTTAATTTTGGAAATTTCCTTTTTTACAAGGCGCATTGCGTTAAGTAAAGCCGCGCCGACGACAATAGCCGTTCCGTGCTGATCGTCGTGGAAAACGGGGACGTCACAAAGCTCCTTGAGTTTTGCCTCTATCTCGAAGCAACGGGGAGCGGCAATATCCTCAAGGTTGATTCCGCCGAATCCGCCCGAAATAAGATATACGGTACGAACTATCTCGTCGACCTCCTTACTGCGGATGCAGATGGGGAAGGCGTCGACCCCTGCAAACTCCTTAAAGAGAACGCATTTTCCCTCCATAACAGGCATACCTGCTTCGGGTCCGATATCGCCGAGACCGAGTACCGCGGTGCCGTCGGTAACAACAGCAACGGTATTCCAGCGGCGGGTAAGCTCGAAAGATTTATCGTAGTCCTTGTTTATCTCAAGGCAGGGCTCTGCAACGCCGGGGGTGTATGCAAGGGAGAGCTCCTCCTTGTTCGTGACCTTGGCGCGGGAGGTGACCTCAAGCTTTCCTCTCCACTCATAATGCTTTTTTAGGGATTCTTCTCTGATGTTCATATTTTTACTCCTTGTTTTCCTCTTCAGGATTTTTAATACGATTTATTAGAGCCTTTGCGGCTTCGATCTTATCTTCATAGGGTATAACGACGTAGGCCTTAAGACCCAGAGAATAGCAGTGCCGCGAGGCACCTCTTCCGTTTACCGAAAAGCTTTCTACCTTCCAGTTAGTACCCTTATCGAGCTGATTTCTGACAAGTTCGGCGATCTTTTCGTAAGGAATATTAGAATCGAAGCAGTTCGATACCTTGTCGAGTACGCTGTGATAATTGGCGAGGAAGGATACGCTCGTGATCTTGTTTATGACCGCCTTTATGACCTCCATCTGGTGAAGACCTCTCGTATAGTCTCCGCCGGGGACCTTATAGCGGCATCTTGCAAAGGCAAGGGCCTGCTCACCGTTAACGAAGTTTTCACCCTTTTTATAGGTAAAGCCCGCCTCAGAGAAATTATAGAGGGAGTTTACCGTAACTCCGCCGAGGGCGTCGATAATATCCTTAAAGCCGTCGAAATTAAGACGGAAATAATAGTCGATCTTAGTGCCGTAAAGGGCGGCTAAGGTGTCCGAGCTTGTCTGAACCCCGTAAATTCCCGCGTGGGTCAGCTTATCGTAGGGGTTTCCGTCGAGGGCAAGCTGAACGTAGTAGTCACGGGGGGTCGTAACAAGGGCGATCTCTCCCGTTTCGGTGTTAAAGGTGGCGAGGATATTTACGTCGCTGCGGCTCTTTCGCGATACGGGCCCCGTGGTATCTATTCCGGAAATATAAACCGTAAAGGAAGAGCTTTCTACCTTTTCGGGCTCGGGGATCTCGGTCTCGGTTTGAATGACCGCAAGCTCGCGAAGACTCTTCATATCCTCCTCGTGACCGGGAAGCTCCTCAAGGGTATCTATAAAGCCCTTATTAAGAAGGATAGCGTCGATCTCCTGCTCCTTAAGAATACCGTCCAAAAGCTCGGGAAGACCCGTATAGGTAGTGGTTTTGATCTCGCTGCCGAGCTTCTCGTTTATTATAACGAGAGACTTTTCGGTCGTAGCGTAGTCGACGGGATTTAAAATACCGAGGTTATAATCCTTAATATCCGAAAGCTCCTGTGCGGGATCGTCGGTCTTAACGAAAACGGCCGTTTCGGAATACTCGGTAAGGGTTCCCGTAATGCTTTTTATCGCCCCTATGCCCGAACCGATATAAACGTATCCGAGTATCTGAAGTCCCAGCATCAAAAAGGCCAGAAAGCCTCCGATAACGGTAAGGACCCGTCTTTTCCGACTATAGGTAAGGGCGAATATAGCCCCCAAATGAAGCATTAGAACAAGCAGGCAAATGCCCATTAGCCGCCCCGAAAAAAAGGCGGTATAGGCTAAAACTATTGCAAATGCGATGTCGGCCAAAAGCAGTATGCCGCAGATAATTATCGACGGCAAAAAGGATCTGAGTTTTTCTTTCATATATAAACCTTCTAAGGTGTTTTTTGTCTTTTGTATAGTATACCACACCTGTTCGTTTTTTTCTATAGGTTTAATAAATAATTATATAAAAAAAGATCTCGCGAGGAGACCTTTTATCAGTAGGGTATAAGCTCGGTTCCGCTAACGTTTACGCCCCAGATCTCCTCGGCCGCACTTTCGGGATCTGACTGAACTGCGGAAGCAAGTATCTGAACGCTGAGGCTATAGCCTTCGGGGGCTTCGGTAACGGGCGAGATCGCGCTGAAAAGCTTTTGGGTCGAGGTGTTCGGCGCTACGGGCTTCGTATAATAGTAGAAGCCGTCCGAGCCCTTTATCCAACCGCCGTTTCCGAGAACGACCGAAAAGTCGGTTCCCTCTATCGGGGCGTCCGACAGTATCTTGCCGTCCTCCGAGACCCAGTTTACTATCATATAGGCGCGAACGAAGGCGTCAACGTTTCCCGTGTTTTTGACCGCAACGTTGCTTTTAACACCGTTTTGGAAGGTCTCCTCAACTAAGCAGGAGACCTTTGCGGGGGTGAAAACGTTTTCGCGGCTATCGGAGATCGAGACTATATATGCCGCCGTTCCCGTTATGGCAAAAGCGAGTATTAAAGCGACTGCGAGAATAATTATAAGCGATTTTTTGCGTGGACGCAGGTGCTTTGCGGTCATTTTTATCGGATCTCCTTTCGTTTGAATTTAAAAAATATTGTCGACAAAAGCGTTGCCGTCGAGCCACTTTCCGTTTGTTCTCGTGTGACTGAAGATGATCTCCGTGGGCGTCTCGCTGTATTCGAGGGTAAGGCTTTTTATAGCCGAATCGGGAGCGTATCTCCAGGACCAGCCCGAAAGTTCGGTTATGGTGTATTCTCCGAGGGGAAGGTCGGTGACCGTCGCGGAAGCGTTGCCGTTTACGGCAACTGTCAGGTTTATTTTTTCGGTATCGGTACCCGCCTTGCCGCTTATTCTGAAAATGAAGCTCTGCTCGTCCGAAACAGCGGCCGACGAAGCCGTAATTTTAAGATCGGTTTTAAGGGATATAAACTTAGCGTAATAGGTTATATTTGACCAGATCTCGTTTGCCGTCTTTACGGGGGAAAGCTTTCCGTTTGCGTCAACGAGGGTGTCGGAGACGGGGGAGGAGCAGGAAGGATCGTTAAACCAGCCTATAAATGCGAAGCCCTTTGCGGCGATTGGTGTGGAGCCGTTGGCCTCGCCCGAAAAAGCGGTAAGGTTTTCGGAATACTGACTAAGAGCACCGCAGTCCGAGGGGCCTACGATCGCGTACTTAATGGTGACCTGACCTTCCTGATATAAAAACTCAACTGTATTAAGCTCGGCGTTGGCCGAAACGGTTATAATCCTGAGGTTTTCGCTTACCAGAGCATAGCCCTTTGCCGAAAGGTCGTAGGCGTATTCAAGAAGCTGCTCTCCGAAAACTCCGCTTGCCGTTTTAGCGGGGACGATGTCCTTTTTGGTCGCGTTATCGACGTATCTTACGGTGTAGCTATAGGTTTCGCGGTCGTAGTAGAGCTCTATGAGAAGTCCTTCGGCGCTAAGCGTTGCCGTAACCGAGTTGCCGCTTACGGGGTTAGAGCTTCCGTTGAGCAGGGTGCTTTCGGGAGCAAAGGCGAAGCCCGTAAGGCTTATGGCCTCAATTGTATAACTGCGACCGATCTCTCCTACGAACTCCTCCGAACGGTATTCTCGGTAGGTATCGCCGTGAATGTTTTCTATATAATGAACGACGCGGTAATAGGCGTGCTGTGAGTCGGAGTTATAGTAGAAGGTTATTACGTTGGAGTCAAAAATTCCGTCCGAGTCCGAATCCTTTCCCGAGGCCGAAAGCACAAGTCGTTTCTGATATGCGTCGGGCATCATTCCGTCAAAACGGACGAAGGTCTCGGTTACGACCGAAAGACTGTTATCGGTGACGAGCTTGTCCTCGCATAGTTTTTCGCCCGTAGCCTTGTTTAGGTATTCGACCCTATAGGGCATCTTTTCAACGTATACGTACTCGAAGGTGAATTCGTGGGTTCCGTCGACGCTCATGGTGATGGTGTGGCTATTGACCAGCGGATAATAGCCCTCCGAAAACTGCGGATAAAGCTGATCTCCCGCCTTAGCGTCGAAGGTTTTGTTGTGTCCTGCGATAGCGCTTCCGAGGGTCGAATCGGCGATCGGCTCCTTCGTGCTGTGAAGGACGTAGTTGATCTTATAATCGACCGATACGTGGGAGCTCCACTTAGCGTAGATATTCATATCCTCGATAACGGGAATACCCGTGAAAACAAAGGCCTTTTCAACTCGGTTTTCGCCAACGTTATCGATATAGAACCAACCTTGGAAAACGTAGTTTCCGTTAGTTATAGCCCCCTTCGGTGCCGTAGCAAAGTCCTTATGGTCGACCGTCTGCGTCTCGCCGATCTGCTCGGTAAGCTCGGCGTCCATAAATACCTTTACGGTATGGGTTATGGGCTTCCATTTTGCGTAAAGCATAAGGTCGCCCTCGGGCATCGTTATAGTATTCCAGTCGACCTCGGTTCCGTCAAAGCAGCCGGGGGATATGTACCATCCGCCGAAGGTATAAGCGCCGGGCTCCAGGTTAGAAGGATAGTCGGGGGTAAAATTATACTGCGAAACAGGGGCGCCGTACATAATTCCGCCGACGATCTTATCGTTTAAAAGGATACCGTTGTTGTTAAATTCGAGATAATGGTCTACGATTCGGTCATAGTAGAAGTTAACAACGCGGTTATTTCCGCTGATCGATATCTGATTGCCCGAGAAGGCGGGGTCGGATTCATATTGCTTAAAGCCTGTAATATCGAAGAAGTCCTCGGCCTTGGTAACGTAGCTGTAGGAGGCCTTGATGGTATGGTCGAGCAGATAATGCTTTCCTTCATACTCTACCGTGTAGGGTTCGTCGGGAAGGACCTGCAGGTAGTAATTCATCGTATATGGAGTATGACTTGCCTCGTCGAGGGTAAGGACAAAGTCGTCGGGAGGCATCTTTGAGATATAGACGAGAACCTCGCTGTAATAGGACGAGGAGGAGGGCTTCCAACGCTGACCGCTGTCGTAGGTAACGCCGTTATCGTCGGTAACGGGCCAAAGATCTTCGAGGGACTGCTGATACTTTGCGTAGACCGTCTTTACCGTATTTGTGGAGGAGCTTCTTTTGCAGGTCGAAGAATGAGTGTGGTTTTCGGTGATACCGCAGACAAGAAGCAGACAGTCGTCGGTATAAGTATGGTCGATCTCGCCGCAGGAATAGGTATAACAGTTTTCGTTATGGATGTGTATAACGTCCTTATAGCAGGTAGCGTCGTGTCTGTGCTTTGTAAGGTCGCAGGCGCAGTCAGCCGAGCCGTGAATATGCTCCGCCTTTCCGCAGATAATACAGCTTTCGTTGTGAGCCGAGTGCTCGGGAACGGTACAGGTAAGGGTAGCGAAACAGCTTTCGTCGTGAGTGTGCCCCATATCGCAGATAGCCTTGTAGCAGTCCTCTCCGTGGGTATGCCCTTCGGGAATAGTACAAAGGCCGGGAGCCTTAAAGGTTATGGCGTAGCGGTTTCGCGTATAATAAACGTTTACGACCGTCGAGCCGTCGCCCTCAACAAGCACCTGCTTGTCGGTCTTCTGCGGATTAAAGGTAAAGTAGGCTTCATCTTCGATGTTGTCGGCCTGAGCCACGAGGTCCCGACCGTCAACGTAGGAGCCCGACATAGCCGTAAGCCCGTCGAGGTAGCCCCAATAGGTATAGCCGTCGTCGTCGGCATTTTCCTGCCAGAAGACCATAGTATATGTTGTATTCTGAGTTATCCATATTGCCCTAAAACGCAGGTTTGCGTCGGGAACAATAATAGTTTTCTCGGAAGAGATTTCGTATTTTGATTTTTGTTCGGCAGTAGGCTCGCCGTCGCCGTAGGAAACAAGCTCCCAACCGCCGAAAACGTAGCCGTGTCTTATAGGATCGTTGGCGCCGACCGTAGCGCCGTAGCGAGTGTAAACGGGTTCGGTGCCGAAGCCGCCGTTCATATCGAAGTCAACGAGATAATAATTTCGGTCGTAGCGAATCTCTATAACGGTACTGCCATCGGCCGCTACCGTCAGATGCTCGTATTCAAGAGCCTTAAAGCCCGGAAGCTGCTCCTCGGAATATATCCCCGAAATATCGAGCCAGCGTCCGTCCTCTTTTTCAACTGTCTCAGCTCCTTTTCTTGGAAATTTTAAAATTTGTTAGTTACGGATTTGCGCTGGGATCAATTTTGCCGAGATCTTCGTCAGGAATTATAACGGTCTCGAAGGTGAATTCGTCCGAAACGATGTTCCAAAGCTGCTGAATTTCGGCAAGGGTGCAGGAATCGGTGATAGTATCGTTGACGTCTCCCTGAATAGCGAAGGCGGTAATGGTAACCTTAGCGCCGCCGAGCTTGCTGATATCGGCCTGAGCATCAACCGTAAAGGTCTCGAAAAGGTCGATCTTCTGCTCGGAAGAAGACTTTCTTACAACGCCGGCAAAGTCGTCGTCAGGAAGGGTAGCATCGGTTCCCTTGTAAACGTAGAGAGACTCGTCGGCGGAGATCTTGTATATCTCTTTCCAGCCTTTTTCAAGAAGCTGTTCCTTCATGGTAAGGGCATCGGTTTCGGCGGCCTCTCCGTCTCTCATCATATTGCCGTCTTAGATAGGACGGATCTGATTTCTGGCCTTTATGAAGATATAGCAGTCTTCACTATCGGATTTAACGTAGATGGAAGGGTCCTTGTCGAAGGTCTTTCCGGGAACAAGGTGATAGCTGTTACCGTCGGAAGTCTTCTTGGTGTAATCGGTAGCGGCCTGAAAAGCACCTTTAAGAGCGGGGTCGATCTGTCCGTCTGTGTTAACTGGAGACTCGAACATCTCGATGGATACGTTACCAACCGTAAAGGTGTTGGAAACTGCGGCCGATTCGCTGAGGTATGCGATGGTAGAGAATACCGATACGCAGACCAGTGCTACTGCGCCCAGCGTGAGAAGCAGGGCTTTTGTCAAATTCTTTTTCATTTTTTGTATCTCCAAAAAATTTTATAAAATATTAAAAACGCAAAAGCGCATTTTAAAAAACAGAGAGGCCGCCCCAAGACGGCCTCGTTTTATTCTATTCTTCATCCGAAGAAGGGGTCGCTTTGGTTTCGGGGAAAATAAGGTCCGACATAAACATCAGTATCAGAAGTATTATACATCCGCCGATGCTTAAATATATTCCCGGGGGATTTTGCACGAAGTTGGCTACGTAGCCGAGAAAGGGTATGGTAAAAACGGGCTTGCCGCGTATCTGCGACGGGGAAATATGACCTCCGTCGGCCGTGTTGTTTGCGTCGCCCTGAGTTCTGTAAAGAATTCCGTATTCGGGGTCGTTTTTGACTTCGATTATTCGGTGTGTCACCGTAATGCCGTGTGTGTCGTAGGTAACGGGGTCGCCGACCTTCATATTCTCGGGGGTCACCTTGCTGAGATATATTATCGAGCCGACGTGATATTCATGCTCCATCGATCCCGAAAGAACGGTATAAGGAGTCAGGCCGAAGAGCCTTACTCCGACAAGCAATATGACCATAATAACGACTAAGATCAAAACGCAGGTCGAGACGATATTACATATTTTTTTCGCGATCTGTATACCTTTCACCGCCCGTTTGGAGTTAAATTATATATACTATTACACAATAGCACATAAATTTGCCTTTTTCAACCCTTAAACGCCCTGATTTTAGGGGAATTATCTAAACAATGAGATATCCTTGCCCTCAGCCCTGCACCCGAAGGTCGCTCGGCGTAAGTTTAAAAACACGGCTGCGATCATAAGCTCGCAGCCGTGTTTCTGTATTATTTCTGCGGGTGGCGGTTAAGCACGAAGCCCGAGTCTGCCTTTATAAAAAATTCATCTAAAACCGTGTCGGTTATATGGGCGTTTTTGTCGACTGTTTGGTCGAATATCTTTTTATATAGCTGCCAATCTGCGTTTTCGCTTATCTTTGCGATAAGAGCGTCGGCAAACAGGGGCACCATTTCGGCGTGACACTGAAGGTATTTCCAGTCGGGGGAGGTGTCGGCCTTTTTGTTTATCTCCTTTGCGGAGAACTCCTTGATAAGGGCCTTTGCCTTCTCGATGTTGGCGATAGCCTTCTCTTTTTCGACCTTCTTGTGTGCACGGAGGAATACGGGGTCGAAGAGGTCGGAAAGCTCGCTTAAGTACTTCTCTACCTTTTCGCCGTCCTCACCGAAGGCGGCGGCAAAATATTCGCGTGACACCTCTTCAAAGCTGCTCTCCTTGTCCCAAAGACCCTTTGCCATTGCGTAAATAGGCAGAGCGGCTGGGAAGGCGGTGCGCTGAAGCTGACAGCTGACCATTCCGTTAAGGCCGATAAGCTCAAGCTCACACATATCCTTATGAAGAAGCCTCGAAACGTTATAGTAACCGGGGTCGTAGTGATGATCCCACATAAGATGATAGTCGAAATCGAAGCTGTCGTCGGCAAGGTGTGTCTCCTGCCACTTTTTAAGGCGAAGCACGTTCTCTGCAACCGACGAGGGCATCTGATTTTCGTTTCTCTTATAGGGGGCAAGCTCTACGGGAGCGGTCTTGTCAAAGTCGTTAAGAGCCGACGAATAGGTACGGGTGATGGGGGCGAACATAAGGACGAAACGGTCGGGATTTTCGATCCTTTCCTCCTTAGGCTCCCATAAAAGGTCAACGTAGATAAGGCAAACTATCTTGGTGTCGATACCTTCGGCGGTAAGCTTCTTATCAAGCTTATTCAGCATCTGAACGTAGAAATCGGAGGGGAGCTTTTTGCGGCAGTTTTCACACTCACAGTGGTTGTTAGAGCCGTCAGCCATCCAGAAATGGAGATAATTTACCGCGGGATGACCCTTGCAGTACTCTACCATAGCGTCGGTCATACGCTCCTGAACCTCGGTGTTCGAGTAACAGAGGTTGGTGTCAAGAGGATTCTTATAAATTGCACGTTCACCCTTAAGCTCGGCGAAAAGCTTTCTTGTCTCTTCGGGAACCTCTTTGGTATATTCCTCCCAACCCGAGGCCTGAATACCAAAAGGAACGCAGGTCCAGCCGTGACCTACCGCGTGAAACTTAAGGCTTCGAAGGGAAATTTCCTTCTCGATCACCTTCATCATACCGTCAACGGCATCGTCGGTAAGCTCATTTCCAAAATCGGGGTCGGAGGGATTCTCGTAAAAACGCCTATAATATCTTTTAAAGAAGGTGGAGGGGGTGAAGAACTGAACGAAATATCCGCTCATTCCAACCTTCGGGAGCCAGTCGACCATATTGTAAACGTGGTCAAAGCTGACCGAACCCTCTATGCAAACCGCTCTGTGACGGTAGGAGGGGGTCTCGAAAACCTCTACCGTAAGGTCCTCGGTCGAAAGGCTTCTTTCGGGAATCTTTTCGCCGTCTGCGCCGGGGCGGATAAAGCGGCAACCAAGCTCGTACATAAAGCGGTAAACGCCGATAAGCACGGCGCACTCGTTGGAGCCGGTTATGATTCCCGAGCCGTCGCTGATCTTAATGCTTACCGTTTCGTCAAGACTTCTTTTAAGACTTCCGTCAAGGCCGACCCAAATAACCCTTTTAAGCTCGGGGTCAAATTCGTCGTATATCCTTATATCCGCGGTAAGAAAACGGTCCATTCTAAGGATAAGCCTTTTAAGCTCTCTTGCGGCAAAGGCGACCGTTTCGTGGTTACCGATTTGTGCAAGAGTAAATCTCATAAATATACCTCCTTTAAGATATTATAATTTTAAAGCGTTAAAGCCTCTAAGTCAATATACTATTGTAAGATTTTTGTACACTTTTGAAAAGAATTACCTTGCTTTTTGCTCCCTGGGCGTATGTCCGAAATATTTTTTATAGCTTCTGCAGAAGAAGGAGAAATTCTTAAATCCGACGGCGTTTGCCGCCTCCTCCACCGAATATTCTCCCGTAGCGATAAGCCGCCCCGCCTCCTCGAGACGAAGTCGGTTTCGGTATTCTATGGGAGAAAGCCCCGTTTCCTTCGTAAAAAGCTTACGAAAACCCGATTCGCTCATGGCGCAAAGGGCGGCGTAGTGTTCTATTTTTCGGCTTTTTGAAAGGTCGCTCAGCATATCTTTTATCGCGCGGTCAAGTCTGCCCGATTCGGCTTTATTGCTGCTTCCCTCGGCCGCCTTCCATATAAGCTCGTAAACCCTGTATATTCGGTAATAGTTAAGATTTTCGGGATTTTCCGTTTTATCTACGAGGGAAAGCATAAGGGCCTTTGCGTCGGGAATATTCGGCTTTACGGGCTCGCGGAGGGAGTAGGGGAGACTGCCGAAAACAAGGTCGAACTGGGCCTGAACGGCTACGGTGCTGTCCTCGGTATAGTAGGCGGTGTAGGCCGTTCCCGCAGGAATAAAGAGGACGTCGCCCTCCGAAATCGTGATCTCCCGTTTGCTGCTTCCGAAAACGTAGAGCATACTTCCGCTCTTAATATACAAAAACTTGTTTTTCGATACCCCTGCCGCAAAGGACATGGAATAGCCGCTGTTTCGGGTTACCTCCATAAAAACGATGTTGTCCACCGTGCAGGGGGTGTTTTGACGCTCGAAAAGTCTTTTCATAATATCACCTGAGTTGAGTTTAACAAAAAGCACGCCGTTAGTCAATAAAATTTACCGAATAGTGTTACTTTTATACCGAATATGACATTGTTTCGGGACGGATAATGTATTAGAATAGAATCAGAACGAAAGGAGGTTTATATGAATAAAGATTTTTTTACTCTCATCCGAGCTTTCAAAAAAGCTATATGATCCGGTCAAGGACCTTCCAATAATCGATTATCATAATCACTTAAGCGTTTCAGACATTGCCGAGGATAAGGTGTTCGGAAGTATTACCGAGCTGTGGCTTTCCCCCGACCCCTATAAGCACAGGGCAATGCGTATCCTCGGTATCCCCGAAAAATACATAACCGGCGACGCTGACGATTTTGAAAAGTTCGAAAAATGGTATGGCTGTCTGCCGAGTCTCGTGGGAAATCCGCTTTTCGACTGGGCAGTTATGGAGTTTAAAATTGTTTTCGAGATCGAGCTCTTACCCTTTAGCGCTTCGGCAAGAGAAGTCTATGAAAAAGCGAACGAAAAGCTTAAGACCCTTTCAGCAAAGAAGATCTTAGCGAAATTTAAAATAGAATATTCCGCCCCCTGCGCTTCTCTGCTGGACGACCTTTCCCTTTTTGACCGAAAGGCTCTTTGTCCGTCTCTCAGAGGAGACGATATCGTCGCCGTGACCCCCGAATTTATAAGTGGACTCGAATCCCTTACGGGAACTGAAATTACCGACCTTAAAGACTTTGGCAGAGCGGTAGAGACCCGTATTATCGCCTTTAAGGAAGCGGGCTGCAGGTTTTCCGACCACGCTCTCGATTGCGGTTTTACCTTTACCGAAGAGCAAAACGCCGAGGAAAAATTCAGAGCTCTGCTTCGCGGCGAAAAGGCCGACCTTTCCTCCCATATCCTTAAAATGCTTGCCTGCCTTTACGCAAAACACGGCCTTAGTATGCAGCTTCATATCGGGGCGCAGCGGGAGACAAGCTCAAGACTTTTAAAGCTGGCAGGAAAAGCGGGCGGCTTTGCGGCAATTGGAAATACGGTGGACGTAAAGAGCCTGACCTCCTTCCTCGATGAGGTTGAAAAAGGGGAATACGGCCTTCCGAAAACGGTTCTTTTCACATTAAACCCTGCCGATAATGCGGTGCTTGCAACCCTTTCGGGCTCCTACTCAAAGGACGACACTCCCTCGGTGGTAACTCAGGGCCCTGCCTGGTGGTGGTGTGACCATATAAAAGGAATGACCGATATGCTGGAAAACTTCGCGGTGCATAGCGTCCTTTCGACCTTTATCGGAATGACCACCGATTCGAGAAGCCTTCTGTCCTTCGTCCGTCACGACTATTTCAGAAGGGTCTTCTGCTCCTTCCTTGCCGAAAAGGCCGAAAAAGGGGAGTATCCAAACGACCTTACCCTTCTCGAAGGCATTGCGGTAAAATGCTGTTATCAAAACGCAAAAGATTTAATATAAGAGGTGCTGAAAAGTGAAATTCGAAAACAAGATCGCCGTAGTTACGGGTGCAGGCGGAACGCTCTGCAGTGAGATCGCCATCCGTTTAGCCGAAGAGGGAGCAACCGTTTTTCTCGTCGGCAGAACGGCCGAAAAGCTTATGACAACTAAAGAAAAGATCGACGCTCTCGGCGGAAAAGCTATCGTTTCCCCCTGTGACGTTACCGATGCGGCATCGGGTAAGGCCTTAGCGGCCGAGGTCGAAAAGGCGGGCGGCTGTGACTACCTTATAAACGGCGCAGGCGGAAATAACGTAAAGGCTATGCCTACCATCACCGCCTACGACCCGCGCGAGCGCGACGGAACCCTTCCCGAGGGTCAGAAGGGCCTTTTCGGTATCGATATGGAGGCCTTTAAAAGCGTTCTCGATATAAATACTATGGGAACCGTTCTCCCCACAATGGAGCTTGCTCCGCAGATGATAAAAAAGGGGGAGGGCTCGGTAATAAACTTTGCCTCTATGAATACCTACTGCCCTCTTACCCGCTGCTTTGCCTACGCTATGAGTAAGGCGGCGGTATCGAACCTGACTCAGTCCTTTGCGGCCTATTTTGCCCCTGCCAATATCCGTATAAACGCTATCGCCCCCGGCTTTATGGTAAACGAGCGGAGTAAAAACTACCTCGGAACGGTCGAAGAAGGACTTACGAGGCGCGGCGAGCAGGTCATAGGCCATACCCCTATGGGCCGTTTCGGACAGGCTTCCGACCTTACGGGAACCGTAAAATGGCTTTTGGATAACGAGGCTTCGGGCTTTGTAACGGGAATTACCGTCCCCGTCGACGGTGGATTTTTAACACTTGGAGGAGTTTAAAATGATAAAAATAAGCGACAAAGTACTTAAAAAGCAGAAAAACTTCTGGAACGACGCCCTCTTTCATCCCACCGACGCGGTTGAGGACTCCTGGGGTAAGCGGATAATCGACCGTTTTGCCGAGGATAAGTCTATAAATACTATCCGCATCTATACTATGTTTGAGGACATTGTTTACGAGGATATGGAGGGTAATCTCTGCTACGATTTCAGAGTAAACGACCTTCGTCTCGACTATCTTACAGAAAAAGGCTTTAATATTCTTCTGGCCTACGCCGCCATACCCGACTGTATCGCCAAACGAACCGACACCACCACCAGCGTTTCCTTTAACAAGACCCGCTATAAGGGCAAAATGTTTAATACCTCCCCTCCGAAGGACTATGCCCTTTGGGAAGAGGTCTGCTATCAGTATACGAAGCATATCGTCGAGCGCTACGGCATAGACACCGTATCCAAATGGCGTATGCAGTGCTGGAACGAGCCCGACATAAAGAACTTCTTTATGTCCGAGCTTCCCGATACCCCCGAATATACCCCTCAGCGCGTTGCCGAATATAATAAGCTTTACGAGGCCTTTGTAAAGGGTATTCTGAAGGCCTCCGATAAGCTCATCATCGGCGGATCGGCCCTTGCCTGGAAGCTTCCCTTCTTAAAGGGATGGCTCGATTTCGTAAAAGAAAAGAAGCTCCGTCTCGATTTTATCTCCCTTCATAACTACGGAACGGGCGGAAAATCTATGGACGACGGAACCAAGCCCCGCTGTATCGAAAACCATCTGGAAAAGCAAAAGGGCTTTATCGACTGTATAAACGAGGCAGGCTTTAAGGGGGTTCCCATCGTTTTAGACGAATGGGGACTTGCAGGCGGCGGATTCGTTAACTGCACCGTACATCCCTCCCTTATCTGCCGCGAGACCGAGGTATATTCGGCCTATTTCGTAAAGCTCATTCACGCCTTTATTCATAGTGAATATGAAATGGATAAGCTTATAATCTGCCTCTCGGGTCAGCACGAAATGACCGAAAACTTCTCGGGCTTCAGAAATTTCTTTACTATGGACTTCATCGCAAAGCCTATCTATAATTCCTACGTTTTAGCCTCCAAGCTAAAGGAAGACCTTCTCGACTATTCTGCGGATAATAAAAGCCTTGCGGTCATCCCCACAAGGGACGGTGAAGGAAACACCGCCGTTCTGCTCTCATACGCGAACAAATATTTCACCGAAGAGGTAGAAAGTACTACCGAGGAGCTTACCTTCGAGGAAAATCTTAAGTGTAAAAAGCTGACCGTATGGTGTATCGACAAGACCCACACCAACCCCTACAGAGTATTTGAAAGAAGCGGTATGACCGAGCCGTTAAGTCCCGAGGAAATTAAGCTTCTTCGCGAGGAAGGAAAACTTAAACCCATTTTTGAGGGCGAATACGACGGGAACGCCGTAAAGCTCGACCTTACTCCAAACTCGACCTATCTTGTTACCGTTTCGTAATACGAAATTTCTTTACAGAGGCAAAGAGCCGAAGTATAATGTTTTAAAACGAAAAAAAGGAGCGATAATATGCTGCTGACCGACTATTTCCGAAGCGAAAAGGATCTTGCCTGGGAGGTTGCCAAGCAGTGCGGAGTAAAGCACGCCGTTATACGTCTGCCCGAAGATGCAGACTTCGACCTTACCGATAGATCCCACTGGGATAAGGTTTATAAACGCTTTACCGATTTCGGAGTGACCCCCGTTATAATCGAGCCTATGCCCAACGCCCTCCACGACCATATAAAGGCAGGGGACGAGAAGCGTGACGAGTCGATCGAAAAGGTTATAAAAATGTTTCCCATAATGGAAAGCCTCGGTATTGATACCATCTGCTTTAACTGGATGGCTCATATCGGCTGGCTTCGTACCCGCTCCGACTATCCCGAAAGGGGAGGGGCAAGGGTCACCGCCTTCGACCTTTCCGACTTTTCGCCGACCGATAAAAAAATTACCGCCGACGAGCTTTGGAAAAACTACGAATATTTTATAAAGGCGGTTATTCCCGAGGCCGAAAGGTTCGGTATAAAGCTTGCGCTTCACCCCGACGATCCGCCGATACCCCGTCTCGGTGATGTCGAGCGGATAATGATAAGCCGCGAAAATATCCGCCGTGCCGTAAACGACGTGGTAAAGAGCGACAGCCTCGGTATAACCATGTGTCAGGCAAACTACGTCATTATGGGCGAAAGCCTGCCTGAGGTAATAAAGGAATTTCGCGATAAAATATTCTTTATTCATTTTAGAAATACCGTAGGTACACCCGAAGCCTTCCGTGAGACCTTCCACGATAACGGCGTTATCGATATGGCCGAGGTTTTAAGAATTTACGGCGAAAACGGAATTGACGTCCCCATTCGCGTCGACCACGTCCCCACAATGGCAGGCGAGGTTTCGACCCTTCCCGGCTACGACGCTATGGGCCGAATGTTCGCAATAGGCTACCTTAAAGGCCTGCTTCAGGCGCTGTCTCTATAGAAAAGTTAAAAAGTCTTACCCCTAAGAACTGTTCTCTAAAGGAAAGGTTTTTGAATTTTAATAAAACATCTTACCTACCTACAGGAAAAGGACGAAGAATTTCTAAAATTCTTCATCCTTTTTTCTTTACAAGCACTGCCTTAGCAGACACAAATGCTCTTTTAGTTATGAGTGATGAAACTCGCTCG
>CASFDQ010000009.1 GCA_949293385.1 uncultured bacterium | reverse complement strand
TATATTACAGCATACCATAACAAACGAAAGACTTGCACGCAAGGGGTATTATGATATATCCGAAGCGTACAAGTCTATGCACTTAATATGATTGAACCGCCGTGTACCGAACGGTACGCACGGTGGTGTGAGAGGTCGGCTACTCAACTAATGGGTAGCCTCCTACTCGATTCTTTTCCTTCTGTATTCTAACGGCCTTACTCCGCATTTGCTTTTAAAAAGATTGGAAAAATAATGCATATCGCCGTACCCCAGCGACTCGGCGATCTCCCCGACCGTCATTCCCGTATCGGTAAGCAGAGTTCTTGCTACCTGCATTTTTCGGTCGAGCTGATAGGAATAGGGCGTCATACCGAATTCCTTTCGGAAAAGCTTTAAGCAGTAATCGGGTGAACGGAATATGACCGTCGAAAGCTCCTTGCCGCCTACTATTTTAGAAAGATTTGAATCGAGATATCTTTTAAGCGCAACGGCTTCACTGCTGTGGTCGGCCATACCCTCGGATTTCTGCAGATGGGAAAAGACCTCGGTCAGTATACCGTGGAATACCGCCTGCATCTCTCCGTCGGTAAGCTCGGAATGAATAGTGATAAGTATTCTTTCAAAAAGCTCCCGAAGCCCGTTGCCGCCGAAGAAATGCTTGTCTCTAAGCCCGAAATCCTCTATCAGACGCATACTTAAAGGAGTCTCGTCTATATTCATAAATATTTTGGTAAAGGGACTATCCTTATCCGAATAATATTCGTGATCCATTCCCGCAGGGAGAAAATATATCGTATCCTTTGTGACGCTGTGGGGCTCACCGTCAAGAACTACGTAGCCCTCGCCGTCTATTATATATTCGATAACCGAAACGCTTGAACGCGGCCTTCTTATATGATAGGTCGTATCGGGATAGGTGATACCTGCCATCGAAATATTAAGAGGGGAGCCGTCTGTTGCGGCAGGGAAAGCCTTTCTGACTTCGTTCAAATTGTTTTCCTCACTTTTCAACTTGAAATATCTATGTTTTTTTGTGCTTTATCAATTATAATACAAATATAACAACATTTCAAGGAGGAATTCTTTTATGAAAATGCGTCCGCCTGCAACCCCTATTATAAATATCGACCCTTATTTTTCGGTCTGGACCGAAAAGTCGGTCCTCGAAAATACCGTTCATTGGACGGGTAAGCCCAATACCATCCGTGGCCGAGTTTTCGTCGACGGTACCGAGTATCATTTCCTCGGTCAGAATAATAAGCCTTGGGATCAGCCCAAGAAGGTTCCCGATATGGAGCTCGAATGTACCGACTGCGATGCCTATTCTACCTATATAACCTGCAAAAACGAGGCTATCCGCCTAAAGCTTCAGTTTACCTCTCCGACCCTCGTTACCGACCTCTATCTTGCCTCCCGTCCCGTTGCCTACTGTAAGGCCTCCTTCGAGAGCCTCGACGGTAAGGAGCATACCGTTTCGGTAAAGTTTATCTTTTCCGAAGAGCTCGTCCTCGAGCATAAAGGGGAGGGAAGAGCTATTGCCGACCCCGTTGCTATCGACGGACTTACCGCCGTTAAAATGGGCAACGGTAAACAGAAGGTCTTAAACCGAAGCGGCGACGATATCCGTATCGACTGGGGCTACCTCTATCTTGCCGTTAAGGGCGAGGGCAGGGTAGGACATACCGTGTTTAACGATATGTACGCCGCCTTCGCAGAAACCGAGCTTAAAAACGAAGCCCTTTTCCTCTTCGCCTACGACGATATCGAAAGTATTCAGTATTTCGGAGAAAATCTGAAGGCTTATTGGAAAAAGGACGGCAAGACCATCGAAGAAGCGCTGGCCGAAGCCGCCGCCGACTATGAAATCACTCTTTCCCACTGTCAGAAATTTTCAGATATGATAAAGGCCGAAGCCGAGGAAAAGGGTAACGAAAAATATGCCGAGCTTTTAATGCTGAGCCTCCGTCAGGTAATGGCCGCTCATAAGCTGGTCGTAGATAAGGAGGGCAACAACCTCTATATCTCCAAGGAATGTCATTCTAACGGCTGTGCCGCAACCGTCGACGTAACCTATCCCTCTGCGCCCCTCTTCCTCCTTTATAACGTAGAGCTTCTTAAAGGTATGCTTCGTCCCGTTATGCGCTATGCCGCAACCGATGAATGGACCTTCGATTTTGCTCCCCACGACGTAGGTCAGTACCCCCTCGTAAACGGTCAGGTCTACTGGGTCGACCGCAACCCCGACGGCTCTTGCAAGAAGATACATTTTAAGGGACAGATGCCGGTTGAGGAATGCGGAAATATGATAATCCTCTTTGCCGCTATCGCCGACGTAGAAGGAAATGCCGATTTCGCAAAGCCTCACCTTGATACAATTAAGCAGTGGAAGGAGTATCTTATCGAATACGGCTTTGACCCCGCCGATCAGCTCTGCACCGACGATTTCGCAGGCCGCCTGACCCATAACGTAAACCTTGCCATAAAGGCGATAATGGGTATTGCAGGCTATGCCCGTCTTCTTAAAATGCTGGGTGACGAGGCCGAGAGCGAAAAGGCGATGGCAAAGGCAAAAGAATACGCCGATTCTCTCATAGTCCGTGCCGCTAACGCCGACGGAAGCTTTCGCCTTACCTTTGATAAGGAGGGAACCTTCTCCCTTAAGTATAACGCTGTCTGGGATAAGCTCTGGAAAACGAACCTCTTCCCCGAAAGCTTCTATAAGGGCGAGATAGAGCGCTATAAAAAGG
This sequence comes from uncultured bacterium, assembly GCA_949293385.1. Classification (GTDB taxonomy): domain Bacteria; phylum Bacillota; class Clostridia; order Oscillospirales; family Acutalibacteraceae; genus SFWF01. The sequence goes on along the minus strand of CASFDQ010000009.1, from coordinate 20,730 downwards.
AGCTTATGCCCTACGGAGTACCCCTCGACTCCCGCGAGACCTTCACAAAGTCCGACTGGCTCGTCTGGGCGGCCTCCCTTTCCGATAATAAAGAGGATTTTAACCTCCTTACCGACAGTCTCTGGTCGGCCTATAACTCAATGCGTACCTATGTTCCCATGACCGACTGGTACTTTGCTGACATCGCTCAGATGCGCGGCTTCCGCCACAGAACGGTACAAGGCGGCCTCTTCATAAAGCTAATGCTTGACTAAACTTTTAAGACGTATTTGTTTTTTACGGATACGTCTTTTTTTGTTGCAAATTAAATCTGTTTTTATTATAATTACTTATTGGTAAACCAACTCGGAGGTAATAAAAAGTGATAGAATTCGATAAAAACAAAGTAAAGCTAGTGGCTTTTGACCTCGACGGAACCCTCACTCAGCACAGAACTCCCCTCCCGACGAGCATCGCGCCGTACTCGATAAGCTTTCGAAAAAATATAAGCTCCTTATGGTGGGAGCGGGAATGTGTATGCGAATTTTCGGGCAGATGGGTCAGTATCCCATCGACGTTCTCGGTAACTACGGTATGCAGTACGCAGAATATAACCCCGAAACCAAAACCCTCGATATAAGGGAGGATAACGTCCTTCCCTGCGATAAAGAGTCGATTGAAAAAAGGGTCACGATGCTCCGCGAAAAGTACGGATTTACCGAATATAAGGGCGACAACGTGGAATTTCATTCCTCGGGCTGTGTAACCTTCCCGATACTCGGAACAAAGGCCGATATAAAGGATAAGCTTACCTTCGACCCCGACCGTAAAAAGCGTCGTGCAATTTACGAGGATGTAAAGGCGACCTTCCCCGAGTTCACCGTATTTGTCGGCGGCTCCTCCTTCGATATGGCCCCCGCCCCGTATAACAAGGCCTATGCCCTCGCAAAATACTGCGAGGAAAGGGGAATAGCCCACGACGAGGTCGTTTATGTCGGCGACGACTACGGCCCCGGCGGAAACGACGAATCGGTCTACCTTGCCGACTTCGGATACCTTACCATCGACGACTACCGCGACTTCCCCGAGGTCGTAAAAGTTTTGCTGTAGAAAAGACCCCGTTCGGGGTCTTTTCTATTAGGACCCGGGGCCTGCGGCCGTTGGCCGCAGTGGACAGTGGTCAGTGGACAGTGGTCAGTGGTCAGTGGTCAGAGAAACGCCTTCGGCGTGAGTAGCGCTACGCGCGAGTAATAAGAGCAAAGAAAACGAAATTGCTTCGGCATCCGAAGAACGTCGCTACGACCGTACCCCGACGGGTCTTGCCTTCGCCTGTCGAAATTTTGCGACAATGAGATTCCGTCACCTACGGTGCCGCGCTACGCGTTCGACAGGCTCAGAATGACCCATTGTCGCTTGCATAGCCGCAGGTGGGATCTCGTCGGCGCGGATAAAATTGAAAATTGAAAGTTTAAAATTGAAAATTAAAAACGGATACCTAAAACGCAAATATATACGACGAGCGTAGGGGCGTCGACCCTTTGGGTCGTGTTTCCGACCGTAGGGAGGAACATCGTTTTGCGCCAAAGGCGCAAACACTGTTTTTGTTTAGGACGGAAAACTATGTTGCCTTACGGCAAATGATATTATGCTTCGCATAAACGATGTTGCGACTACCGTCGCAAACGAAACTTTTTCATCGGCCGCCCGTGAGATATCGCAAATTTCGTAAAACTTTTCGGCTACCCTTGTAGGGGAGGGGCCGACCTATAGGGTCGTGTTTCCGACCGAAGGGAGGAATATCTTTTTGCGCCAAGGGCGCAAATATCGTTTTCGTTTGCGGTCGGCAAACGATGTTGCCTTACGGCAAATGATGTTATGCTTCGCATAAACGATGTTGCGACTAACGTCGCAAACGAAACTTTTCCTTATGGCCTCCCGAGGAAAATGAGACGGGGATAAACGGCTATTCTCGATATAAATTATACGATAACATTGTAGGAGAACAGAGAAGTAGTCTGCGACGCATATAATGCACCGAAGGCGCAATTCATGATGTAGTCAATTCATGAAACACCGTTTCTATTCACGACGTAAGGCGTCAATTCATTATACGTAAAATTTTGACGTTATCTTTCGTGTTCGACAAGTTTCTAACGACCCATTGTCACTTGCCAAGGCGGATTTAACCCCCGATCTTCGGTCGCGCCCCCTTTTAAATCGAACCTCAAATAAAACGATTGTACAATTATATAACTTGTGCTATAATTAAATAAATATATATTCCCAAGGTGATCCCAATGAAAAAAGTTGCAGTTATCGGCCTCGGTATTATGGGAGGCTCTATTGCAAAGGCGCTTAAAAAATCCAATAAATACTACGTAGTCGGCTATAATAAGCCCGAAGAAATAAACGATAAGGCTTTAAAGGACGGTGCTGTTGACGAGATATGGGACGGCACTGCCCCTCTTGATACCGATATTACGCTTCTTGCGGTTAATCCGAGAGTTACCTTCGAGCTTCTCGAGACCCTGCCCTACCTTCTTAAAAAGGGAAGCATTCTGACCGATATATGCGGAATTAAGGGTGAGGTAGTGAGTCTCGGCGAGGAGGTCTGCAAAAGGGCAGGTATCCGTTTTGTCGGCGGTCATCCTATGGCGGGCCGTGAGCGCAGCGGCTACGACTATTCTACCGAAGACCTCTTCTTTAACCGCAGTTATATCCTTACCGAAACGCAGAATACCGATAAAGAAGCTATAAACGAGCTTTCGCAGATGGCCCTCGATATCGGCTGTGCAGGGGTCACCATAACCAGCCCTGCTCACCACGATAAAATGATAGCCTATACCTCACAGATCCCCCACATTTTGGCAGGCGCCTATATGAATTCTCCCACAAGCGCGACCCATAACGGCTATTCTGCAGGCAGCTATCACGACGTTTCCCGTGTTGCCAGCGTCGACGAAAACCTCTGGACACAGCTTTTTTTGGCTAACAAAGAAAACCTTCTCTACGAAATAGATATACTGATCCGCAATCTGCAGGACTATAAGGATGCGGTTGCCTGTATGGACGGTGCCCGTCTTTCGGGAATAATCAAGACCGGACGTATCCTTAAGGAACGCGACATTATTATAAACGGCGACGAAAAGCCGCATAAATTCGGATAAAAGGAGCGATCTTATGAGGAAGCATAACCTTGCAATGCTTATGGACCTCTACGAAATGACCATGGCCAACGGCATTTTCGGGAGCGATATGCGTGACACCGTGACCTATTTCGATATGTTCTTCCGCCGCGTGCCCGATAAGGGCGGCTATGCTATTATGACGGGCCTTGAGCAGCTTATCGAGTATTTTAATAACCTTGCCTTTTCTGAGGACGATATTAAATATCTTAAAAGCCTTAACCTCTTCTGCGACGAGTTTTTAGATTATCTTAAAGACTTTAAGTTTGAATGTGACGTCTGGGCCGTACCCGAAGGAACTCCCATATTCCCGATGGAGCCTATCGTTACCGTAAGAGGCCCCGCAATGCAGGCCTTTCTCGTCGAGACCATGGTCCTTCTTACCATAAATCATCAGTCGCTTATCGCTACCAAGGCTAACCGTATCTGCTCTATGGCAGGCGACCGCCCCGTAATGGAGTTCGGTGCACGCCGCGCTCACGGCTACGACGCCGCCTACTACGGAGCCCGTGCCGCAATAATCGGCGGCGCAAAGGGAACCTCTAACCTTAAAACGGGTCAGGATTTCGGAGCCCCCGTTTCGGGAACGATGGCCCACAGCTGGGTTCAGCTATTCCCCGACGAGTATACCGCCTTTAAGACCTACGCCGAAAAATATCCCGATAGCTGTACCCTCCTTATCGATACCTTTAACGTCCTGAAGAGCGGACTTCCTAACGCGATAAAATGCTTCGACGAGATCTTAAAGCCTATGGGCTACAGACCTAAAGGTATCCGAATCGACAGCGGCGACATCGCCTACCTTTCCAAAAAGGTAAGAAAGGCGCTGGACGACGCGGGCTATCCCGACTGCGCCATAGTCGTTTCAAACTCTCTTGATGAGCATCTTATCAAGGAGCTGGACAGTCAGGGCGCGCAGATATCCTCCTTCGGTGTAGGCGAACGTCTCATAACCGCCTCCAGCGAAGCCGTTTTCGGCGGAGTTTATAAGCTTGCCGCGGTTGAGCTTCCCGACGGAACTATCATACCTAAAATAAAGGTCAGCGAAAATATCGCGAAAATAACCCTGCCCGGCGTAAAGACCCCTTGGCGCCTTTACGACAACGCTACTGGAAAGGCTATTGCCGACGTTATCTGTTTAAGTCACGAAAAGATCGACGACGGTAAGCCCTACGAGATATTCGACCCCGTTCATACCTGGAAGCGCAAGACCGTAACCGACTTTACCGCAAAAAAGCTTCAGGTAAAAATTATTGAAAAGGGTCAGCAGGTCTATACCTCCCCCACGGTAAACGAAATATCGAGCTACAGAAAGCAGTGTGTCGATAACCTTTGGGACGAGGTAAAGCGCTTCGAAAACCCACACACCTATTACGTAGACCTTTCGGAGGACCTATACGCCCTCCGTCAGGAGCTTCTTAAAAAAGCCGCGAAAGGAGAAAAATAATGAAAAAAATAATTGCGTTAGCCCTTTGTATCTGCCTTATTTCCTGTCTTTTCGCAGGCTGTGGCAAGGCTGAGCCCTCCGAGGACGCTTCGAGCAGTACCGCAACGGGAAAAATCGACTCGCAGGCTGCTAAGGGTAAGATCGACGGTGTAGAATACGGACTCGGTGCCGATATAGAGACGGTCAAGGCTTACTATGAGGAGCTGGCCGAAAGATACGAGGAGGAGCACGGAGGGGATAACCACGACCACGGAGTAACGGGTGAGGAAGCTCACTATTACTACCTCGACGAGTACGACGATCATACCGTTATCGACGTTTCCTCCGCCCGCTTCTATTTCGAAAACGGAAAGGAAGATAAGGGAATTTCGGTAATTGCCTCCGACTCCGATTCCTTCGGCTTCAGCGTAGGTCTTACCACGAAGTACGAGGTCGAAGAGGCTCTTAAGGCCGAGGGTAAGGCCGTGAACGCAGGGGATGACGAGCTTCGCTTTTTGGCCGTCCGAACCGAGCCGGTGCTTATTCTCCGCTACGAATTCGGCGATTATCAGCTTGATTTTTATTTTTACGATAACGTCCTTATAACGACGGTAATAAAAGATACCGAAAACTGGACCTTATAAAAAACTACGCGGTAGGGGCTGCCTACCGCGTAGTTTTTTTATTTACTTAAAAATTTTGCAATGAACGGTCTTTTTACCTTGAGGGCGCCTTTGGGACAGAACTCCTGACAGCAGAAGCAGCGGATACATTCCTTTCGGTTTATTTTCGGCTTGCCTTTTACCATTACTATAGCCTTTGCGGGGCATATCTTCATACACTCCTTACAGCCGACACATTCGCTTTTTTTTAGCTTGAGCTTTGAGGCTAAGACCGAACCGACGATATTTCCCATAACCGTACCGAGAATATTGTTCTTTCCCTTAAAATCGAGGCTTGTGTGGGTCTCTATACGCTCGTAATCGGGGATCTTGAATTTCTCTATTTCTCCGCTTACGTCGAGGGTCTCGATACCGCCCTCTATAAGTCCCCGTTCCTTCGCCGCCATAAGAATTGGTAGGGTCTCGGGCTTTATGCCGATTATCTCGGCGCAAACGAGGTCGAGCTTATGGGGCGAGGTCGAGGCTATGAGACAGCCTATATCGCGGGGAGTTCCTGCGGTAGGGCCGTTGCCCTCCATTCCCACGACCGCGTCACAGATAGAAAGCTCGGGCTTTAAAAATTCGCTTAAATCGACTATCATTCGGGCGAAATCCTCGTGATTTGGGAACCTGAAATGATACTCGGGCTTGATAGTTCCGGGAATTATTCCGAAAAGGTTTTTGGCCGCGGCCGAAAGGCCCATCATACCGTGGGTCTTAAGCTTGCAGAAATTTATGACCGCGTCACATTCGTCGAGCCAAGCGGTATATTCAAAGGTCTTGGCGACCATCGCCTCGGGGAAATCGGCGGTCTTCTGACCGAAATTTCGGTTTAAAGAGACCTTTTCGTTTTCGAGGGATTTCATACCCGTCGCCGAATATACCCGTCCTACGAAGACCGAGTTGTAAAGGCCTCCGGGGCTGTCTCCTATAATACATTTAGCGCCCCGCTCTGCAAGCATATCGCAAAGGACCTTTAGTACCGTCGGATGGGTGGTGGCGGCGGCCTCGGGCTTCATAAAGGAAACGAGATTCGCCTTTATTCCAACCGTCATATCGGGTCTTACAAAGGAAAGCAGACCGCTCTTATCCAGCAGCCCGGCCATAGCCTCCTTAATCCTTTCTTCCTCGTATGTCCTGCATTCGGCAATATAAACCTCTGCCAAAAAATCAACTCCTAATAAAATTATTATACCATGCTTAGGCCTTTAATTGCTTTTTATACGCGCTTGGTGTAATTCCAAAGTGGTTTTTAAAGGCACGGCTGAAAGAGTATACCGAAGAATATTTTAAAATTTCGGCAATTTCTGCGAATGATAACAATTCTTCGTTTATAAGGGCCTTTGCCGCCTCGGCGCGACGGGAGGTATAACAGTTGATAAGCGATTCGCCTGTAGTCTTGTGGTATATCCCCGATAAGTAGCCGTAACTGTAACCAAAATATTCTGCAAGGCTTTCAAGACTGTTCATCGTATAAATATGAGTGCTTATATAGTTGGTTATACGGTAACAAAGCTCTTGCGCTGAGGATATCTTTAATTTCTTGGATTTACCCGACAGCGAAAAATCTCTTATTATATAGCGCACGATTTGATTCAGACAGCAAATCAGCATTTCGTTTGAATATTTATCGTTTAAGATCACTTCCGAAATGCTGTTTTCAATAAGCTTTTCGATGTTTTCGTTTGATATGATCCTTTGGCTCGGGTCGTTGTTCAGAACCATAATCTGCTCAAGCTCTTTTTGCAGCTCTTCTTCGTCGGGCCAGAGGGCTAAAAAAGAGAATTTAAGAGGGCTTTCGTTATCGGAGAATATAGCGTGAACGTCTCCGGGGAAAGAAATATAAAGGTCTCCTCTTGTGACGGAAGACGAAACGCCGTTGGTTACGATAGTTCCGGCACCGCCCGTGATGAAGGTGATCTCAAGCCAGTTAAGATGAGGGTGGTATCCCACGAAATAATCGCCTAAACTATGAGTGCAGCCTATCTGCATCAGATTCATATTGCCTAATTTAAGAGGGTTGGCCACGTAGTTTTTTCAAAATGAAATTTTCTTTTTTGCTCGATACTTTCCATATTATCACCTTAAGGTGGCAAGAGTCGAACTCTTTGCGCCTGCAAAACAAAATTTATGGTGATAGTTTGCCTCAAAACTTGCAATACGACAGTATTACTGCGTTTTGTGCCTCGCACAGTCAAAAATCCTCTTCCTTTAAAATTCTTCGACCCTAAAGGAGTAGAATTTCGAGGGATTTTTGGCGCGGAGGAACTTATAAAGCTGTCGCTTATAAGCGACGACAAACCGAAAAGCACCGAAATTATGCCGTTTAGGGCAGGTTCGGGTTGTTCGTGTTTGCTTACCTAATTATACAACAAAAAATTAGCCTTGTAAATAAAATGTATTTAAAAATCGGCAAAAAGCCTTAAAATATTCCAAAAAATGAAGAAATGTTAAAAAACGTGTGAACTGATGTCATTTATATCGAAAAGGATGGATTATATAATAAGAGCATAGAGTTTTATAACCTGAAAACAAAAGGAGAGATGGATCTATGAAAAAACTGACGGCGATCATCCTTTCGCTGACATTGGTATTTTCTTGCCTGCTTACAACTGCTGTGGCCGACGACAACGCGGCCGAGACGGGAACTACCTTTACGGCGAACGATATCTATTGTACTACAGAGCCGCTTTCGTCGGTGCCTCTTACCTGGGAGGTTGATATTGAGGTGGCTGACGATGCGGCAACCAGCCGACTCGGTACCATAGTCGGCAACTATAAGGCAGGCGGTGTAGACTGCGCCAACATTGAGATCCGCGACAACGGACATCCGCAGCTTTATATGCAGGAGGGCTCAAATACAAAGTCTTTCCTGTTTAATAAGGTTAATTTAATTGGTTTGGGTAGAGTTAGGCTGGCTATAACCTATGATAATAGAACGGGAGATGCTTGTTGTTATATTAACGGCGTGCTTAAGCAGACTCTTTCTGCAAGCTACAGCATTTGGAATGGCGCAAGCACTAAGCCGTCAGGTGACGGAACCGAGGAATCTCCTTATCTTATAACCAATGGAGCAGAGCTTTGGTATGCGCTTGGAAGTAATGATACTCTCGGTACAGGTAAATACTATAAAATTACAAAAGACATCTACCTTAACGACGTTTCTATTGATAATTGGGAAACTTCCGATTCTAACAGAACTTGGAGAACCGGCACCGCATTTAGTGGCCATATTGACGGAGACGGACATATCATTTACGGTATTTGGTATTCAAGCAGTTCTTATTGGGGAGGACTTATTCCTTATATGGAAGGCGGCTCAATTAAGAATTTGGGAATCGCCAAGTCATATATTCAGGGCACAAAAGCAGGCGCCTTTGTTGCGCAGATTACCCAGACAGATAACGTTTTGATAGACAACTGCTTCTCCGACGAAACGGTAACCGTAATAGGCGGACAGGGTAATCAGGCAGGCGGAATTGTAGCATATGCTCAAAATCCGACGGATTCGACGGCTAAGCTTGAAATATCAAACTGCTATACTAAGGCAAATGTTTCCATAGGTGAGGGAAGCGGCTCGGCAAACGGTATACTTGGTACTGCTTGGGCTTCATATTACTCTATCCATGACTGTTATACTGTTAGAAACCCTGTTTACAGCGGACAGGACTCTCTTGCAGAGGGCACAAACGTGTACGATAACTATTCCGATACAGGCAGCAAGGGCACGATTCTTTCTTTAAGCAATATGCAAGGAACAAACGCTTCCGTAAATATGAGCGGTCTTGATTTTGAAACGGCTTTCGAAACCGTAAACGGCAACACTCCTAAGCTTAAGAGTTTCAGCTCTTATGACGGAGGAGCCGTAAACTATATTACTCCGAAGCTAACAAACGTTATGGCCGTCGGCGGTGACCTGCGTTCGGGCAATGCTCAGTATCTTAAATCTGCACAGCTCTATTCTGTTGCGCTGTTTTCTGATTTGCGTACTGCGACAGAACTTAAGTCAGACATAATAAACAGCGATAAGAATCTTCTGGTTTATTATGATATGTCTTCTACCAGTGAAAATATTTTAATGGACCATTCTACTAATAAGAATAATCTCGTATATACAGGAAGCAACCCTCCGTCGAGCACCAATATCCCCGAAAGCGAAGGCGTGTATGTAAGCGCTGCAAACTTTTATAAGCTCGAAAAGGCCCTTGAAGCTATGCCGAATACCGTAGAAGCAACGGTATATCTTCCTTCGTATTATAGCGATACCGAGCGCGGCGGCGTTATTCTCGGAAACTATACATCAGGCGGCAAAAACACCTATAATCTTGAGATTTATACCAACGGTAATCCGCGTGTATATATTGTTCTTGAAGATGGCACTATTTTAAATTATGTATTTAACGAAGTTGATATTAGAACAAAAACCTGGGCACATGTTGCAGTTATACGCGACAGCGATGCCGATACACTTACCTGCTATCTTGACGGTGTTGCCGCTCAGGTTAAGAGCATAACCGATTTTGTCGATTTTGTTCCTTCAACTAATATGATTGTCGGCTCTGACGGACGGGGAATCGACGGGGTTATGTTTGCAGGAAAGATACGTACCCTCACCCTTTATTCCGATGCCCGTACCGCAGATGAAATCATAGCAGATATTAGTGCGGTTGATACAACTGATGCCAACCTCTTAGGTAGCTATACTTTTGATAACAATACAAATCTCAATGTTTCAGACAACTCTGCAAACAATAACGCTTTACTTAACCAAGGCTATATTTCGAGTGAACCTGAGCTTGATAATTATGCTTATTCCTTTGCCGTTGTAGGCGACACTCAAATAGTAACTCGCGCTTATCCTGAAAAGCTTTCCTGCATTTATGATTGGATAGCAAATAATATTGAATCTAAGAATATTCAGCATGTATTCGGTCTTGGCGATATTACCGACTGGGATACCGATAACGAATGGAGTGTTGCAACAACAGAGATAGCTAAGCTTGATGGCAAAGTGTCCTATTCGCTTATTCGCGGTAATCACGACTCATCCGCTCAGTTTGATAAATACCTTGCAGGTGATGTAGCCTACTCGGCTCAGTATGATGGCGCATATTCCGATAGTTCTGCACTTAATACCTATAAGCTCTTGACAGTCGGAGAGGTTGATTATCTATTCTTAAGCCTCGATTACGGTTTCGACGACAACGTAATTGCCTGGGCGTCTGAAATTATAGAAGCTCATCCCAACCATAACGTGGTAATTACTACACATGCATATCTCTACAGAGACGGAACGACCCTTGATGCAAACGACGTATGTCCTCCCTCTGTAAGCGGAGGAACCAATAACGGCGATGACATGTGGGATAAGTTTATTAGTAAGCATAAAAACATAGTGCTTGTCCTTAGTGGTCATGACCCCTCTGCAAACGTTGTAACAACACAGACGGTTGGAGATAACGGAAATATTGTTACTCAAATGCTCATTGACCCTCAGGGCCTTGATGCAAATGCAGATGCAGGCCCTACCGGAATGGTGACGATGCTCTATTTCTCTGAGGACGGAAAGACTATTCGGGTAAGAAACTATTCTACCGTTAAAGAAACGTACTACGGACAGCAGAATCAGTTCGCTGTCTGCCTCGACACGGTAGTTCCCACCATGGGCGATGCCAACGACGACGGTGTCGTAGATATCTGTGACCTTGTTACCGTTGCTAATGCTGTAGGCGGCAAGGAGATAAAATATAACTTCAACACCGCCGATGTTTGTAACGACGACGTTATCGACAACTACGACCTTGCCGTACTCAGACGCTATCTTATCACAGGTGTCCTGCAAGACGACGTATTGCGTCTTTCAGAGCAGTTTGGAGATAATATGGTGCTCCAACGCGATGAGTCTATCTGTGTATACAGAACAGGTAAAGGCACGGGTAGGATAATCGTTGGAGATCAGGTTAAAACCGTAACGAGCGAGTCTGATAGTTGGGAAGTATATTTTGAGCCAATGACGGCGTCGGCTACCCCCGTTACGTTTAAAACCGAGTTCAGCGGAGTTACGAAAAAATATGAGAACGTGCTTATAGGCGACGTGTATATTGCGGCGGGACAGTCTAACATGCAGATGACCTTAGGTGCAACAGAACAAAGCGATACTGTTTCAGAAAATTCCATGTTGCGTTTTAGAAATATAAATGACCCTACATGGAACGAATTTATCAAGACCTGGTATTGTAGCATAGAAAATATTTCTGCTGTAGGAAGCTTATTTGCGAACGAATTATCTGTTGCTTTAGACAATGAAATACCCGTTGCAATAATTTCCGTTGCAGTCGGCGCTTCAAGAATCGAAGATTGGACACATAAAGATTACTGTTACTGCGATGCATACGATTTAGACAATACGGCTCACAGTGATTATACATTATACGATAAAGGGCATCACGACCTTTATACAGCGCACGTTGAGCCTATCGAGAAGATGACTACTGCAGGTGTGTTATGGTATCAGGGCGAAAGCAACAGAGGTGCCGGAGAGGCATATCGCTATCTTGATATGTTTGAAACCATGGTCGATTGCTGGCGTACCCGTATGGATGACCCCGACCTGCCCTTCTACACGGTGCAGATAATGCTTTATTCTGAGGATACAACAGTTGATGAGCAGGGTAATGCTGTTGATGAGTACAATATTCGTATAGCTCAGGGCGAGGCTGCAAGAACAATCAATAACGTTACCGTTTGTACAATGCTTTCCTATGAGGACACATTAACAAATACCGGAGTTCTCGATATTCATCCAACAGATAAAGCACCCATAGCCAAGGCGCTCGCTAACGCTGTACTGACTAATTACTACAATCCTAAAGGAGAGTACGACGGCACTCCTGAGTATTCAGGTCCTCTTTATGATACCGTCACAGTAGACGGCAATACCGCTACAGTGACCCTTACCCACGTAGCCGAGGGACTTATGCTCACGAAGGGCGATACCGTTTCCGAGATAGAGGTTAGAGACGTTGACGGAGGCTGGGCGACCGCAACAGGAACACTTTCCGGAAACACCGTTACGGTTACTGCAGACGTAGACGAAATTACAGGTGTTCGTATGGGCTTTAGAAACAGACCTATCCTCAATCTCTATAATACCGTTGATGATGTTCGCGGTTACTGCGCATCTCCATTTGTCTGGATCGCTCATTAACTGGCTTTCTCCTCATTTTCATATCCTTTCAAAAGCAATGATGACTGCCGCTGTAGCAGTCATCATTGCCTTTGTACGTATCGTTTTTATAACTATGGGGTTCCTTATCAGCTCTTTGTCCTATATTCCGACGGGGTAAGCCCCGTATGCCGTTTAAACATGGTGTTAAAATAGGTCTGACTTCTAAAACCGCATTCCTCGGCTATTTCCGAAAGCTTTTTGCTTGGATCCTTTGAAATAAGGTCGCAGGCGTGGTTAAGCCTTAAGGTGTTTATATAGGCGACGAAATTCATCCCCGTCTGCTTTTTGAAAAGCACCGAATAATGAGTTTCCGAAAGACCGCACTGACTTGCCAGAAAGGCCACCGAAAGGTCGTGGGAAAAGTATTCGTTTACGTGCTTTATCGAGGCGGTGACCCTTTTCATAACCTTGGAGGAGAAATCCATCAGCGAAGGATTATCCTCGGATAAAAGGGAAAGCTTCAGCACAAGGTGATAAATCGTCGCATTGTGAAAAGCAAGGTGCTCGTCGGTGTGATAATTCGCGTATAAAGAGTTGACGAAATCCGAAATAAAGGCAAGGTCGAAGCCGCTGAAAACGTGAATGTCGCGCTTAAGCAGGTTTTCGGCCGACCTTCCCGCAAAGGTGAAGAAGACCGTCTGCCAGTCCTCGTCTCCTAAGGGAGCATACTCCACCGTAGAGCCTGCGGGGAAGAATACCGCGTCCCCCTCGGGTAGGTCCACCCATCCCTTTTCGGTGTTGGCCTTACCGCAGCCCTTTTCGGAGTAAACGAGATAACAGATATTCTGATTTCTGCAAACGTGATGCTCCTTTTCGACCCTTCCGTAGGCGATAAGATATATCGGAAGACCGAGGGCCCACTTGTCGGGAAGAAGTACGTTTTTGAAGGTCGTATCGATCTCATAATTGAAATACGACGGGTCAAAGTTTATACGAGGATCGTTCATAGTATCTCCTAAAAAATTTTTAAATAAATAGTGAAAATGTTAAATTGTTAAAGTTTTATATCAATGTTATAATTAAATTATAATTGGATATACATTATTTTTCAAGCATTAAGTAAAAATCTGAAAGGAGCGACCAAGATGTTAAAGCTTAAAAACCTTATAGCGATATTGCTTGCGGCGGTTCTTCTGCTCGGCGTTGCAGGCTGCGGCGAAACCAAAAAGAACGACCCGACCGAATCTACTCCGCAAAGCGATAAAAGAGAGCCTTATAAGGAGGAGGTATTTCTCACCAAGGATTTCATCGATACCGACGGAGAGTTCGAGTTTGATACCGTAGACTTTAAGGGCCCCGAGGGCTACGTTATCGTCGTTCCTGCAGGAGATAGCGACGCTAAAAAGCAGGCCGAAAAAATTAAGAAATACTATTCCGACGCTTCCCTTAAGATCGTTACCGATAAAACGACCGAAACCGAAAAGGAGATACTTGTCGGTAACACCAACCGATCCGAGAGCAAAAATTCCTTTAAGGAAAACGAGCTTAGGTCTGCTTTGGTAGGGGAAAAGCTCGTATTTACCGCAGGCCACTACGTTACCCTCGGAGTGGCGGTGGACAAATATATAAGAACCGCACCAAAGAAGGGTAAAGCCTCGGTTTTCGAGCTTGCTACCGACTTTACCGCAACCGTTCCGGGCGGATATACCTATGTCTGGGGCGACGAGTTTGAGGGAAGCGACGTAGATTTCACCAAATGGAGCTTCGGCAAGCATATGTCGGGAACCACGAAAATGGAGATATCCTACGACAAAAACGTGATCGACGTAAATGACGGTCGGCTTAAGCTTCACGGCCTGCGCTACTATAACCCCAAAAGATCCGAAACCGAATTCCGCGTACCCTATTCGGTCGCAACACAGAATAAGATGCACTATCTCTACGGTTACGTCGAGATCCGTTGCAGACTGCCCTTCTTCCAGGGTGTATGGCCCTCATTCTGGGCAAAAAGCAGTGACCCGAACATAAAGGTTGAGGGAGACCCCAACAGCTTTATGGCCGAGCTGGATATATTTGAGGTCTTCGGCAAAAAGTTGGTTCAGCCGGGTATAATCAAATGGTACGGCGACGGCAAGAGCTCTATCAGCGCCGACTATATAAATATAAACTATTGGTCTTTTGAAGATAACGAAAAGATAGAAACCGAATACCATACCTACGGCTGTGAATGGACTCCTGAGCATTTTGCTGTGTCGGTGGATGGCGAGGTATACTATACCTTCGATATAACTAAAACCTACGACGGACGCGAAAATATGTCCAGCTTCCACGAGCCGATATATCTTATCTTTAATAATCATCTATTCCCCGAAGATTCCCATATGAGCTGCCCCCGTATAGAGAATAATGCCGATCTGCTTCCCTCCTGCTATTATATCGACTATATCCGACTTTATCAGAAGGACGGAGTAGGCTCCCTTTATACCGATTATACCGACGACTCGGCCCTCTATGCCGACAGAAAATAGCGAAAGGAGACGAATATGAGTTATAATAAGCTTAAAAACACTTCCTTTAAAAGGCTTTTATCCCTCCTTCTTTCGGCCTGCCTTCTCATCAGCAGCTTCTGTGGCCTTTTCGTATTTGCAAACGACGGTATCGACGTTTGGGACGGAAGCGTCTCTGCTCCCGATAAGGTCTCCGAGGAGGTTTACGAGATATCTACCCCCGAGCAGCTCGCTTTTGTAATTAAAACGGGTGGCGGCGAAGGAAACACCTATAAGCTCACAAAGGACATATATCTGAACGACCCCGATAAGATCAACTGGTCCACGGGAGAGGCAGCAAGCGGATATACCGTCAACACCTGGTATAATGCTCCCCGCGGCACCGCCGATTTCGTTTTGTTAATGGGACCCTCGACGGCGACGGACACGTTGTTTACGGACTTTATTATAACGACGCCACCGACACTAAGCTGAACGACTCCTCCTGGGTTATCGGAGCAGGACTTATCCCTTATATGGGAAAGGGTTCCGTTAAGAATATCGGTGTCGATAAGGCATATATCTATAACTACGAAAACTTTTCGACCGGCGCTCTTATTGGAGGCACCATTGCCCTTATGGACGGTACTGTCGATCAGTGCTACGTAGGAAAAGAGGTAACGGTAGGAGGCTACGACGTTGCAGGCCTTGTCGGAGGCGGAGACCCCGTAAATATCAGAATCACCAATTCTTACAGTCTTGCCACCCTTAACGGCGAACATTTAGCAGGCGGCATCGTTGCCGATACCTGGACTGTTGGTGACGTTTCGGCCGAAAACTGCTATACCCTCGGCAAAGCGACGGGCGCGACCTGGAGACCTCTTGCCTGCACAAACGTCTACCAAACGGCAAACGGCGCACAGGCAACCGTGGTCACCGAGGCATCAATTAAGGGCGAAGCGGCCAAGACTACCCTTTCGGGCTTCGATTTCGGAAGCGTCTGGGTAACCACCGAAGGCTTCCCCACCCTAAAGGTATTTGCTCCTGAGGTCGTAATCCCCGATGAGGATGAGCAGGGCTTCTGGAACGGAACCGTTGCCAAAGAATTCGGGCAGGGCAGCGGAAGTGATACCGACCCTTATATAATTTCAAAGGGAAGCGAGCTTGCCTTAGCGATCACCAAATCGGAAGAAAATAAGTATTATAAGCTCTCGAAGGATATTTATCTGAACGACGTTTCCTACGATGCCTGGAGCGAAAGCACCTCCAATAACGTCTGGTATTCGTCGATAAACTTTAAGGGTCATCTTGACGGCGACGGTCATATCGTTCACGGTATATGGTACCCCGAGGATCATAGTGGCTGGACGGTGGGACTTATTCCAACCCTTTACGGCTCGGCTACGGTTAAAAACGTAGGCGTTTGCGATTCGGTCATCGTTGGCGCAAATACGGGTGCTGTCGTCGGTATGACGAGGGGCGCTGCGCTCAAGATCATCGAAAACTGTTTCGCCGACGACAGCGTATCGGTTAAGGGTAGCGACAACGCTTCGGGAATTCTCGGTTACGCAGGTTGCTCGACTCAAGGCCCCGACCTTACGGTAAAAATTAAAAACTGCTATTCCAAGGCTGAGCTTTCGTCGGGTATTGCCGCAAATGCTAACGGTATAATAGGCACCGCCTGGCTTACGGCCTACTCTGTCGAAAACTGCTATTCCATAGGCTATAGACCCTATAACGTTACCCACTACGGTCATAGGACCGCCGCCGCTTGGGAATACCGTGCGGCCGACGGCGGAGAGGCACGTGAGGGTCTTAGTACGGCCGATTTTGTTAAAAATCTCTATACCGATACGGGCGTATCCGACGAATTTAAGGTTTGGACGCTTCTGCCCTCGGTAGAAGAAGTAAAAGGCTTAACGGCGCTTAAAAATATGCCCAAGCTCGACTACCTAAAGGATTTTCAGCTTATAAACGGCGATACTCCGAAGCTTAAATGCTTTGCCGATTATCTAAGTGGTAAGGAGCTCGGAATTCCGAACTACGACGACGTTAGCGGCGTGTGGAACGGAACGGTCGCCCCCTTCTTCGAAAAGGGAAGCGGAACAAAAACCGACCCTTATCTTATCTCTAAGGGAAGCGAGCTTGCTCTTGCTGTATCCGCGTCGGAAAAGGGCGCTTACTATAAGCTTACGAAGGATATCCGTCTCAACGACGTATCAATCTCGGATTGGAGCAAAAACTCCTCTAATAATCCTTGGTTTACGAATAAGGAATTTACGGGACACCTTGACGGCGACGGACATATCGTCCGCGGTATATGGTACCCCGAAGGCAGTAACGGCTGGACGGTAGGACTCGTTCCAACCCTTGGTGCAGGCGGAAGCGTTAAGAATATCGGTGTTTGCGACTCGGTTATCGTGGGCGCAAATGCCGGCGCTGTTGTGGGTATGACTAAAAGCGACAGCCTAAAGGTTATTTCAAACTGCTTTGCCGATGCTACCGTAACCGTAAGGGGAACCGATAATGCTTCGGGAATTCTCGGTTATGCAGGCTGCTCAACAAAGGGACCTGACGTAACCGTAAAGATAACGAACTGCTATTCCAAGGCAAAGCTTTCCTCGGATAAGCCTGCCTTTGCAAACGGCATAATCGGTACCGCCTGGCTAACCTCCTACGCGATCGAAAACTGCTACTCTGTAGACGCTATGCCCTATAATATAACCGACGTCGGCCACAGAACCGCCGCCGTATGGGACTCGGTCGGCGGAAAAATGCGCGACGGAGTGAAGATTTCCGATTTTATAAAGAATATATATACCGATATCGGAGCGACCGACGAATTTAAGGTCTGGACTCTTACCGAGGACACGGAAGAAATGTTTGCCGAAAAGGCAAAGACCTCTATGTCGGGACTTGATTTCGATGCGGTTTTCGAGACCTGCATCGGCGCAACCCCCAAGCTTCGCGTTTTTAAGGATTACGACGGAAACTATTTCGGACCCTCTGCCGAGGAGCTTGCTTTCGGCGGCGGAAAGGGAACCGAGAGCGATCCTTATCTCATTAAAAACGAGGCACAGCTCCGCTATCTTATCGAAAGTAAAAAGACGAAAAACAAATACTATAAGCTCGTAAACGATATCGAGGTTACGGGAGAGTGGTATTCCTTCTCGAATTCCGATCCTGCCTTTTCGGGAACCTTTGACGGATGCGGTCACTTTATAAAGGGTATAAGACTTAGCGAAACCCCGACTAAGTATAACGGAGAATGGTTCGTTTCGGGCGGCGCAGGACTTTTCCCCTATATTACCACCTCTGCCGTTATAAGAAATCTTCACGTCCGCGATTCGGTAATTTCGGGTAAGGCCTACGTCGGCGCTGTCGCAGGCTTCATAAGATCCGAGGATGATGGAGCCTATGCCGAAATTACGGGCTGTTCTGCAGATGAGTCGGTAACCGTTAAGGGTCAGACCGCAGGCGGCCTTGTAGGCGGCGGAGCGAGAGGACTTCTTCTCTGCTACAGCTACTCTACCGCCAAGGTTTCAAATTCGGGACCTAAAGAGCAGTGTAGCGCTCTCGTCGGAGATATCTGGTCCTCCGATTATAAGGCCTATAACTGCTATTCTGCGGGACTGAAAAATTTCCGAGACGATCAGCTTGCGCCCTCCTATTCGGCAGCGGTCTACGGCACCGTTTCACAGAAGGGAACCGTAAAGATCACAAGCAAGCAGATGCTCGGTACCTCTGCAAAACGCTATATGCCCGAGCTTGATTGGGAATATTGGTATACCGTAAGCGGTGATACGCCTCATATAAGGGTAATTCCCGAAGGTGTCGGAATAACCGACGAGGGTGTAAAGGGAAGACCCTGGTCGGGTAAGCTCGCGTCGGGCTTTGCGGGCGGAAGCGGAACCGAGACCGACCCATACCTTATCGAAACCCCCGAACAGTTAGCTTTCCTCGTTTCCTCTTCGGGTGCGAGCAGCGGAAAATATTATAAGCTTATTTCCGATATCGCCCTAAACGACACCTCAAAGGAAAACTGGAAGTCGAGCGCCCGCGAGTGGCTAAGCGGATGGCTGGTTTTCTCGGGGCATTTCGACGGAAACGGCCACGTAGTTTCGGGTCTTTACTATAACATCAAAAACGTTACCTATACCGCCCTTTTCCCCGTCGTTTCGGCAGGAGCGGTAATAGAGCGTCTCGGAGTCGTCGAGTCGTATATTAAAAACGTCGGCTCTGAGGATGAGCATACCTATGCCGCCGCCATAAACGCTCTCGTTTCGTATAAATACGACGGAAAGAATAAAAAGGATATGCCGGTCTTTAGTCAGTGCTTCGTAGGGACCGACGTATACGTAGAAGCCTATTTTGCAGGCGGTATTGCCTGCGGATGCGGTTCGCCGCTTTATATGGAGAATTGCTATTCGGTCTGCACCCTTCTCGGCGACGAGTTTTACGGTGGCCTTGTGGGTAATGCCTGGTGTAACGACGTTACTATTAAAAACAGCTACTGTGCAACGGCCGACCGCGATCAGATAGGCGGCAGCCTGGGCTTCGATCCTCGCGGCAGGTTCACTAACGTCTACGTTGACGGGCCCATCAATTCCTCGGTGGGTGTGACCCGCTTATCTCTTATAAATATGCAGGGTGCAACGGCAAAGGAAAGGCTCGAGGGATTTGATTTTGAAAATATCTGGCTTACCGTAGAGGGCGGAACCCCCGTGCTTCGTTGCTTTGCCGATGCGGGGCGCTATACGAGCAGACGTGAGGCCGAAAAGATAGAAATATCCTTTGCCACCTACGGCGGAACCGAATGTGAGCCTATCTATGGATTTGCAGGCGTAACCAAGATCTCGGAGGAAGACCTGCCCGTTCCTACCCGTATGGGCTATGAGTTCGGCGGCTGGCATCATTTCTCCGACGTGACCTGTCCCTTCTCAATAGACGTTTTCCCCGATGAAAACGCGGTTCTTTATGCTAAGTGGATATCCCTCGGCTTTAGCGTCGATTTTGAAAACCGTCTCGACGAAAAGTACGATCTGAATTCTGCCGCCTTTAATTTTAAGCCGGGTCATAAGCTTTATAATCCAAAATTCCTTCACGGCGGCATGGGCTCGGTCTACTGTAGCGGAAGCGATACTGATCCTATGTTTATGATAAACTATAAGAATCCGCTCGAGGCAGGTAAGGAATATACTGTTTCCTTCTGGGTAAATACCCGAGGAGATAAGGCCGCAACGGTTCAGCTTCTGCATGCGACTGAACCTCAAGTAGATTCTGCCGTAGTAGGATATGAGAATATCGTAGAAGCCGATAAGCTCGTTCTCGGAGAATGGACCGAGTACACCTATACCTTCACCGCCAACGCGCCTTATATGATCATAAGGACCGCTAAGGGCGCGGAGCTTTTCTTCGACGATTTCACCGTTCTTCCTACGGGAAAAACAGGCGAGCTCGGAGCTCTTTTAAGCGATTTTGATCCTTCTCAGGTCGAAAACGAGCCCGATAATAAAGCTGCTTCTAACGGTTTTATTATCGTTATCGCTATTATAGCGGCATCACTCGTCGCAGCAGTAGCTGTCGCCGCCGTTCTTATAACTAAAAAGCGAAAGAACAAAAAAGCATAAATTCCGCTTGATCGAAAAGACTGTCTCTTAAGAACTGTTCTCTAAAGGAAAGTTTTTTGAATTTTAATAAAACATCTTACCTACCTACAGGAAAAGGACGAAGAATTTCTAAAATTCTTCATCCTTTTTTCTTTACAAGCACTGCCTTAGCAGACACAAATGCTCTTTTAGTTATGAGTGATGAAACTCGCTCG
>CASFDQ010000008.1 GCA_949293385.1 uncultured bacterium | reverse complement strand
CTTGCACGCCGCGGATATTATGACATATCCGAAGCGTACAAGTCTATGCACTTAATATGATTGAACCGCCGTGTACCGAACGGTACGCACGGTGGTGTGAGAGGTCGGCTACTCAACTAATGGGTAGCCTCCTACTCGATTTATTTATCCATTTCCTTTGCGGCTTCGAGCTTTTTCTTACGGCGATGCTTAACGTCGTCGGACATAGGCTGAATTTCGCCTGCGGCGGTAAGGGCCATACGGGTGAAGACGGGTCCGAAGAGCTCGTAGATAAGTACGGAGAAAAGGGTAATGTTTCTTATAAGGTTACCCTCTGCTCCGAGCTGCATCGCGGTAGCACACATACCGAGCGCGACGCCGGCCTGAGGCAGAAGAGTAATTCCGAGATATTTGACTATCTGAGGCGAGCAATGGGTAAGCTTCGAGCTTCCTGCGGCTCCGAAATACTTACCGAGGGAACGGGCGACGATATATACAACGCCGATAACAACTATTGCCCAGTCGGTGAATACCCCGAGCTCCAATTCTGCGCCGCTTATAACGAAGAAGAGGGCGAATACGGGGGAGGTCCACTTGTCGGTAGATGCCATAAGGTCGTGAGAAAGGGGACATATATTGCAGAACACGGTACCCAGCATCATACAGGTAAGCAGGGAGGAGAAGTGTATCTGTATCGGGCCGACGTGGAACTCGAGCATAGAGAGCGACGCGGTGAGGAAGACCACCGCAATGGTGAGGTTAAGACGGTTGGTATTGGAGTTGAAGAGTTTTTCAAGTTGAGTAAGAACCCATCCCATAACAGCGCCGAGTACAAGGGAGCAAGCGATCTCGATAAGGGGGTTTACAAGTATGGAGATAAGGTCGATCTCGCCGCTGACAAGAGTCTTTGCAATTCCGAAGGATACCGCAAATGCGATAAGACCTACCGCGTCGTCGAGGGCAACAATGGGGAGAAGGAGCTTCGTGAGGGGACCCTTCGCCTTATACTGACGAACGACCATAAGGGTTGCGGCAGGGGCGGTTGCGGTGGCGATAGCGCCGAGGGTAAGGGCCTGCGCAAGGGAAAGCTTGTCGGGCATAATAAAGTGCATTCCGATAAGGGCGGCGTCAACCAGAAGCATAGCAACGACCGCCTGTAAAACGCCGATAACAAGAGCCTGCTTGCCGGTCTTTTTAAGGTCGCTTACAATAAATTCGTTACCGATGGAAAATGCGATAAAGCCGAGAGCGACCTCGGATACGACCGAAAGGGCCGATACCGCTTCGCCCGAGGTGAAGCCGAGACCTTCGATTCCGAGCCGACCTAAACAGTAAGGTCCGATAAGTACGCCCGCTATAAGGTAAGCCGTTACCGAGGGAAGCTTTAAGGGCTTGAAGGCGCGGGTCATCAAAAGACCGGCCAAAAGCGCGATTGATACAGAAAGTAGTGCCATAAAATCATCTTCTTTATATGTAATATATTAAATCCGAATATATATATTATCACATAACCCATAAAAAAGCAACGTTTTTTAATGTTAAATTTAATTTAGTTTACAATGCGCTATATATAAATCGAAAAAATGCTTGTAGAATACGTTTATTTATGTTATGCTGAATTAGCATCTTTTTTTCGGGAGGCATAAAATGAAAATTCTTAATTTCGGCTCCTTAAATATCGATCTCGTCTATTCTCTTGACCATATCGTAAAACCGGGGGAAACTATCTCGGCCGACTCTATTAAGAAATTCGTCGGCGGCAAGGGACTTAATCAGTCGATAGCCATCGCAAATGCAGGTGTTTCGGTTTATCACGCGGGCTGCGTCGGTCAAGACGGCTCAATGCTCACCGATTTTATGGAGTCGGCAGGGGTCGACCTTTCCTATATAAACGTGGTAGATGAGCCTACGGGCCAGGCCATAATTCAGGTCGACAAAAGCGGTGAAAACTGTATCATCCTTTTTGCAGGTGCCAACCACGCCCTAACCGCCGACTACGTCGATCGCGTTCTTTCGAATTTTAACGAGGGCGATTATATCGTTCTGCAAAACGAAATAAATAACCTTGAATATATTATAAACCGCGCCGCGGAAAAGGGTATGAAAATATTTTTAAATCCTGCCCCCTTTACCGAAAATATCCGTTCGATAGGTCTTGAAAAAATATACTGCCTTATCGTAAACGAGATAGAGGCCGAGGGGCTTTCGGGAGAAAAGGGGACAGAAGGCTTTAAAAGGTTTTTGAGCGGGAGCTATCCCGAGCTCAGAGCAGTTATAACCCTCGGTAAAAAAGGCTCGGTATATCTTTGTGGAGACTCAGTGCTTACACAGACCGCGTTTCCCGCAAAAGCGGTAGACACAACCGCCGCAGGCGATACCTTCGTCGGCTTCTTTATTGCCGAAATAAGCCGTGGTAAATCTCCCAGTGAGGCCCTTAAAACCGCAAGTCTCGCCTCCTCCATAACCGTCTCCCGTCAGGGTGCGGCGCCATCTATCCCGAAACTCAGCGAAGTTCTCGACGCAAAGCCTTAAAAGAAGAAAGAAGGATTTTTTATGAGAAAAATTATACTTGGTACCGATTGGTGGACCGACTGTGACGATGTGGTAGCCCTTAGACTTCTTTGCCGCGCCGTAAAGGATAAAAAGGTCGAGCTTATCGGTGTCGTTATAAACGCCTGTATGGAAAAATCTGTGTCGTCCTTAGACGGTTTTCTTGCTAAGGAGGGCCTCAGCGGCATACCTATCGGTATCGACCTGACCGGAACCAACTTTATGGGGGATCAGCACAGATATCAGGGTCGTCTTGCAAATTATGCAATAAACTATAAAAGCAACTCGGACGCCGAGGACGGAGTCCGCCTTTACAGAAGGCTTTTAGCCGAAGCGGAGGAGCCCGTAGAGATAATCGAGATCGGCTTTTTGCAGGTCGTTGCTAATCTGCTTTTAAGTCCTCCCGACGATATTTCTCCGCTGGACGGAACGACCTTAGTAAAAGAAAAGGTCAAAAAGTTCTGGGTCATGGCGGGAAAATGGGACGATCACGTGGGAAGTGAGCATAATTTTAATAATAACCACCGTTCAAGGCTTGGCGGAAGCACGTTCTGCGAAAAATGCCCCGTTCCCGTAACCTTTTTAGGCTTTGAAGCGGGATATTCGGTGGTTACGGGCGGAACCCTCGATAAAAACGACCATCTTTACGACGTGCTCTGCGACTGGGGCTGTCCCGAGGGCAGAAGCTCCTGGGACCCTATGACCGTCCTTCTTGCCGTAATAGGTGACGAAAAGGCAGCAGGCTACGGTACCGTAGCGGGTACCGCTTCGGTAGACCCTTTAAACGGCACCAATACCTTCACTCCGAATCCTCAAGGACTCCACAAATACGTGATAAAAATAAAGGATGACGGCTTTTATAAGGATATGATAAATGATATTATTGCGTAATTTTAGTTAACCTCTTGACAATCGACAAAATTCGTGTTAATACATCAAAGTTAAACTGAATATGGGCTATATGAAATCAGCAGGAGATAGGGCGAAAGCCTTTCCAAAGGGGTAATACTCTCGGGTGTCGAAAGACGGGGACTGTTGACGGATGGCAATCTGGAGAAGTTCGCTATACGCGAATGCCGAAGGGGCAATGGTAATCACAATCTCTCAGGCAAAAGGACAGATCTATTATTTTTTTAAGATTTATATCTTTATACTGCTTCTCTATGTCACCGCTATCCGAAGGATACGCGGTGATTTTTAATTTGTTGGTTTAACAAATATTTATAGGAGGTTCTCAGTATGGAACAAATTTTAAAGGCCATAGAAAGCGTAAACGGCGAGATCAACGGCGTCGTTTGGGGTATGTTCGGTCTGATCCTTCTTATTGGTACCGGTATTATAATTACCGTAATCACTAAGTTCTTTCAGATATCACATATCGGTCTGTGGTTCAAAAACACATTGGGCAGTCTTTTTAAGAAGAACGTCATCAAGCACAGTAAGGAAAAGGGCTCTATCTCTCCCTTTCAGGCGCTCTGTACCGCTCTTGCCGCAACGGTAGGAACCGGTAACATCGCAGGTGTTGCCGCCGCTATCTGTATCGGTGGCGCAGGTGCCGTTTTCTGGATGTGGCTGGCCGCCTTCTTCGGTATGATGACAAACTATGCCGAAAACGTTCTCGGTATCTATTTCCGAAGAAAGAACGAAAAAGGCGAATGGTCGGGAGGCGCTATGTACTACCTTGCCGACGGTTTAGGCAGGAAAAAGGGTATGAAGTGGGTCGGAAAGGTACTTGCCGTGCTTTTCTGTATCTTCGCTATGCTTGCTTCCTTCGGTATCGGAAGTATGGGTCAGGTCAATAAGATCGTTACCAACGTCGCTTCTGCATTTGACGTATCTGCTCTTTCCTCTATCGAGGTATTCGAGGGAGTTTCCCTTTATAATATAATTCTCGGAACTGTCATTATGGCTCTTACCGCCCTTATTACCCTCGGTGGTCTTAAGAGGATCGCAAACGTTGCAGAAAAGATCGTTCCCTTTATGGTCGTTCTTTTCGTTTTCGGAAGTCTTATTATAATCGGCGTTAACTACGCTAGTATCATTCCCGCATTCAAGGCTATTTTCGTAAATGCCTTTGCTCCCGAGGCCTTTGTCGGCGGCGGAATCGGCGTTATTATCAGCAAGGTCGTAACTCAGGGCTTCAAGCGCGGCGTTTTCTCCAACGAAGCAGGTCTCGGCTCCTCGGTTATGGTTCATTCCAACTCCAACATTAAAGAGCCCGTTAAGCAGGGTATGTGGGGTATCTTTGAGGTCTTAGCCGATACTATGATCGTCTGCACCATGACCGCCCTCGTTATCCTTACCGCAGGCGGCCTTGACGGCGGCGTATTCAACGTTATAACCGGTGAGATCGCCGAAGGCTATACCGACGCAACCCTCGTCGGAGGTGCATTCAACTCGGTATTCTCCTGGGGCGGCATCGGCGAAAAGTTCATCGCTATCGCTATGTTCCTCTTTGCCTTCACTACCGTTCTCGGCTGGTCACACTACGGCTCAAAGGCTTGGGAATATCTCTTCGGTGCCAAGACCACCGTCGTATTCCGTATTATCCACGTATGTACCGTTATCCTCGGTGCCGTGCTTACCTCCTCCCTCGCTTGGGATATCTCGGATACCTTCAACGGCCTTATGATGATACCCAACCTTATAGGTGTTTTAGCCCTTGCTCCTCTTGTAGTCAAGATAACGAAAAACTATCTAAGACGCGTTAAGAAGGGCGAGGATATCGAGCCTATGTATAACTTCAACCCCGAAACACAGGCGGCCGAGATCGCCCGCGAGCTGGACGAAGACTAAACTGAAAACCAAACCCAAAATCAAACGCCCTTCCGCATCCCGCGGAAGGGCGTTATTATTTGAGAATCAACATTTGGGCTGGGCATTCGTCGGTGGGCAAAACCACCTTTTTATTTTGGGTCTTGTAGATTTTGCCGCTGAATAGCTCCATGTATTCGCCGTCCTCCGGAAGGGTCAGTTCGGTAAAGGCGGCGTTCGTATTATAAACGCCTGCCACAGCATCGTTGATGTAGGTAAAGACGCCTTCCTCCACGTAAATATGGACGCCTGCCATTTTTGCAATGCCCCGAAGAGTCTCGTGGGACAGATTGCCCAAGGCGCTGAAAAACACGTTGTAATCGGCATTTTTCTTCACTGCCAAGGCACACTCCCGGGAATCGGAGAACCGTCCTAATGCACATACGTCGGTTGCTTTCACATAGGGCGTGGGGTTTTTGGCATCGCCGTAGCCGTACTGGGAATTGAAGGCGCGAATCTGCGCTTCGTCCTTTTCAAGCAGCCCTATCTCCATCTCGCACAAATCAGACATTCTTTCCGTGCTTACGCCATTTTCATTGATGTAATCACAGGGTCCGATGAACAAAAGGGAGCGTCCGCCGCCCTTAAGGGTGTTATTGATGTAATCACGCTCGTCCGCACACAGGCTGTAGGCATCCAGGAAAATGAAAAGCTTGTACTGCTCCTTATCCACCCGCTTCAAATCGCTCATGGAAAACAAATCGTAGGGCGCACCAATGCGACTGAGGGCACCACGCTGATAGCACAAGGACTCATCGTTGATGCCGCTGGTTTTATTCACAAAATACAACGGCTCCGTGCCTACAAAAACACAGATTTCCGCAGCAGAGTGCTTCGGCTTTTCCAGAAGGGACGCAGAATTTTTCACCAGCGTGGATACCTCTTCCATCAGCCCATCGTCATAGTACCAGCCCTCCAGCATATCGAACCACCAGGTTCCGCACCGTTTTGCAATGCGGCTCATCATCTCCCGGCGCATACCGTGGATGGTTTTTTCCCGGGTATTGAGCAAATCTTTGCGGGCAAAATTGGACTGAAGCGCCAACATTGCATCTCTGGTTTCGAGATCATTGCAGAGTCTGCGGGGATTGTCCAATACAGTGGGGGTCAGGAAGGTGAGATTGTCAAAGGACGCAAAGTACGCCTTGTCGTGTAGGGTAAGAGAATCCGTCAAAATCATATAGGCAGAGCCATCGTCGTAGAGACGGAAGCGGTATGAGGTGGGGGTTGCAATCAGGTCTACATAAGGACTTTCGTTCACCCGGTCCAGGTCAAGATGACCGTAATTCCACACAGAGCCTCTCCACTGCAGCTCCATAATATAACCAAAGAAGACACCTACCAGCTTTTGAAAGCCAAGGGCTTCTTTGGCTGCTTTGCAGTAGCACAGAACAAGGTCGGATATCAGCTTTGCATGGAATTTCTGATAGTCGATGATGCGCTTATCCTTGACAGGGTCCAGGAAAATCTGCTCGTTGGGCTTTGTAAGTTCCTCAAGGCTGGGAATCTCCACATTGGGGTCCCTCATATATTTGCGGAAGGCTTCCAGCTTCACCGGGTGCGACGCCTGCTTGTCATGGTGGCTGAACCATTCTGTTGTGTAACCGCCCAGCAGCCAGTAGCCTATAATTCTGTCCCCATATTTTTCTTCGGCGTAGGAAACAAACGCCTTGATATAATTTTCCGTATCCCGGCGCCATTTTTCATTTGCCGCAATCTGGGACAGATGGGTAAAGGAGTCGGCATTACCGGGATTTTGCTCCAGCCACCATTGGCGCACATCCACGTGGAGGTTAATAAACAAATAGGCCTCCGGGGCTGCCTGGATAAACATTTCCATCTGCCTGTCAAAGTTTTCAAAGCGATAGTCCCCATCGCCAAACCAGATTTCGCCGTAAGCCGAGTAGGGCATTTTGATGCCGGATTTCAGTCCGGAGCAATAGACGTGAAAAAGTCTAACCCCTGCTTTGTAAAAATCCCCAACATTGTTCAAAGTTGGCCGAAAGGACTTAAAAGCAACGGTATCGATGATTTTGCCATCGACGCAAATGTGATTGATGCCGTCTTTTTTTACAATCTTTGTTTCCATAATGGTTCCCCTTTTTATTTTTGCAGGCATGCAACCGGGGATACTCCGAATTTCTTGCGGAATATCCGGGAGAAATAAGAAGGACTGGAAAAGCCCAGCAAATTGCTCACCTGGCTGACGTTGAGTTCCCCCAATTCCAAGAGCGTCTTCGCTCTGTCCAAACGCATCTGAAGGCAATACTCCTTCGGGGAAACACCGTAGGCTTCCCCAAACTTCTTCCGGAAAAAGCTCTCACTCAGGTGGCATTGCCGTGCCAGGAGCGCAATAGATACCTTCTCATCCGGGTGTGCCGCTATGTACACCTCAGCCGGTGCAAGCAGTGTATGTTTCTTGGTGGGTACAGCGCCTACGTGTGCGCTTTCCTCATACCAAAGCTGCAAAAGCGCATAAAAACAGCTTTGCAGCACAAATGGCGCAGTTTTGGCAGCGCTTGCCTTTTCCACAATGGCATCTATCTCATTAACCCTTTTCGTGCTTATCCGCAGAATAGAATCCGAAAGAGCAAAATCCTTACCGTCCAGCTCGATATTGCAGTTGAAAAGCACTGTGGGCACCCTGCCGGAGATATTTGAGAAAACGGACCGGTAATGACAGCCCTTGGGAAGATAGAGAAGATCACCGGGCTGTGCCCGGATCACCTCCCCTGAGGGAAGCTGTACGTCAATGGTACACGCTTTGAGATACAGAAGCCCATGATGCACCCGAGGCTTGGTAAGAAAATTTACCTCGCTGCCGTCGTGAAAATAATACTGCTCAAAAAATTGCAGGTTACGGACAGCAAAATCCGCCATCCGAGGCGCTGTCAGCTCAATATGTTTCATTTTTCCTCCTGTAGATCGCCTGCTAAGCATAGCATAGCAAAACATCGTCATAAATACCATTTCATTTTCAGGTTGATACTTGACCTTTTCGCTCCACTTTATTATGACAAATCGCACAGCCAATGTCAAGGGGCGCAAAAAACATCCCGGAAGAATTCCGGGATGTTTTTTGCAAATTATTACTGTAGGCAGAAGGAAAAATCAACAATTTCATCCTTCACCCGGTACGTTTCATTCAGGTCCGGTCCGCAGCCGGCAGAACCGACACCCCGGTTTTTATAGCAGATGAGCACCTCTGTACTTGTACTTTTCGGAAGCTCGAAGGCATGCCGCGCTTCATCCGGTGCCTCCACGGTATAAGGAAGCGCCGAGAACTCAAAGCTTTTCCACCGTTTGAAACTCATAATCGCCGCTCCGACAGGAAATTGTATTGCCGCCCAGCTTAAATGTAAAAGGATAAGGCGACGAAACATTAACCTTTTCGCTGTTGTAGCTAACCTTTATGCCGTGAGACTCGGCAGTAAGCTCGCTAATTCCCTCTACAAAAACAGGTTCAATAACGACATCTTCAAAGCCGAAGCAGTTAATTTTTATACCCGCAAGAGTTTTTAAAAACCACGCGTCGATATGTGAGAAGAAATGGTGGTTAAGACTTAAAAAACCGTCAGGTCTATATTTTGTTGCAAACCTAAAGGTTTCGGGCAATGTGTCAAGCCCTGCCTTAACAGACGCAGCATAGCCCGGGTATTTATCGTTGGTTACAACATCAAACGCAAGCTGTGTATACCCGAATTTCGTAAGCATATCAAATATAGTTCTTGCACCGTGTATTCCGCAGAACAGGCGCTTATCGTTATCGGTAATATTTTTTGCTAATCTGTCCGCCTCGGCTTGTTCTTCACTCTTTTCATACATTCCGGCAAACAGAGACATAGCAACAGCTGTATCATTATCCGAGTCTAATTTACCGTCAATAATAAATTTGTTTCTAAACTCCGACTTAATTTCATCTGCAAGCACTAAGTACGGATTGCTGTCACGACCCGTAGCCTCCGCCATTTCAGCCATCATAAGCGCGTCTATGCGGTAAAAACAGGTATCAGATATTTCTATAGGACACATATCCCCAAGCATTATTTCGTCCTTACTAAAACAAGCCCAATCACCAAGACCGAAATTAAGAATTCTGCTTTCGGTGTGGCTTTCAAAGTATTTAAGCAGCCTGTTCATATTTTCCCAAAGCGTATCTACAATTTCTCTTTTTCCGCTGTATTTGTAAGCGTAATACGGCAGGTGTATTATAGCGCTGTCCCAATCGGGTCCCGTGGCAAATAGATACTCCCACGCGCGGTCAAAGGGCGGAACTATGCAGGGTAGCTGACCGTCATCAAGCTGTGAATCCTTAAAATGCTCTGCCCATTCCGAAAGCATATTATAAGCGTTAAATGACATGGTAATAGCTTCGGCGCTCGCTGCTGCGTCGCCTGTCCAGAAATTTTGTTCACGGTGGGGACAATCGGTCATTAAATCATGGCAGTTGGTTTGTATTGAGTTTATACAGGCTTGATGGATTTTATTTATCACATCATTATCACAGTTAAAGCTTGAGGTAAGGGGCATATCGGTAAATGCAACCACAGCGTCTACGGTGATTTCGTCATACTCACCCTCAATCTCAACATATCTGAAGCCGTGGTAAATGAAGTTCTGCTCCCATTCCTCCCCGTCGGGATTCCCCTCCATTATGTATTGATCCTTATGTGAACCGCCGTTTGTAATTGATGACTGATCCACATGTCTATTATCGGCGCTTAAATTTTCCGAGTATTTAACGACTATTTCGTTGCCACGTTTTCCCTTGACATTTATGCGTGCCCAGCCCGAGGTGTTTGTGCCGAAATCGAATAAGCCTTTTTCAATTTCGGTTCCTCTAATCAGCCGCATTATTCGTATAGGCTCCACAATCTTTTTTCTGAATTTACCGCCTAAGCCCTTGCAGATAAAGGCATTATCCCAAGCACTGTCGTCAAAATCAGGGTCGCACCAACCGTTTATTTTAAGGCGCGCGTCAAATTTTTCACCGCAGCGACGCATATCAAAAAGTATCGGTGAATCGGCGGTTTTCCAGCTTGTGTCGCTTACTATCTGCTCGGCGGTACCGTCCTTATAAGTAATATCAAGCTGAGCTATCATTCTAACATATCCTCTGTATGTATTTGCGTGGTTCGTTTGAAAACCGTTTCCGATAACAACGCCTATTTTATTTTTACCCTTTACTATATCGCCTGCTAAGTCATAAGAACTGTAGACTAAGGTTTTATCTGTTAAGGAATGTACTGTAGGCAGATAAGAATCAGGTATTCTTTTACCGTTGATAAAATATGCGCCCTGACCGTAAGCAACAATATTAAGTACAGCAGAAGCCACAGCTTTTTCCACATCAAAGCTTTTTGTAAGATAAGGTGCAGGAGGTAACTCTTCGTAAGAAGGCATTCTCCATTGTCTCCAAGGGGTGCGGGTTATCCACTTTGCATTTTCAAACATATCTTTAATATCCTTTCAAATATTCATACATTTTCAGAATAGGTAAATCCCTTTTTGCAGGCATCGATAAGCTCGGAAAGCGAGCCTGTAGCAAGACATACAAACTCATCCGACGCGCCGTAATAATCGTAATTATTACTTTCCTTTTTTATATTTATTTTTATAAATTAATTTCAATATATGTTGCCTCTTTTGCGCCAAGCTTAACCGTAACAGAAGAAGCATTTATACCGCACTCGGCATTGGAAGGATATACCGCATTTATCTTTGACTCTGATTTAAGATAATCGGACAAGGGAACCGTTACGGTTTCTTCTTTGCCGGTAATATTCCATACAGCAAGCAACAGCCTGTCATCAGAAATAAGACCGAGCGCCGCGGTTTTTTCTTCGTTTATTCCTAACATTCCCAATGGATATATCGGACGGGAAACAGAAATGTATTTCCTGATGTTCTTATAGAAATCAACCGCCTCTTTTACGAGGGCGAAGTTTTTCTCATCGCAATATTCAATTCTTCCTGAAAGATACAAATAACCCGTCATAGCGGTAACCATATTGAAAACAGTTTCCTTTCCGTCCTTCATACGGTCATAATATTCATCGTCAGGAGAGAAGAGTACGTATTTACCGTCCGCATAGGGGTACATCGCCGGATAAGGATATGACCATATTCCCGCCTTCTCGGGCGGCATAACCGCCATACTTCCCATTACAATTGAGGGATTGTTATAATAGAATTCCTGATCCGAGGTGCTTTGCAGAGAGCATCTGCGAAGCATCTTATTATCGCACCTTAAAGCTCCGCTGCCACAGTTTTCGATAACAAGCTCCGGGAATTTTTCGTAAAGACTGTCAACAAAATCGTAAAAAGTATTTGCATTGACAATGGCGCCCTCGGCAGGAGAGTCGCCGTCATAATTATTGGTGGCACCTATACCGATAGATGCGTTATAATCGTTTTTAATAAACCTGAAGCCAATATTGTAAAGTGCCTCTACCTTACCGGTTAAATACTCGCGCACTTCGGGATTGCTGAAATTGTAAAAGCCCCTCCAACCGCCTATTGGGGTATCATATCTTTTAAGGACGCTGTCCTCGTTCATTCGATAGCCATACGCGCTGCTGTTGCAGGCTTCAAGTTCAGTCCAGATACCGGGAACCATATTTTTGCTCTTGATATAATCGGCAATTTCCTTAAGCCCGTCCATATCATAAAATTTAGCTTTAGGAACCCAATCGCCAAGGCCGCTTTTTCCGCCCTCATTTTCGCACCAGCCGCCGTCAATGCAGAAAATCTCACATCCAACCTCGGCCGCCTTATCGACAAGGGGAAGTATAAGCTTCGGGTCCTGGATGCCCCAAATGCAGTCCATATAATCGTTAAAGACAATCGGCATAATTCCGTCATTAAATCTAACGGTGCTGTCCGCCCGTTTAAACACAAGCAAATCCGCCACAGCGTCTTCAAATTTGCCGCTTGTCATACCGAAAAAGGCTCTTTCCGAGGAATACTCCTCATTAGGCTTCAAATCATAATACCAGCCGCCGTTCGCGTCATCGCATCCGCAGGCTTCAAGTGAAAGACTGGGTACTGCATATCCGCCGTAGCTTGCCAATTTAATATACCAGTTATGCGAGCCTTCGGTTTCCATAAACCAAGTATTTTTCTTTTTATTGTCCTCGATAATAACCAAAGGATAGAAGTTAGCGGTTGACCAGCTGCCCACCGAATTTATTTTAAATGATTCGCGTTCGCTGTCGTGTATGGTGGTGGGATAAATTCCAAGCTCAGGCAATGTGTGTTTTTTCCATTGCCCCTCGCCCTGCCATTTACTGTGGCATATGCTAACCCTTATATCCTGATTTTTAAACCACGGCATATCCTCAGAATAAGCTATATCTTCAAAAAAAGCAGATGAAAATCTTGTAAGCTTAACGGTACTGTCGCCGATATTCTTGATTTTATTCTTCTGAACAATAACGTTTGTTTCGCCGATAAGCTTAAGCTCTGTTGTTATTTGCAAATGCTCTTTATTATATTCGTAATTAAGTTCTAAACCGTCCTCGGTTTCATTTAAACCCTTATAGACGATTTGGTCTTCACCCAGCGTCAATCTGCTTGAACCCGAAATATTGATTTCAAAGTTTGCTCTGTTAGAAGGTTGCTTTTGAGAAACAGCCTCCAGCTCTTTCTTGTCGCAGACCGTAAATTTACCGTTCGGGTAAATAATAATCGCTGAATCCTTTAACAAATAATTCCGCATCATTGCACCTCTGATTGCTTGATATTGATATTTTAATAAAAAGAAGGCCTGTCGCGTTCAAGATAATTTACAATTATATAATCCCGTATATCCCTTAAGGAGAGATACCGCGACCTTATTACAAATTTATCTAAACACGACAGCCCCCTGTCTGTGAGATTTAAGCTAAATATAAATCTCCGTATTCGTCTTTCTGGTAAAGACGGATATAGTCAATCCGGTAATGGATTGACTATATCCGTGCGTTCATCTACCTGAGGAGTACCCTTAGGCAACTATTCACTGTTTTCTGTAAAAATGTGATTGTTAAACAAAACATATAACGCGTCGTGGACGTTTACGCCAACCGACGTGCCACTTTTAAGCAACTGATTGATTAAAACGCCTTCTATTCTGCTTTCCCTTAACCGTCTGCAAAGAAAAACTATTTCTTTGGCAAATGCTTTTGATTTATCTCTCAAAATACTGTCTGCCATAGTTTTTCTCCTTTTTAGTTATGAGTTTAGCGTTATGAGAGTGCTTCGCACTCGTTATGATATGATTGCCTCGTTCTTTCAACTGCACCGCAGGTGCATCATAACTTGGCGAAGCCAACCATAACTCATAACTTGCCCAAAGGGCAATCATAGTTGATTTTGCTTCGCAAAATCATTCCCACTCGACGGGGACTAAACAATTCTGTTTATGCAATTTTGCTTTTCGTTAGTCTCTCTATTTTGATTTTACGATTTATCTGTATTATCCTTTGCTAAAATGCCCTTGTTATCATTTTGTTATCGAGGTTGATAACAAGAATAATTTCACCGTGGATAATATGGAAGTGGTATGTTGATATTATAGCGTATAATCGTTCTTTTTGCAATAGCAAATTTTAAATTTGCACACAGACTTCAAGATTTTGTGTGTAATTTTTATTGCATTCTTTTTCTTTTCGTGCTATAATAATTTCGAACACATATACTATTTTTTGTGCGTGAGTTTTATAATTGAAAGAAGGTGAGCGAGTGGACATCCGAGAGCAGGTAAAAGAAGTTATTATCAATAAAGGCGGCATTGCAAAATCTGCTGACTTTGTCGCTGCCGGAATCAGAGCGGTCGATGTTGTTAATCTGTGCAACGCCGGCTTTCTTAATCGTGTGCGTCACGGTTATTATGAACTTGCTGAAAGGAGTGTGGTTTCCGAGGAACAGCTTCTTGCAACCCTCGTTCCGAAAGGAATTGTTTGCGTTGAATCCGCTCTTTTTCATTACGGATACAGTGACTTTGCTCCACGCAAGTGGTCAATCGCAATCCCTCGTTCTAT
>CASFDQ010000007.1 GCA_949293385.1 uncultured bacterium | reverse complement strand
CTTGCACGCCGCGGATATTATGACATATCCGAAGCGTACAAGTCTATGCACTTAATATGATTGAACCGCCGTGTACCGAACGGTACGCACGGTGGTGTGAGAGGTCGGCTGGTCAACTAATGGTCAGCCTCCTACTCGATTCACACACCCAACTGACACAAAAGTTCATTGATTTTGTGCAGTTGGGTATATTTTTATTATACCCTCTCTCAGGAGGTTTGTCAATAATAGTTTAATCAATTTTATAAAATAAATAAGCGCCCGCATATTATAATGAGGACGCTTATACTCCGCTTAGATCAAAATTCGGAATCATTTCTTTAGTTGCGCTCGAAAAGCTTTGTGTATAGATATCAAAAAAATCAACCTCGAGGCACTTGTTCAGAACTTTATTATATTCGCGCTTTGTAATACGGCGACTAAGTTCTTTGTATTCAAAGGCTTTATGCATAGGCACGTACTGTGACATAAGTGAAAATACTATATAGGGAGCCAGATCCTTTATGCTATCAATAATGCTTATTGACTCGTTAGTATTTTGCGGTAGTACGAGATGCCTCACGATAACGCCGCTGATTATTCTCCCCTGCTCGTCAAATATCGGTCTGCCCTTAAGCTCTACGGATCTTCGCAGCGCCTTGTACGCCTTATCGAAATAATCGGCGCAGGACGCATATCGAGCGGATTTTTCCCAGGAAAAGAATTTTAAATCAAAAAGATATACGTCAAATAAATCCTTTTCTATATTTGAGACGAGTTCATATCCGCCCGTATTACATATTAGTGGTATTTTAGGTCTGTAATATGACAGAATTCGTTCTATTCTGTCAAAATAATGTGTAGGAGTAACAAAATTTATATTTTCTGCTCCCGCTAACTCCAGTACTTTAATAATTTCAACGAGTCTTTCGTCGGATACGGTTTTGCCGAAAGCTCCGTGACTAATGTCATTGTTTTGACAAAATACGCATTTCAGCGAACAACCGCTGAAAAATATCGTTCCCGATCCGTTCTTTCCGGTTATGCACGGTTCTTCGCCAAAATGGAGACCTGCTCTGGCGATTCTGAACTCGTTCCCTACGCCGCAAATTCCAAAAGACACTTCCCTATCAACGTTACATTTTCTCGGACAATTGTTACACTGTGACATTTTGAGCCTCATTACTGACAAGCGGTAAAATTCGCTTTTTAACAACAACTTTATCGTAGGTCTGCTTTAAAGAGACCATTCCTCGATATCTGATTCCGCAAGAATCACAAGATTGCTCAGAACGAAGCCAGTTGTTCTTATATCTCCACCTGTTAACTCTTTTAAGACGCTTGTTGCACTGAGGACAGGTAAACTTAAGATGATTTTTATTTACTCTCTCGTCATTTATATTGGAGATATAATATGATTTGAAGAACAGTCTTTCATAGAATGAAGGATCGGAAGCAAGTCTGATAAATTTTGAAAAACGCTCGTTGTTAAAGTTTTCTTTTAGAAGCAATGCAGAAAGCCGGGCATCGTCTTTCGCATCGTGAAGATCGAAATTATCGGTAGAAATTCCGAGCAAAGCGGCCGCGTTACCAAGAGAGATCTGATTCGTAAGGTTATGTCCCTTAAGCCGTAGCTCGCCCTGAATATACGACTGAAGATCTACATAGCCGTCGATCCTGAAAGAAATCCCCTCTCTCAGGAAGAGCCTTGTGTTCTCAACGATAGCGTACAGATCGGAATCGCTCCACGTAAGGGTAACGTTTCTTTCGTCTCCGAGCCATTCGTTATATTTTGTCACGGCATCCTGAAAGCTAAGGCCATTTGCGATCTGCTCGTTTGTAATACCGGTAAGCTCGGTAACACGCTTATTAAGCTTTTTGACGGTTTCAGACTTTATGTAAACCAAAAAGGTGTCGACAAGGTTGAATTTATCGTCAAGCTTTACGGCGCCGATCTGTATTATTTCATTTACAAATTTGCCTTGCTTCTTGTGATAAGCACTATTCCATTCAAGATCCAGTACGATGTAATTCATTACTTATTCCTTGCTTCAAATTTCATTCTCTGCTCTTTATCAAGAATACGTTTACGAAGTCTCGTTGACTTTGGAGTTATCTCAACAAGCTCGTCGTTTTTGATAAATTCGAGGCACTGCTCAAGCGAAAGAACGCTGTGCGGTACGAGTTTAAGTGCATCGTCGGAACCTGCAGCACGCATATTAGTAGCCTGCTTTTTCTTACAGACATTACAAACAATGTCCTCGTTTTTTGGGTTTTCACCGACTATCATACCCTCGTATACTTCTACACCCGGTCCGATAAAGAGTCGGCCTCTGCTTTGAGTGTTAAAAAGTCCATATCCTGTCGATTCGCCGCTTTCGTGAACAATAATGGAACCGGTGTTTCTCTGCTCGATCTCGCCTTTATATTCCTGATAGCTATCAAATACGTGATTCATTATTCCGTTACCGTTGGTATCGGTTAAGAACTGCGAGCGGTAACCCATAAGACCGCGGGCAGGAATAAGAAACTCAAGATGAGACATACCGCCTTCACGGGTTCCCATATTCTTGATCTCCGCCTTTCTGGAACCTAAACGTTCCATAACTGCACCGACATAGTCCTGCGGTACTTCTATCATAAGAAGCTCAATAGGTTCAAAAAGCTTACCGTCGATATGCTTATAAATTACCTCGGGCGGCGAAACCTGAAATTCATACCCTTGGCGGCGCATCGTCTCTATAAGAATAGAAAGATGGAGCTCCCCTCTTCCCGAAACCTTGAAGGTATCGGCCGAATCAGTCTCTTCTACGCGTAGAGAAACGTTGGCTTCGACCTCCTTAAAAAGTCTGTCGCGTAGATTACGGGAGGTTACGAATTTACCCTCTCTGCCTGCAAAGGGTGAATTATTTACCATAAAATTCATAGACAGAGTAGGCTCGTCTATTTTTACGAACGGAAGCGGATCGATATGCTCACGGTCACAGGCGGTTTCTCCGATATTAAGCTTATCGATACCTGCAACCTGAATTATATCGCCGAAGCTTGCCTTTTCTGCTTCAACTCGTTTAAGGCCTTCAAACATAAAGAGTTTTCCGATTTTTACGGGAGTATTTGTGCCGTCGCTGTGACAAAGAACTACCGACTGCCCCGCAGTAACCGTTCCTCTTTCTACTCGTCCGACGCCAATACGTCCGAGATATTCGTCATACTCAATATTTGAAAACAGAATTTGCAATGGGGCTTCATCGTCGCCGCAGGGTGGCTCGACTTCATTAACGATAGCTTCGAAAAGAGGTCTGAGATCAGTTCCCTTCTCATCAGGCGACATCATAGCGTATCCGTCTCGTCCCGAAGCGTAAACGACGGGAAAATCGATCTGATCATCGTCAGCACCAAGCTCAATAAACAAATCAAGAACGCCGTCGATCACTTCCGCAGGTCTTGCCATCGGTCGGTCGACTTTATTTACAACAACAATAACCTTTTTACCGAGATTAAGAGCCTTTTTGAGCACGAAACGAGTCTGCGGCATACAACCCTCAAAAGCGTCAACAAGAAGCAATACTCCGTCTACCATCATAAGTATTCGCTCTACCTCACCGCCAAAATCGGCGTGACCGGGAGTGTCGATTATGTTTATCTTAACATCACCGTACATAACGGAGGTATTCTTCGAAAGAATAGTTATTCCTCTTTCTCTCTCGAGATCGTTAGAATCCATAACTCTTTCGTCGACCTGTTCGTTTGTACGAAAAGTTCCGCTTTGACGGAGAAGGCCGTCGACAAGCGTGGTTTTGCCGTGATCGACGTGAGCGATTATTGCAATATTCCTTAAATTTTCTCTCTTCTTCATTAAAGATTCATCCCTTAAATTTACTAACCTATATAGTATAACTCTAATATATTTTTTTGTCAAATAAAACAGAAAATCGTAGAGAATATTTTTTTTAAAAGTTTTTGTTGACAAAACGTAAAGTTAAAGGTATAATAATGGTCGTGCTTGGTGGATATAGCTCAGTTGGTTAGAGCGCCAGATTGTGGCTCTGGAGGCCGTCGGTTCGAATCCGATTATCCACCCCACTTTTTTTATTTATAGGGGTTATAGGGGTATCGTCAAGCGGTAAGACAACGGATTTTGATTCCGTCATTCGTAGGTTCGAATCCTGCTGCCCCTGCCAGAAAACGACAAGTTTCGACAGAAACTTGTCGTTTTCAGTTATATTCGCCTTACGGCGAGTTATATGCACCTTCGGTGCGTGATATTTGCTTCGCAAGTGATATGCCTGCGGGCGTTAGGGGCGAATATAATATCACTGAAACCGCAGGTTTCAATATCACATTTTGCGTAGCAAAATATATCACTCCGTCGAAGACGGAATATCACTAAAAACTAACGGTTAGGTGAGAGTACGAATTTATTTGCAAAAATGCCGATAATATCTTTTTTTGTAGCCCATAGACAAAACTTCAAATGCGACGTTGGTCGTGTTTGAAGTTTTTTTGTTATATTTAGCTTTTATTCAATGCTGTATTTATTTGAAAACAAGATATCGAATACTCCTTTATCGTACATTTTATATAGAAGCATTACCGTAAGCGGAAGCAAGAATATGCCAATAAATCCCATGAGTTTTAGACCTATAAATACAGAAATAAGCGCAATCAACGGATGAAGCCCCATCTGTTTCCCGATGATCCTTGGTTCGATTATATTCCTAAATACCGTAATTATAAGATATAAAATCAAAAGGCCGACACCTATATAAAGATCTCCGCTAATAAACTCATAGATACTCCACGGAACAAGAACCGTACCCGTACCGATAATTGGCAACATATCAAGCAAAGCAATTACGGCAGAAAGGAGCAAGGCATAATCTATTCGCAGTATAAAAAGTCCGATAAGAAGCTCCATAAAAGTAATTACCAAAAGCTTTCCATATCCTATAATTATCTTGAAAACGTTATCTTTAAAAAGATCGGCAGTAATTCTATATGCCTTAAGGATCTTTTTGCTCAGTACGCTTTTCAGACTCTCTTTAAAACCGTCAAAATCTCTTGCTATATAACAGGAAGCAATAATTGTTACAATACTGCCGGTAAAAAACATCGGAAAAGATGCTGCGGTACCCTTGGCGAAGTCGGAAATGTAACCGCTTATGCTTTTTGATATACCGTCTATTATACTGTTAACGATACCGCCGAGACCTTTTGGCATTTTACCCGAAAAATCCTCCAGCCCCCTGCTCATTTTGGAAACAACTTCAGAAAAACCTTTAATTATTGAACTTTCGGCTCCGAAAACCTCAGATAGGTAAATTCCTCCTTTATATATTCCGAAGCCTATAAGTGCAATTATAGCAGCGTAGGACAGTATAACAAGACAAAGTGCACAGTACCTCTTTTTTATGCGAGTGAGCTCAGAAATTTTTCTCGACGGCTTTTGCACAAGAACGGTTACGGCAATACCGATTATCACCGGAAACAGGTACGCAAGCAGAAATCTCGCCGCTAAATAAAGCAGAAACACAACAAAAGAATAGAATATAGTGTTGAGAATGAAATTGATTTTAGTTCTGTTGGTCAAAATATACCTCTTTAACACAAAAATTTTCAAAAATATGGGTTATTTTTAAACAATATGCCAATATTTATATTTTATTAAAAAAGATATTGAAATATACATTCAAAATGTGGTATATTGTATTGGTCACAAGTACATATGTTTTTCGGGGGTGAACAGCTTGAGCGGTAAAACTTTCTTTATAGTCGATTCCGAGGCTCTTCCTGAGGTTTTTAAAAAGGTAATAGAAACCAAGGATCTTATTGAAAACGGAACGGCTAAAAATACAAGTGATGCTATAACGATATCCGGTATTTCACGAAGCGCTTTTTATAAGTATAAAGACTCGGTGTTTAAGGCAACCGAATCCGATTCTGACAGTATTGAGCTTCAAGCGGTTCTGGTTGACCGAGCCGGCGTATTTTCGTCTCTGAGTAACGCTTTGTTTAAAAGCGGAGCTAATATTATTACGATGAATCAGACCGCTCCTGAAAACGGACTTGCCGCGGTTTCGATAGTAATAGGAATCGATTCTCTGAAAGCACCGGTACATGAGCTTATAAAAAATCTAGAGCTTATAGACGGCGTAGTATCAATAAAAAACGTATAAAGTAGGTAAAAACAATGATCGATATAGCTATAATGGGACACGGAGTTGTAGGCTCCGGTGTTGCAGAAATAATATACAACCATTCCAAACGCGTTTCGGAAAAAGCAAAGGAAGATATTAGAATTAAGTATATTCTTGATCTTCGCGATTTCGAAGGTCTTCCCTATTCCGATAAGTTTACTAAAGATTTTAATAAGATCGTAAACGACCCCGACGTAAAGATCGTCGTAGAGGTTATGGGCGGATGCACCTTTGCCTACGATTACGTTAAGGCCTGTCTCCTTGCAGGAAAGAGCGTTTGTACTTCTAATAAAGAGCTTGTTGCCGCAAAAGGCGCCGAGCTTCTCGATATAGCGCTCGAAAAGAACGTTAATTTCCTTTTTGAAGCAAGCGTCGGAGGCGGCACTCCCGTTCTTCGTCCTATGGCGCAGTGCCTTACCGCCAACGAGATTACCGAAGTTACTGGTATTTTAAACGGTACTACCAATTTTATTCTCACAAAGATGATCGAAGATAATATGTCCTTCGAGGATGCCTTAAAGCTTGCACAGGATCTCGGTTATGCCGAAAAGGATCCTACCGCAGATATCGAAGGTCACGACGCTTGCAGAAAAATCTGTATACTCGCTTCATTAGGATTTGGAAAGCACGTATATCCCGAGCAGGTCAAGACCGAAGGCATTACCAACGTATCGCTCGATGACGTTGAGTATGCAAACGGCTTCGGCTGTGTTATAAAACTTGTGGGCAGAACCAGAAAACTCGACAACGGAAAAATTACCGCCAACGTCTACCCTGCCCTCGTTTCAAAAGATCATATGCTTTCGGGCGTTTCAGATGTATTTAATGCGATTATGGTACGCGGCGATGAGGTTGGTGACGTAATGTTTTACGGTCGCGGCGCAGGAAAATTTCCGACCGCCAGTGCGGTTGTGGGCGACGTCATAGACTGTGCAAAGCATCTTGCGTCCCGTAAGTATCTTCACTGGAATGAAGGTGAAGCTGACTACGTAGCAAGCTCGGATAATGATATTGCTCGTTTCTATGTTCGCCTTAAAACCAATGACAGCAATAAAACGGTTAAAGAAATTGAAAGCAAGTTCAGTAATACTTCTTATATCGTTAACGCCGATAAGGACGAGGTCGCAATGCTGACCGAAAACGATATAGAGATTACCCTCAAAAATCAAATTGGCAGTTTGGATTCATGCGAAGTTATCAAAACCTTCCACGTTATCGACTAACTGTAATATAAATGGAGGAAAATTATGGCTCTAATGGTAAAAAAATTCGGCGGTAGTTCTGTTGCCAACGCCGAAAGAGTTTTTAACGTTGCCAGAATCATCGTTGAAGACTACAAAAAAGGCAACGACATTGTTGTAGTTGTATCCGCTCAGGGCGATACCACCGACGATCTCATTGCTAAAGCAAAAGAGATAAATCCCGATGGTGCTTCCAAGAGAGAGATGGATATGCTCCTTTGCGCAGGAGAACAGATCTCGATCGCTCTTCTAGCTATGGCTATTGAAAAGCTCGGTTATCCCGCTACATCCCTCCTTGGCTGGCAGGCAGGCTTTCAGACCAATTCGACCCATTCTCTTGCCCGCATCAAGAGAGTAGAACCCGAAAGAATAAGAAACGAGCTTGACAAAAAGCGAATCGTTGTTGTCGCAGGCTTCCAAGGAATCAATAAGTACGAAGACCTCACGACCCTCGGCCGCGGAGGCTCTGACACAAGTGCTGTAGCTATAGCTGCGTCTATGCACGCCGACGTTTGTCAGATCTACACCGACGTCGACGGCGTTTATACCGCAGACCCCCGTAAAGTCCCGAAGGCTAAAAAGCTTGACGAGATAACCTATTCCGAGATGCTTGAGCTTGCATCTCTCGGCGCACAGGTGCTTAATAACCGTTCTGTAGAAATGGCAAAGAAATACGGAGTTCAGCTTGAGGTTC
The DNA here is from genome assembly GCA_949293385.1 of uncultured bacterium. Taxonomy (GTDB): domain Bacteria; phylum Bacillota; class Clostridia; order Oscillospirales; family Acutalibacteraceae; genus SFWF01. The sequence goes on along the minus strand of CASFDQ010000007.1, from coordinate 8,746 downwards.
TTTCCAGCCTCGAGTCTAAGCCCGGTACTATCGTAAAGGAGAAAGTTAATATGGAAAAAATGCTTATAAGCGGAGTTGCTAAGGATAACAACGTTTCCCGCATCGCTATCGTAGGATTAAACGACACTCCCGGTGTTGCCTTCAAGGTATTCAACAAGCTTGCACAGGCTAAGGTCAATATCGACATCATTCTTCAGTCGGTCGGCCGTGACGGTACCAAGGACATCACCTTTACCGTTACCGAGGATCAGTCCAAAGAGGCAGTCGAAACAATTGAATCTATGCGTGACGTTCTCACCTTCAAGAGCGTATCTGCCGATAACTCTATCACCAAGGTTTCTATTGTTGGAGCAGGTATGGAAACTCATCCCGGCGTTGCATCCAAGATGTTTGAAGCCCTCGCAGATGCAAATATCAACATTCAGAACATCTCCACCAGCGAGATCAAGATATCTGTTCTTATCGACGAAAAGGACGCCGACAGAGCGGTTATCGCAGTTCACGACAAGTTTATTGACTAATATATTTAAAAGCAAAAAACGAGCCGAAATCGGCTCGTTTTTTGCATAGAATTAGGATCATAATATCTCTCAATTTCAACAGTTTGTCTTCCTCTGCCTTCAGTACCAATTGCCTCCGTTCTTCTGCGGAAAGACTCCGCATCTTCCTTCCAAGTTCTTCGAGTTTTTCTTTCTGTTCCGGTGACAGTTTCTTGGTTTTGGCCTCCCGTGCCGCTTTCTGAAAGTCCTCCTCGGTCAAGATTATCGACATTAACATTTCCTCCGTTCTGATATATATTCGTATTGTTATTATACCCCTGATTATTTCCCGAGTCAACCGTTTCGGGCGCGGTAGGGTTAAGAGCTTTCTTGACAATTAATATAACAAAACACCCAACTGTCGGTTGGGTGTTTAAAGCATTTAGGGTCTTATTCTGTCTCTGTCACGGGGGAAGGCTGTAGCCTGCTTAATATTCTCAAGGCCCAAGATATTCTGAACTATACGCTCAAGTCCGAGACCCAGGCCGCCGTGAGGAGGCATACCGTATTTATGCATAGTGAGGTAATCTTCGAAATCATCGACGTTCATTCCCCTATCCTGCATCTTCTTGACCTGCATTTCGTAATCATGAATACGCTGACCTCCGGTCGTAACCTCGAGGCCGTAAAGAAGCATATCGAAGCTTAAGGTGTAGTTAGGATCTGCGGGGTCTTCCATAGCGTAGAAGGGACGCTTAACGGTGGGATAATGAGTAATGAAAACGATGGGAGAATTATATTCCTTAAGGAAGTATTCACCAAGCCACTTTTCCTCTTCAGGAGCAAAGTCGGGTTCGAGCATAGCATTTTCTCCCTGAGGGCCGGGATGTGCGTCGGCGAAAAGCTTCTTAGCTTCCATAAATTTGATCTTGGGGAAGCTTTCAAGCTCTGGAAGTCTGTTACCCTGTCCGAGATACATTTCAAGCTCAGGAGCGTATTCTTCGTTTAAGAGCTTGAACATATATTTGAACATTCTGGCTTCCAGTTCCATAATATCCTCGAAGGAGTTAATAAAGCCCATCTCAAGGTCAAGTCCCTGGAACTCGTTAATGTGGCGGTTGGTGCTGTATTTTTCGGCACGGAAAACTGGGCCTACGGTAAATACCTTCTGAAAAACTCCAACCATTATCTGCTTATAAGTCTGCGGGCTCTGGTTAAGATATGCTTTTTGTCCGAAATAATCGACCTCGAACATATCTGCACCGCCCTCTGCGCCTGCGGTAACCATCTTCGGAGGAACGAACTCGGTAAAGCCTTCCTCACGAAGGAACTGACGGAAGGCGTACATAACGCCGTCGGCAACCTTTAAAATAGCGCGGGTCTTTGGGTTTCTAAGGGCAATAATTCTATTGTCAAGAAGGGTGTTAAGGTTGAGCTTTGCGATCTTCTTGTCGTTGCTGATCTCGATCGGAGGAACCTCGGCCTTACCCGAAATTCTCTTCATATCGTCAATACGGATATCAAATCCTAAACGACTTCTCTCTTCGTAAATCAGTGTACCTTCTACGGTTACACATTCTTCGACGCTGAAATCCTTGATATCACACTTGGAGATACCTTCCTCCCAAACGCACTGAAATACCATACGTGCGCTTCGAAGGATTACGAAGGCAAATCCGCTCATTTCGCGGATCCTGTGAAGGGTTCCTTTAACGGTGATCTTGTCTCCGTCCTTGATCGTGCCCTTTTTGAAGCCATCAAGAATGTAGGAAATGTCGGTTGTGTCGATTTTCTTTTCATAGTTTAAAAATTCCATGATCTTTCTCCTTAAAGTTTATTTAATTCTTCATTTACAAGTTTATTCACGGTATCGGGCTTAGCCTTACCGCCTGTTGCTTTCATAACCTGCCCCACAAAGAAGCCGACTACCTTTGTCTGACCCGAAAGATACTGCTGAACGGTTTTAGGATTATTATTTATTACCTCTCGAACCGCCGAGCGGATAGTTTCGGTATCGTCGACCTGCTCGAGTCCGTTTTCTTTTATAAAGCCTTCAATGTCAAATCTTTCGGGAGACATAAACATTGCTTCAAACACTATCTTTCCTGCTTGCTTGTTGATACGGTCGGAGGAAGCGATATTAACAAACTCGGCGAACATTTCCGGCGAAAGCTTTATATCCTCGGGCGCTATCCCCTTTTCGTTCATAAGATAGAATATCTGCCCCACGAGCCAGTAACGAACCTCTTTTGGGTTACCTGTAAGCTCTACGGTCTTTTCGAAGAGCTCTGCTAAATGCTTAGAGCCTGCAACAAGCTCTGCATCGCCTTTTGAAAGTCCGAATTGCTCGTTATAGCGCTTAGCCTTAGTGTCGGCAAATTCGGGCATAGCGGTAATAATTCTGTTTACCGTATCATCGGATATTATTATCGGCGGAATGTCGGGCTCGGGGAAATAACGATAGTCCTGCGCATTTTCCTTTGTACGCATTGCATAGCCGACGCCCTTGAGGTCGTCCCAACGCCTTGTCTCCTGAACTATCTTCTCCCCTGCTTCAATTGCCCTTATCTGACGCTCTGCTTCGAACTTTATGGCACGCTCAATACCTCTGAAGGAATTAAGATTTTTCATTTCGGTACGTGTTCCGAGGGTTTCGGAGCCTACCTCTCTTACCGAGAGATTAACGTCACAGCGCATAGACCCTTCCTGCATTTTGCAGTCGGAAATACCAAGATACTCGAAGATAGATTTTATCTTTTCAAGATACGCAATTACTTCGTCGGCGCTTCTGAAATCGGGCTCGGAAACGATCTCGATAAGAGGGACACCACAGCGGTTATAGTCGGTAAGGGTAATTCCGTCGGTTTCGGAGTGAATGAGCTTACCCGCGTCCTCTTCCATATGAATTTCGTGAATACCGATGTTTTTGGTAACGCCTGAACGCGTGGTTATTTCTACTTTGCCGTTTCTTGCAAAGGGCATATAAAGCTGTGATATCTGATAGGCCTTAGGAAGGTCGGGATAGAAATAGTTCTTTCGATCGAACCTGTTATTCTTCTGAATTTCGCAGTTAAGCGCGAGCCCTGCAGTAACGGCGTAGTCCAATACTTTTCGATTGAGAGTCGGCAGCGTCCCGGGCATTCCCGTACAGATAGGGCAACAATGCGTATTCGGGGCACCGCCGAATTTAGTCGTGCAAGAACAGAATATTTTTGATTCGGTGGCAAGCTCAACGTGAACCTCCAGACCGATAACGGTTTCATAATTCATCGAACCACCTCCGTAAAAGCTTTTGCGGTCTTCAGTAGCTTTACGTCACTGAGTCTCTGTCCGATAAGCTGTGCTCCTAAGGGCATTCCGTTTTCATCTTTTCCGTAAGGGAAAGATACGGCGGGAAGGCCCGCGAGATTAACGGGTACGGTATAAACGTCGTCGGTATACCGACGGAGGCTATCGTTTTTAAGCTCTTCAGGCTTAGGTGCAGAGGAAACGGTCGTCGGAGTTAAGATGAAATCATATTCTTCAAAAAGCTTGCTAAAATTATTTTTAACAAGCTCTTTGATCTTAAGAGCCTTCTTATAGTAAGCGTCGTAATATCCGCTTGAAAGGACGAAGGTTCCGAGAAGAATTCTTTTCTTAACCTCGCTTCCGAAGCCCTCACTCCGCGTTTTTCGGTACATTTCGGCAAGACTTCCGTAGTTATCGGTCTTGTAGCCGTATTTTACTCCGTCAAAGCGGGAGAGATTAGAGCTGGCTTCAGCTGTTGCTATAATGTAGTAGGCCGCAACGGCATAATCGAAGAAAGGGATTTCGATATAATCTACAGAAGCTCCCATAGCCTTAAACTTGTCGGCCGCCGATGACATCACGGCACACTGCTTCGGTACTGCTATTTTGATTCCCGAGAAATCTATATTTTCTCTGTCTTCAAAATTTATATCCGCATTAAGCGAAGTTGAATCAAGAGGATCATTACCCGAAATAATTTTCATAATTGCCATACAGTCGTTAGCATCCTTAGCGATAGGACCGATCTGATCGAGCGAAGAAGCATACGCAACGAGTCCGTAGCGTGAAACAAGACCGTAGGTCGGTTTAAATCCAAAAAGACCGCAGTATGACGCAGGCTGCCTGACGCTGCCTCCAGTATCGGATCCAAGCGAAATTATCGCTTCATTTGCCGCAACTGCTGCCGCAGAACCGGACGAAGAGCCTCCGGAAAGCCTTGTATGATCAAGCGGATTTTTTACCGCTCCAAAGAACGAGGTGTCTCCGGTAGCACCCATTGCAAATTCATCCATATTGGTCTTGCCAAGGATGATCATATCCGCCTGCTCTAGTTTTTCAGTAACGGCCGCATTATAAAAAGGAAGAAAATTACCGAGCATTTTCGAGCCGCAGGTAGTTTTTAAGCCTTTTGTACAAATATTATCTTTTATTGCAACGGGAACGCCCGCAAGCTCCGATCTTATATCTCCGCCGTCGATTCTTTTTTGGATCTCATTTGCTCTTTTTAGAGCGTAATCAAGATCGAGAGATATATAAGCGTTTATGGAGCTATCCTTTTCAGAATAAGCTTTATATACCTCTTTAACGGCTTCGACGCAGGTAATCTTTCCTATTTTTATCTCGTGCGCCAGCTCTAGGGCGGTAAGTTTTAAAATATCCATACCTTTCCCCCTATTCTACCGTTTTAGGAACGATAAAGGCTTCTTCGTTTTTAGTGACTGCGGCAGAAAGTACGTCACTTCTGTCTAAAGAAGGCTTCACGGTATCCTCTCTAAACACGTTTTTGAGCTCACCAAAGGCTTCTTCATCAACCGATGACGTATCTACCTCATCGATCAAATGCATATACTCTACGAGCTTATTAAGTTCTTCTTTCATGACCGTTTGCTCATCATCGGTAAGCTCGATTTTTGAAAGCTCAGCCAAATATTTAATCAGTTCGTCTGAAATTATCACAAAATTACTCCTTAAAATCAAAAAAGTCGCCATTCATCCCGAATATGGGACGAAAGACGACTTCCGCGGTACCACCCAAATTAGCCTAAAGGCTCACTCTTGAAGATTAACGCTCTTATCACGGTCGGTTCTACTAACAATCGCTTTCCTCCGACAGCTCGGGAAGGTCTTTCGTCCGCATACCCTGCCGCCTCACACCAACCGCCGGCTCTCTTAAAGAATTTTGCAGACTACTTTTTCCGTCAACGCTTTTTACATTAGGATTATATCATCAATTTAAATCTATGTCAACCGACAATTTTTCGATTACTTATCCTCTTCTATGTACTCCTCCAAGTTCTCTTCAATAAATATTGCGACACCTTCATCGATTTTACACTCTTTAACATTCATATATTCGGTTACTATTCCGTTTTCAGCAATTTCATAGTTTAAAAGAATGCCCGTAGCACTATCTACGATAAACAGAAAGTCTTCGTCACTTTCCTTTCCGCGAATTCCGACGCAATGTCTGCCAAAGACCACCATATTGCTGTCATAGATTTCCCGGTTTTTAAAATTTCTCAAATACTTAAATGCGAGCTCCTGAGGGATCAGGCTGTATTTCGCGCTCGGACAATTCGCTACGTTATTTTTATATACGAATTTTATATCTCCGTAACCGTCGGTATACATTCTTTCCGACAGTATAACGTATTTTTCGTTTTCTTTACTGAACACAGGATATGTGTCTTTATTAAATTCATTGTAGTCAATGGATCTTACCGTTAAAGATTTGCCGTCGGAATATGAAAAACTAACAAGTTCTCCGTTCTCAAACACCTTTTCTTCGGAAACGGCATTTTTAAGATCAACGCTGCATTCAATTTCGGTTATATGACCGTAAGCCGCGTAAGGTAATGACAGCTCAAACCGTAAGTACGCTTCGTTAAAATAATAGAATGAGTTCAGCATACTGTTAAAAATACTTGCTTTTTTATCACCGAATATCTCACCGATTATATTTCCATCGTCATCTAAAATCAAATCGCTTTCAAAAACCGGCTCGATATCGGTATTCTCTTGGTTATAATTATGATTTGATGACAAATGACCGCTATCTTGCATATAAGTATCATAACCGATGCCAAAATATAACACGACTGAGAATAATAATACCAGCAACAAAACAAATATAAGAACTTTCTTCCAAAAGCGATTTATTATACACCAATAAAAGTTTATTTGTCTTTTGATAAGTTTTTCCGTGCGTTTTGTAAACCGTTTTGAGAAGCTATATTTAATACTTTCTTCATCAGTTGGCACTTCACTATACTCAACAGAAAAGCATTCCCGTAAGATCGATCTGAAATTATCAAACCTAGTATTCATATTTGCTCCTCCCCTTCAAGTAATTCGAGAAGCTTTTTCTTACCTCTCGCAAGTTGCTTTTTAGTAGCAGAAAAAGACCGACCGAGAAGTGAAGCTACATCCTTAACCGGAAGATTCAGCACAAAATGATAATATAAAACGGTCCTATAGATATCATTTAGAGAATTTATAGCAGATAGTATACTCGTGTACTCGATCTGTGAGCAAACTTTTTCAACAAAACCTTCATCACTGATCTCTTCGGTTTCGGATTCACTAAGTGTAACCTCTTTGTATTTTGCCTTTGACAGATTTAAAGCAGTATTCTTTGTCGCTTTAAGAAGATAGTTTCGGATATCTGTCTCGTTTTCTATTTTCTTTAAAACACCTAAATGCTTTTGAGCGATTTTTAGAAATACATCGTGAACAATATCTTCTGCATCAACCTCATTACTAACGAAGCCAAAAGCATAATAGATCATTTGTTTTCTGAATTTATAGAATATTTCTTCAAAAAACGATTTATCTGCATCGCTTTCAATAAACAGCAAATATACAAGCATAACATCACCCTTTACGTCATTATATCATAACAACATTTACAGATACAGAAAAGGTGACAAAATATTTAAATCAAAGCAAAATTTTCCTTAAATAATAACGAGTATACGAAGCAAAATAATACTGCAAACGCTTAAAACAAAGCAAAGGAGTGAAACAGTAATGGCAAAGAACGTAGTTCCCGAGGCTAAGGACGCTCTCAATCGTTTTAAGATGGAGGCCGCTAACGAGGTTGGCGTAAACCTTAAGCAGGGTTATAACGGTGATCTTACTTCCAAGCAGGCCGGATCCATTGGCGGACAGATGGTTAATAACATATGTCCTGTACGACATATGAATTTCACTCGTAAAAATCGCACTGTAAAAGGCTATGAAAGGCAGATTACATACGGATTTAGAGTGGTTGTATAGATATTATTAAAGGCACGAACTGAGAAAAGTTCGTGCCTTTAAATCGCCATAAGCTTATCTGTATTACAATAAATATTGCCACTCTCTACGGTTATAGAGGATTCGGAAAATATGTACTGTTTTTTCGTTTTCATCAACAATATAAAAAGCAGTATATTTTTCGACCGGTATTCTGCGAACCCCCATAGAACGATAAGGCTCCTCATTAACAACAGCATACCTAAACGGCATTTTATTTAAAGTTAATACTTCCTTCTTAATCGACCCGTAAATTTTCATCGCAATACCCGGTTCGTGAAGTGTATCGCTGATATATGATAAAATACCGACTAAATCGTTCTCAGCTGTTTCTTCAATAACAATTTTATACTCCGTCAAATCCGAACTTCCTCTCTATATCAGAGAATACATCATTTGCCGGACGGTTATTACCATTTTTAATTGCAAATAAACCTTCATCCAAAAGTTTATGAAGTTCTGCTTTACCGCAAAGTCTTTCATATTCGGCATTTGAGAGAACTACTAAATCCCCTGTACCGTTTTTAGTAATGAAAACAGGCTCGTTAAACTGATTGCAGAAATCAGATATTTCATTATATTTATTTCTCAAATCAGAGCTAGGTCTAATTGCTGCCATAAAATTACCTCCCGTAATTATTCTATGCATATTCTATCATAATATTGATATATTGTCAACTCATTTAAGATAATAAGCTTTAAAAAATTTATGTAATGGCACAAAATTATTTGTGCCGGGTGGAAGAAAGACGATCTTCTAACGAAATTTCGCCGAGTTCATTGCGACGTCTTTTTCCGTATTTTGAGATTATAGCAAGATTCATCTTATCGTGCTCACGCTTCGTTATAACACCATTCTTAAAAAGATAATCATTATAATAAAGCAATCTAAGCTCTCTTGTCATAACCTCAACTTCGAGCTTATTATCTTTTTTCATAAATTTTCCTTTCTACTCACTAGT
>CASFDQ010000006.1 GCA_949293385.1 uncultured bacterium | reverse complement strand
TTTACGAATCGTGAAGCTCTCGTTTCTGCTATTGAAGATTACATACACTTTTACAACACTCGCCGCTATCAAAAGCGTCTGAATTGTATGTCACCGTGCGAGTATTACCTCGCCACCTCCGCGTGACGAAAAATCTCCCCCAGCTGCGCAGCAGGGGGAGATGAAAGCATTTATTCAATTAACACATTCTTTTTTGTTTTTTAGTCTGTCTACTTGACAGGGGGCACATTATCGCGTACCACGGTTTTTTAACGCATTATTACGGAAAAAGCGCCGTTTTCGGGCAATTTCTCACTATGGCGCGCACCCGTATTGTAGATTTTTTATCTACTGCATTTCGCCAGGGCGGACGGCGTTTATCATTTCCGCAAATCCGGTGATCGCAGGCGATCGCCAACGGTTTTTATGACAGAGAATGTGACTTAGATACCCTTGCTCTTCGATATCTACCGATATCTCAGCAAGAGTTCCCTCCTTTAGATAATCTTTTACCGAATAGTCGGGCACGAAGGCTATACCCATTCCTTTTTGAGCCAACTCGGCTATAATATGAACGCTGTCGACCTCAACCGACACGTCAAGCTCTTTTCCGAAGCGCAAAGCAAGCTCATGAAGTATACCGTAGCAGATTCCGCTTTGCTCGGTAACTATAAAGCTTTGATCCATAAGCTCGGCGGCGGTAAGCTTCCTCTGTGCGGCGGTATGGGTCGGAGAGCAGACGAAGATTATTCGCTCGGGACGGGAGTAAAGGCATACGAGATCGCAGTAGCTGCTCGGAGGCTGAGCGACGTAAAGCATATCGAGCTGATTAGTTTTTAACTGCTCTACGAGCTCAACCGAATGCCCCGTGATTATCCTTACCTCTATATTCCCGTATTTCTCTTTGAATTCGGGAAGGATATCGGCAATTACCGAGAAAAGAAGAGATTCCGATACCCCTATTCTAAGGGTACCGTGAAGTTCTTTGTTCTTTTTTGCGATGCTTTCAGCCTTTTCCACCGAACGCAAAAGCTCGTATGCGATCTCTAAAAATTCCCTACCCGAATCGGTCAGGGATATTTTTTTACCTATTCGGTCGAAAAGCGGAAAACCCAGCTCCTTTTCAAGCTGTTTTATCTGCATAGTGACGGTCGACTGAACGTAGCTCATTTCCTCGGCGGCCTTCGTAAAGCTTTGAAGCTCAGCGACCTTTACAAAGGTTTCAACGTTTTTTATATCCATAATTTCCTCTTATCAAAAATTTTGATGATATACATTAAAATCATTCGATTTACAAATGCATTATAACTCATTATAATCCCTATGTAAATAGTTTGTTTGGGGGAATTTTTATGAATAAGATCAAATCTGCGGCTCTGCCCTACCTTTTCGCGATCTTGTTAGCGGCACTGCAAGCGGTATATTATCATATTTTCGTAGTGCCCAACCATTTTGCGCCTGCGGGAATCAACGGTATTGCCACGATGATCGAATATAAGACCGGCTTCAGTATCGGATATTTCACCTTTTTAATTAACTTCCCGCTTTGCTTGCTCGTATATTTTTTAGTCAATAAGAAGTATGGCATCAGAAGCTTTGTTTTCAACATATTCTATACGGTTATATACCGTCTGCTTCAGCTTTTGGATCTTGAAAATTTCAAGTACGACGCGGGCGATCACGATACCGTTTTTCCCGTACTTATCGCAGGAGTTTTAGCCGGAGTGGTAAGCGGATTTTCCTTTAAAAACAACTTTGCCAGTGGCGGTATGGAGATAACCTCCAAGATAATAAGCGCAAAAAAGCCCATAATCAACTTCTTTATGGTCAATTTTGCCCTTAACGCGGTAATCGCCTTTGCCTCCATATTCGTCTATTCCGACAAGGGATATCTCGACTATAAGCCGGTTGCCCTCTGTATTATGTACTGCTTTGTATCGAGCTTCGTAGGAAACTATATTATAAAGGGTACCAAAACGGCATACAAATTTACGGTCATAACCTCAAAGCCCGACGAGATAATCGATGACATTACCCATATTATGAGAAGGGGCTCGACGAGAATTGAGGGCGTAGGCGCATATTCGGGACAGGAACGTACGGTTATAATCTGCGTCGTAGACAGACATCAATTAAACGATTTTCGAAATATTATAGACAATCACCCCGAGACCTTCGCCTTCAGCGAAACGGTCACCGAGACCTACGGAAATTTTAAGAAATTAAAGCATTTGTAACCTGAAACAAAAAAACAGCTCTTTAAGAACTGTTCTCTAAAGGAAAGTTTTTTGAATTTTAATAAAACATCTTACCTACCTACAGGAAAAGGATGAAGAATTTCTAAAATTCTTCGTCCTTTTTTCTTTACAAGCACTGCATTAGCAGACACAAATGCTCTTTTAGTTATGAGTGATGAAACTCGCTCGGCGCTCGTCGTTATGAGTTTGCTTTGCAAACGTTATGATATGATCGCCTTTTTACATTAAACTGCACCGTAGGTGCATCATAACTTGGCGTAG
>CASFDQ010000005.1 GCA_949293385.1 uncultured bacterium | reverse complement strand
CCGAAAATGGATGATTTTTATGTAAGAAAAGGCAAAAAGTCACGGTAACGCTGACGCGTACCGTGGCTTTTTAACGCATTATTACGGAAAAACGCCGTTTTCGGGCAATTTCTCACTATGGCGCACACCCGTAAAGGAGCGATTTTTTGAGCAGGTTTTGGTGAAGAGGAGTTCGTAAGGCTTTCGCCTACGGACGACGATGAGCCGAAAAAGACTGAAAAACCGCCCTTTAAGGCTGGTTCGAGTTTAAATGGTTTGGTTAGAACATAATTAACATAAAAAGCGTCTTGCAAAGGAGTCGTGCTCCGGCAAGACGCTTTTATTTTCAGTTTAGAAATCGAAGAAGCCAATAGCTTTATCTATATTGATACGAGATTCGATCATTTCCTGATAGAAAAGACCGTCCATAACGCTTTGCACCTCGGGTTCTTTTTCCCATGCGAGACGAATAGATTTATGGCGAAGCTCGTTACCTTTTTCATTATCACCGTCGATAAAGGCGATTATAGAGTCGGCAAGGATCGAATAGATTTCGCGGTGAACTCCGACGATCCTCCAGGATACCCTGCGGCAGGGGTCGGGGTCGTCGAGATTAGCCCTTACGAAGGCTTCTATTTTTTCAAAAGCCTCTTTGGCGGCTGCCATATTGGCCCTGAACTCATTACGGTCAACCTTTATTTGACTTCTTATGGCTCCGATACTAAAGCCCTTTGACAAGGTCGCAAAATATTCGGCCATCATTTCGGCATTTTCTTCGCCAAAGGAATTCGCGTAAAGCTTTTTTCGGGTAGCATCAAAATCGGTTTTACTGCTCCAAAGGGTTTTGCCCATAACGGTCATTGCTACCGAGGTCGGAAAGGCATTTCGCTGCAGCTGACAGCTTATATAACCGTTCATACCAAGACTTTCGAAGTTGATAATGTCGTCGTGAATAACCCTTGCGATTCCTTCGCCGCCCGCGTCGAGGATATGATCCCACATAAGATGATAGTCGAAATCGATGGTATCGCCATCGAAAAAGTTTTCCCACTCGCAGAGGTAGGAAAGATTTTCGTCAACAGAACGAGGCATGGTAAAGCCGTTAAGCTTATACTCGGGGGTTGTTTTAATTTTAAAGCCCTTCGGGAAGGTCTCACCGAAGGTACGGGAGATCGGAGCGAAGGTCAGGATCATATTTTCGGGATGCTCGACCTCGGTAGCTACAGGAACCCAGCCCTTATTGCATCCGCAGGTAAATGCTACCTTATTTTTAAGACCTTTTTCGTTAAGCTTTTCGGTAATAAGGTTTATTATACGAAGGTAGTAATCGGAATAGCGAAGCTTGGTACATTCCTCACATTCGCAGGTGTTATTGAAGTAGTCACCGAGCCAGAAATGAACGACGTCGGTCTCGGGATGCTCCTCAAGATATTTAACGACACCGTCGGCCATAGTTTTGGCAACAAAGGGGTTGGAGTAGCAAAGCTGAGTCGCGATGGGCATATTTTTCCAAACCTCTCGCTTACCATTTACAACGGCGCAGATGTCCTTATATTCCTGCGGTATTGTATCGGGGTCTTCGGCGACCCAACCGTGATTAGGTACGCCAAAGGGGTCGCAGTTCCAGCCGTGACCCATTCTCTGAAGCAGAAGTCCCCTTCTCTTGATCTCGGTAATCATAATATCGACGTATTCGAGGGCCTTATCATAGCTTATTTTTTCACCCGTTATTAAGGGATTTCGCGTATGATTATACCAGCGGTCGAAGAAGATAAAGGCATCGTTAAACTGAATATAATAAGAGTTAAAGCCAACCTTCGGAATCCACTCGATCATATCGAGGACGTTTTCGATACTGACAGCGCCTTCGATACACATAGTTCTGTGACGTTTGGCGGCTACCTCAAAAATATCGATGTCGGGAGCGGAAGAGTTTTTCGGAATATAGGTTCCGTTTTTACCGGGACGAACCCAACCTATTCCCCATTCTTCGAGGAGACGGTATACGGCGAAAAGCACGCTTCGTCCGTTTATACCCGAAACGTAGCCTTTTTTGTTTACTACTTTAATGGCGTAGGCATCATCGAAGAAGGGGTCCTCTACCTCGGCCTTTATATTAAATTCTTCAAACAATCCGAGCTTTATATCGGCAGATACACCGAGAAGCTTTAAATATTTTTTTAGCTCGTCTGACGCAAAGCTTACTACTGACTTGGTATCAAAGGTTATCATAAAATTACCTCCTTAAATTTTCGTTGCGCTTTAAGCATTTATATTATATAATTGTGAAAACGGCATTTCAATGGTAAATATGGCTAATAATTTGTACAATATGGTTTTAAGGAGATGACTATGAAGGTTACCTACGAAACACATACGCTTAAAGGCGAGCTTTTGCCCTTTGTTTTCACGCTTCTTCCGATTCGCGCAAAGGGCGCGCCGAGAAATATTTTGCTCAATTGGCACGAAAATATTGAAATTATATACTGTATCGGAGGAAAAGGAGAGGTTCTCTGCGGCACGAAATTCATACCAATTAAAAAGGGAGATATCGTAGTTGTGAACTCGAATCTGTTTCACGATATAATAACTACCGATTCGGCAGATTGCTATTACCTTATAGTAGAAAACGATTTTTGCCGCTCAAACGGAATAGACACCACGAAAATCACCTTTAACGAGTTTATAGATTCAGAAAATATACGCAAAGCATATGAGGAAGTAATTGACGCCTACAATACCTTTGACGCCTTCAGAACCGCCGCAATAAGGAACAGCGTACTCGGTCTTATTCTTAGCCTATGCAAGGAGCAGGCGGCCGAGATATATAATACGGTAGATGATGAAGGAGCGAGACGGATAATGGAGATAATAGAATATATAAAGCTTCATTTTACCGAAAAGCTGACCCTTGAAGATATTGCAAAGAGCAACGGCATAAGCCGCTCCTATCTTGTACACGAGTTTAAAAAATACACCAAGCAGACGGTAATAAATTATATAAACACCATAAGATGTATAAACGCGCGTTCGCTTATAAGAAACGGCATGGATATATCAAGTGCCGCCTTTTCATCGGGGTTTGAAAGCGTTTCGTATTTTACGAAAACCTATAAAAAATATATGTCGGTTTGTCCTTCGGTTGAAAAACGAGGTTAAAGAAATAAGGCAGATATGCTTAAAACATATCCGCCTTATTGTTTTTTGCTAAACTGATTTTTTCTTACGCTTCAGAACAACCGCAACAGTAACGATAACTGCGAGCAGGATGACCGCTCCTGCGATTACGGAAATTATAAGAATAAGATCAGATGACTCAGGTTTCTTTGACTCGGCAGGCGGCTCTGTGGGCTCGGTAGAAACGCCTGAATTATCGTATCCGATAATATCGCCCAATACACCGTCCTTGCCCGTAGGCACAAAGCGAACGTCGTCGAAGAAGAGCTCGACACCTGCGGGAACCTTGAAGATAACGTATGGGGTATTGGGGGTAAAGGTATAGGTATATTCTACCCACTCCCCTCTCTTTAGGTTATCGAATTCGAGGCAGACCTCGTAGCCCTTTACGGTCGAATCATACTGCGGATGATCGGCGTGAAGAAGCTGAACGCTACCCTTGGCACCGTCATTTGCGGCATTCATCATAAAGTGCATCTTATATTCTTTTCCAACCTCTAAAACGTCCTCATAGTTTATGAGGAACAGCGCATCCTCGTCGGTATTACCGAGAACGTGCATGGTTTTAAGTCCCGAATGAAGGAATATCGGATTATAGCCCTTTACACCGGGGATATAATGTTCAACGGCAGAGTTATAATCGTATTCCTTGCTGAGACGACCCTCAAAGTTTACGGTAAAGCCGAGGGGTATCCACTTAGCGAAAAGAACGGTGTTATAGTCGGGGAATACCTTTTCGGTAAAGGGCACGTCACATTCGGCAAAGCAGTACCAGCCGCCGAATTCGTAGCCGTAGCGCTCAGAAACGGGAAGCTCGGGGATTTCGGTGAATCCTGCATAGCCATAGATAGGCTCACACTTTGTACCGCCGTCTACCGAGAAGGAGATTTCGACCTTAAGTCCTTCGCGGACGCTTGTGTACTGCTTGGCGTTCTTAAAGCAACGAAGCACGGGGCTTCCGCCGTCGACGGTAAGCCAGACGTTTTTGAAATCAAGGCCCTTCATAGCTTCCTTTGCATTCTCGCCGCGCATCCACATAACGCCGATAGCCTTTACGCCCGCGACACCGTTTGCGGGACCGTCTAAGTAGACGTAGTCGCAGAAATCTGCTTCGGCCTGTTTATAGGTTCTTCCGCCGCCTATGGGATCGCTGTCGGCGGTGGAGCAGTAGCTTGATACTATCTTGGGGAACAGCCTTACGCCCCAGGCGTTACCTATAAGTCCGCCGCCTATGCTGTCGTAGGTAAGCGTTCCCGTAAAGAAGCAGTCTCTGACCTCAATGGGAGATGGTGCGCCGCAGACTAATCCGCCCGCAAACTGACCCTCAATATATACGGTATCGTCGGCAAAGCATTCGCTTATTACGGGCATTACTGCGCCCGCCTGGGGACCGCCTTCGGGATACCAGTTTTGAACGCAACCGACAAATGCAGCGGCATAACCTTCAGATCTACTTGCGGCAGGGTTGATTATTGTAGAATTTACGATTCCGAGACGCTTTATGCTTGAGCTTGCGTTGATCCAGGGGAAAAGCGCCGCCTTTCCGCCACTCTTGGAATCGATATAAAGGCCCGAAACGATATGTCCGTTTCCGTCAACGTGACCGCTGAAAACATAGTCGTTTGTAAACCACTGCTTAGCCTTTCTCTGCCAATTCTTAAAGGAGGTATCGTTAAGCTTTATATCGGCGGTGAGCTTATAATATCCGCCCTTAGCGTAGTTCTTGGAAACGAGGAAGGCAAGCTGCTCGGGGGTCTCGATAAGGTAGGGATCGGCTTCGGTACCGCTTCCACCCGCAAAGCCCGTGGCGACAAGGCCTGACCAAACCTCTCCTTTTTTACCTTCGTAGGTAGGTAGAATGATCTTTTCTGCGGGTACTACCTTCAGCTGAGGCGTTTTTCCGTTTACGGCATACCAGACCGTCCAGTCAAGCTCGGCCATATGCTTTTTAGCGCCAAGGCCGGTCATCTGCTTTGCTGTAAGCAGGGTGGTACCGGGCGACTCTTTAGTACCGTAAACCGCCTTAACCTGCTTAGGTGCCGAGCGATAGTTTGTATAGCCTACCGAATAGCACTGCGTGCAGTCCTGATCGGTGATCCAAATATCGCCGATCAGACCGTTGGCACGGGAAGGAGTAGCGTATAGGATCTTTCCTGTGAAATAACAGTAGGCCAAGGTTATGCCCTTACCGCCGCCACCGACGATTCCTCCTACGGATTCGCCGTAGAGAGAAACGCTCTCGTCGGCAGAACAGCCGATTATAACCGCCTTGCCCGAATCGCCCACCGTAGCACAGCCTGCTATCGAGCCGACGTAGCCGGGACCCTTAAGGTATGAGTCGCGAACGTGAACGTTAAGGATGGTTGCGGTGTTTGATACGGCGGGGAATAGAGCCGTTCCCTTAAAGGTTGGACTAAAGGTCTTTTCGGGATCGTAGGCCTTGGGTTCTTCGTTAAAGTAGAGACCGTAAACCGTATGACCGTTGCCCTCGAAATAGCCGCTGAAGGGGGTGGTACGGTCCTGAGTGTACCACGCGGCAGGACTGTTTTCCTTCCAATTTGCCTTCTTGGTATCGTTTACGTAAATATCGGCCTCAAGGCTATAATACTTACCCGTAGTAGACGACGAGGTTATAAGGTTTCTAAGATGCTCTACGGTTTTAATAACGAAGGGATCATCTTTAGTTCCCCTACCCGAAGCAAAAAGGTTGTTTCGGTTGAGATCGGTATCAACGCCGTCGATCTGAGTAAATATCTTAAGCTTTGGAGTACCTTCCTCAACCGTCTCGAAAACGTTTACGTAGTCGAGACCCGGCATCGAGGTCTTTGCCGCTTCTCCGAGCATATCATAAATTTCGGGTATGCAGGTAAAATACTCATAAGCGTTATTTACACCGCGCTTACCCGTATATACGTTTTTGTATATTTCGGCAAGGGGGATATTTTCGTTTTCTTCGCCCATATAGAGGTATGAAGTGTTTTTCGAGTTCGAAGCAGAATAGGGCGCACTATAGGGTGAATAGCAATTTTCGAGAGTATAAGAGGCTGCCCAAGCGGTACCTATTATTCCGTTGTCTCTGAACTTGGATTCAGCCGCCGCAGAAAGTACCGCCTTAGAGTAGCAGTTGGAAATTTTAGTCATACCGCTGGTGGCGGTCTTATCTACGTCAGCATACCCTAAAATTCCGCCTGCACCGCCGTTTGTCTCCTTGGTAAACGCAACGCTTACCGATTCGTCGGTGAAGCACATATCGATTTCCTTAAGGTTTCCGCCCATTGTCTTTCCGACAATTCCGCCTGCGTAATCGGTGGCATAAATAAAGGAGTTACGTACGCCGAGCTTTTCGATCTTACCGCCGCCGAAATTACTTACAAGACCCGATGATTTATTTGTAGAATTTTCGGGGAAATAGACGCCGTTTACAATATGTCCGTCGCCGTTTATATAACCCTTAAAGCTATTAGTGGTTACCCATACGTTAAGGTCATCGGCTTTTTCCCAGTCTTTAACCGTGATATCGTTAAGATAGATATCGGAAGTAAGTTTATAATATTTGTTTCCGCCACTCGTTATTGCAAGGGCAAGCTCCGCGCCGTTTCCGATAAGATAAGGATCGGTATCACTACCGCTTCCCGAAGCGAACTTCGTAGCTACCTTTCCGCTCCAGATCGGGCCCTCAGGCTCTTCTTCGGGAAGATCGGTAAACACTCTGAGAACGGGGTAGCCGTCGGTTGCGACAAAGGCAGAGCCCAGCTTCGACATTTTTGCCGTGTTGGTTAAAACGTCGGTACCCTTCATATTGGAAAGGTCGAGTTTAATAACGCCTGCGGCTTCCTGCTCGCCCGAATAGCAGTTTGTGAAGGTTCCGGCATATCGTATGTTTCCTACGGCATAGCAGTTATTAACGGTTATAGAGCCGCCGCTTCCCTGCCAACTGCGTCCCGTAAGACTCGTGCTTGCATTTTGAGTATCGAAATCGGTGAAAAGGCTATAGGAATTGCTTATAGAGATTCCGCTCGGCTTTTTAATGCCCTTACCCCAAACTACAAAGGAGCCTGCAGAATGAGATTTGATCTTACCCTTTGCACCTACGAAGCAGTTATCTACGGTAAGGGTTGCGGTGCCCTCCATAGAGCCTACGACTGCTGCGGCAAGGCTGGTGGCATGAAGATATATGTTATCGAAGCCGAGATTCTTAACGGTTACCGACTTGTCGGCAGGAATATTTTTAATGAATGCGGCACGGTGGGTCGCAGCCTCCCAATATCCGGGAGTCGCGTTAAGGTCCTCAGCATAAAGTCCGTAGATAACGTGTCCGTCGCCGTCGATGTGACCGCTGAAATCCCCGGATTTCCACTTATTTATGGTGTAATTCGAGTTGGTTGCCTGACCCGTTGCCCAGTCGATATATTCGAGCTTATTAAGATAAATATCGGCGGTCAGCTTATAGTATTCGTCGTTACCGCCGCGGGTAATTGCCCAAGCAAGCTCAGAGCCGTTTTCAATAAGATAAGGGTCATTTTCGGTTCCGCTACCACTTTTAGCGGCAGAAACGGTTCCGTCCCAATAGCTGCCGTCGTTTTGTACACTGCGGTCGAACACCTTAAGGATAGGATAGCCCTCGGTTGCCTTGAATGCAGGTCCGAGCTTCGACATTTTTGCCGTGTTGGTTAAAACGTCGGTACCCTTCATATTTGAAAGGTCGAGCTTGGTTACACCTGAGTCGCTCTGAGTTGCCGAATAGCAGTTTGTGAAGGTTCCGGCATATCGCATAGTTCCTACGGCATAACAGTTTTTAACAACTATATCGCCGCCGGTTCCGCGCCAGCTTTTTCCCGTAAAGCCGGTGGCATCATTCTTTGTTTCAAAGCCTGTGAAAAGGCTATAAGAATTGCTTATAGAAATTCCTTCGGGATTCTTTACGCTCTTACCCCAAGTTATAAAAGAGGAGGCGGTATGAGAAGTTATTCTACCATTTTCTCCTATAAAGCAATTGTCTACCGTAAGGGTTGAAGTAGACTCCATAACGGCAACAAGAACCGATGCAAAGCCCGTTGCGTGAAGATAAACGTTATCAAATCCGAGGTTTTTAACGGTTACCGACTTATCGGCAGGGATATTTTTAATAAATGCGACACAATGATTAGTCGACTCCCAATATCCCGGAGTGGAGTTAAGATCTTTAGCATAAAGACCGTAGATAACGTGTCCGTCGCCGTCGATATGACCGCTGAAGCTACCCGTTTGCCAAAGCTTTACGGCATAATTAGGGTCGGTGGATTCGCCTGTTGACCAGTTGATAAGGTCGATATCGTTAAGATAAATGTCGGAGGTCAGTTTATAGTATTTATCGTTTCCTCCGTTTTGAATGGCCCAGGCAAGCTCTGAGCCGCTTTTGATAAGATAGGGGGTTGCTTCTTCGCCGTTACCCTCCGCAGGGGCGGTAGCTGTACCGTCCCAAACAGACTTTGTCTGCGTATCGGCGAAGATAATAGCTCCGCTTACAGCCGAAAGAAGAACCGCAAAGGAAAGAATGAAGGCCAAGGTTCTTTTTGCAATTGTTGCTTTAATACTGTTAAATAACTGTTTCATAAGTTTTCCTCCTTTCGGTTATCGTCCTTCGTAGGAACGTACGGTCTCGTCGATATAAAGCTTACCTACGCCCGGCTTCTGATACAAGCGGAACCAGTCGATAAAGTATTCTGCGGGAAGACCTGTAAGATTATTGTTTATGACGTTAGGCTTATAGCTGGAATCGTTCGCAAAGACGTGGTTGTTAAACAAAATGAAGATAGGATCGTGGAAGTGTGACATATCGTCATACTTATCGAAGGATTCGGCTATAGTCAGCGAGGTATACTTCTCTCCGTCAACGTACATAGAGAGCGCATTTTCGGTCCATTCAAAGCCATAGGTGTGATATTCGTTGCTGAGGTTAGAGATATCTTGATGACCGCGCTCTGCGAAATCCCAATAGCGGAAACCAACCGAAGTGTGATTAGAGGTGCCTTCTACTCCGTGCATTTCGTTGTAATTATAAGACTTATACCATTTATGCACAGCGGGCACAACCTTACTTTCGGTACCGAACACCTCGAAGACGTCTATTTCGATATTGTAGTCCCATTTGTTAATATAATCGTTATCAAAATTACCGTTTTGATCTATTCTTGACGTAAGCGCCCAGAAGGAAGGCCATACGCCCTCGGTAAAGGGGATACGGGCACGGATCTCAGCGTAGCCGTAAACGTAGTTCATCTTATATCTCGTTACGGTAGAGTAAGGTACTCTGAACTCGACGTCGGGATTATGAGGATTATAGTAACGGATGGCTCTGAGCTTAAGTCGGCCGTCGCTAACGTCTGTAGTTTCCTTTCCCCAGGAAAGCTCTATCGACTTAGTTCCCGACATACGCGCATCAAAATCCCATTTTGAAAGGTTAATATCGTTTCCTTCAAACTCGTCGCCCCAAACGTATTTATATCCGTCGAGAGCGGTCGAGGCAAAGTCGGTAGAAAGCTTAAAGGTAACGGCCTTTCCCTTTTCGGGGGCAAGACGGACGAACTTATCTACCGACGAGTTTACGGTAACGGGATGACCGCCGCTAAAAACAAGCTTCGTGCCCTTGACCGAGACCTCAAGCTCGTTTTCCTTTAGGTCCTTATTGCTTTCGTTTCGGTTCGTTTTACCGATAAGAATTTCTAAAGAGGATGCGGAGGTATTATCGGTTTTGATCTGTAGATCGACCTTTGCTTTTTCGGCGAAGAAGGACTTCAGCGTTTTCGCAGACTTGACCGCTTCTTTATCATTTTTCGGAACGATTATAACGTGATCTTCAGAAACGTCAAAATCGACCGTGGCGTATTCGAAGTCGCCGTCGGTATCGATAAACCTTTCGTTATTCTCCTTCACGGCAGGCTCTCTCCACTCTTTTTCCGGCTCGTTCGGCTTCGACGAGGAAACTACGTCGGTATCGTCGGCCTTGGCGCAGGCACAAAAAGAAAGGGCTAAGAATGACGCCAGCATCAAGCTGATAAAACCTTTAATTCGCATAATGATCGTCCTCCTGAATCAAAGTAGGCTAACTGTGTATCTTTATTATATACGAAGGTTATGGCGCCGTCCATAGCAAAAACGGTCGCAAATATGGACAAAACGGCTGATTTCGGCAGCCGTTTATAAAAATCACATTTTAAGGTCTTCGGGATAATCGGGAATAGCACCAACCTGCGACACGACGAAGGCGGCTATTTCGGAGGCACGATGCAGGCAGGTAGGTATATCGCTTCCCTTCATATACTCACAGATAAAGGTAGCCGAAAAGCTGTCACCTGCTCCGACGGTAGATTTTACCTCGGCCTTTACGGCATCGCACGAATATTCAAGGCTTTTTTCGGCATCGTAAACGTAGGCTCCTTTTTCCCCTAAGGTAATTATAACGAGTTTAAGATTGTTAAAGGTCTTCGTGATAAGCTTTGCGGCGTTTTTATAAGAAGACTCGGCAGGTAATCCGAGTTCTCTAAGATATATCGGAAGCTCCTCATCACTTATTTTAAGGACGGTAGCCTTCTCGGACACAAAAGCCAAGATTTCGGAGGAATAATAAGGCGGACGGATATTTACGTCAGCGAAAATTTCTTTAAAGGTATTACTTTTTAAGATTTCTTTGACCGTTTTAAGGTTTATTTTGCTTCTGAGAGCAAGAGTGCCGAAGTAAAACACGTCGAAAGCTTCTTTAGGCCCGCCCTCTATTTCGTCCCAGGCAACGCCGCTTAAAAGGTCGTAATTCGGAACGCCCTTTTGGTCTAAGGTTACGAGGCATTTTCCCGTTTCGAGGGAGGAGAGCCCAACATAATCGGTCTTAATCTTTTTATCTTTTAAAAAGGTCAGCGCGTCTTCTCCAAGGGGGTCTCTTCCTACGGCAGACAGTATATAAGCCTCGCTCCCCTGCTTAGCGGCGGCGGCAAAATTCAGCGGCGCACCGCCTATACATTTCTTATCGGGAAAGACGTCCCAAAGTATTTCTCCGAAGGCTAAAAGCTTCATAAATATTCTCCTTAAAAACTATAAAAAAGCGCGGAGGCTGTATTTATGATACAGTCTTCGCGCCTTTAAGTCAATTAAAAAGTAAATTCGGTTCGGGAAATTATGTGATTTTGGAAAGCGGGGTCAAGCTCTACGAAATAGCCGCTCCAGCCCCAGACTCTTACTACTAAATTAGGATAATTTTCAGGATGCTTTTGAGCGTCAAGAAGCCTTTCCCGATTTATTGCGTTAAGCTGAAGCTGATGACCTCCCATATCGATAAAGAGCTTCACCATATCGGCAACCTTTCCTTCTCCCTCGAGATTTCTGAAAACGTTGTCGTGAACCTCCATAGTAAGAGGACCGCCGTTACAGGATTCGGTAAGGTCAGGCTTGGTAAAGGACCTTATTACCGAAAGAGGGCCGCTGAGCTTGGCGGTAAGGGTCGGAGAATAGCTTGAGGGATAGGGAGTATATGCCTTTCGTCCGTCGGCAGTAGCGGGGTCATCCTTTGCGGCATAGTAATAATTTTGCGCACTGCCCGTAGCGCTTCGCCATATTCCTCCCTGCCCGTTGGATCGGCGGTTAAGCTTTTTTGCGATAAACTTCATTATATGGACCATCAGGCTATCGGCATAGTCATCGTCATTACCTACCTTCGGGCAGGAAATAAGGAGATTTCTAAGCTCGGGGTCATTTTCATAGTCGGTCTTAAGGGCGGTAAGAAGACGGTCCTTATCCACCGTTTTATCCTCATAGATAACCTTTTTAACCGCAGCCAGCGCATCGGCGGCAACCGAAAGGCCGATAGAGTGACTTCCGAAATTCCGATAGCAACCCTTCACGTATTTAAGGTCTGTTCCCTGCTCAATGCAGCCGTCGATCATAAGGGAAAGAAACGGATGACTCTGAAATACGGTATAGGGTCGGTTTATCCGCTTATCCTCTATCATCACTTCGATATAACCCTCGATCTCATCCTCGGCGGCCTTCAAAAGCTCCTCAAAGGTATCGGAGGTCTTAAGGCTTTTAATTATCGCGTTATTAACCTGCCTCGGGACGCAAATGTTTTCTGCGTTGGGTATGTCGAGGCCCTTTCCCGGAATTATAAACTCCCAGCAGGCGGCTATCGAGTAATTCGCCGCGTCCTCGGGTGCGTAGCCAAGCTTTATAAGGGCGGGAATGACTATATCATCGTTAGAATACTGCGGAAATCCGAGACCCTTTTTAGTAAGCTCGGTAGCAAGCCGATAACGCTCACGAGGAGTCTTTTTTGAAACTCGCAGGTTGATCTTCGGCTCGATAAGACAAAGCTCACAGGAGGCCTTTATACAAAGCTCGGAAAGCTCGTTAAAGGAATCGTTTCCGTTAAGGTCGTAGCCTCCGAGGACGATACTTTGACCGTTGTCGCCCTGCTGTACTCCGCCGTAGATATCGGTATCCATATTAAGGGATATAAAATAAAGCTCTAAAATTTCGAAGAGCTCTTCGGTGGTTTTACCCTTTTCCTTATCGGCAAGAAAATATTTATACATATATTGGTCGAATCGCCCCAGAGTCAGAGCCAAGGGTTTATAAGCCGAAGCATAAAGATTATCATCTTCTGATAAAGGCAGGCTTCATAAAAGCTTGAAGCTGCCTTACGGGGAACGTTACAAAGGGCTTCGTAGAGTTTCGTTTTACCGCACTCCTTAGCGGCGTCTCTATATCGGTCGGCAAGCTTTTCAAAAGAATCAAGCACCTTTAAGACGGCTAAATAGAAGTTTTTCTGCTTTTCATCGGCGACGGTCATATAGGCATTTATGCGTTTTTTAAGCTTCTCGGTGCCACAGTCGATAAGCGCGGAATAATTCGGGGTAAGGTTATCTATCTTCCAGGCCTTTGAGTCCTCGGCGGTAATTACACAGCCTCGGTTAAAGCCGAAAATATCGTTTTCGTAAAAAAACGGCTCCTCAATTTCGGCGCAGGCTGAAAAAAGCTCGGCGGCATAAAGGTTTTCGTCTAAGTCTTTGTATTCGTCGAGACTGAAATCAGCCTCCTTACGGCTTTTGCGATAGGTTCGGGAAAGATGAAGATCAAGATATTTTTTAACTCTTTCGGTCATAAAACGGAAACCTCAATTCTGTATTTTTCGAAGATCTCGGGGCGGATCTCGGGCCTTACTTCCTCGGGAAAGGTCGGACGATATATTTTTCCCGCGGCGGCATATTTGGCTCCTGCGGAGGTATTATAAGGTAAAAATTCTATTTTCGAAACGCCGTTTTCTGCCATAAAAGCGGCGGTCGCTTCGAGATTTTCCGAAGTATCGTTAACGGTCGGAATAAGGGGAACTCGGGTTATAAAGGGAAGACCCGAACTTGCTAAAACACGGTAATTTTTTAGTATGATATCATTGCTCTGAGCGGTATACTCAATATGCTTTTTTTGTCCATAAGCTTAAGGTCGAAAAGCATATAATCACATTCGCTCAGCACGGCTTTAAAGGTATTACGGTCGGCAAAGCCGCTTGTCTGAACGGCTCGGTGAGTTTTTCCCTTAAAAAGCTTTAGACAGCTTAGCAAAAATTCGCTTTGTGCAAGGGGTTCTCCGCCCGAAAAGGTAATTCCTCCCCCCGCCGAATTTACCATATCAAGCTTAGGGGAAAGCCTTGAAAAAAGCTCCTCGGGGGTAAAGGCTTCGCCGCAGAGCCTGATAAGATTTCTCGGACAGACGGTAAGGGCCTTTTCGGTAGGTTCATTGCCGCCGAGAAACGGCACGCAGGCACCGCAGTTTAAGCATCCGTTGGGAGATCTTATAAGCTCTCTCTCAGAGCTTTGACCCTCGGGACTGTGACACCACATACAGCAAAGAGGACAGCCCTTTAAGAAGACCGAAATTCTAATTCCCGGTCCGTCGAAAACGGCAAATTCTTCGATAGAAAAAATATTACCTTTCAAGCAAGCTTCCCCTCCCCTTTTTCTTTTATTATATTATCGGCCCTTGTTTTTTAAAAGAAATATGTTATAATAGAGTAGCAATATTTTATCTTTTTGGGGGAAGCTATGATATATCATCAGCCGCATAATTCCAGAGGCAACTATAACTATAATTTCGTATCCTACAAGGATACCGTTTATAAGCCCCACTTTCACAGAAACCTTGAATTTATACTCTGTGCAGAAGGAGAAGTTTTCGTATCGGTCAGCGGAAAAAGCAGGGTCTTGCTCCCGAAACAGGCCGCTTTGGTTCTTTCAAATCAGATACATTCCTTTGAGGCTTCGGGAAATGCGCAGATTTGGGTTGCGGTTTTCGGCGAGGATTACGTTCCGAAATTTTGCTCGATGCTAAAGGGAAGGCAGGGCGAAACCGCCTTTTTTACCTTAAGCGAGCCGATTTTCGATATGGTAAAAAAGTGTCTTATCGATAGGGACGGCGGACTGCTTCTGAGAAAGGGCTGCTTTTACGCAATTTGTGACGACTATCTTAAAAACGCCACCCTTGTTCAGGTTAAAAAGAATAACGATTTTATAGTCGGTCAGATGCTCGACGAGATAGCCGAGCGTTACAGTGAAAATATCAGTCTTAAGACCCTTGCGGAGAAATTCGGTTACGAATATCATTATCTTTCTCGGCTTTTAAACAAGGGCTACGGAATAAATTTCAATCAGCTTTTAAACAGCTACCGCGTTGAGGCGGCCGCCGAGCTTCTTCAGACGACAGATCTGACGGTAACCGAGATAGCCGAAAAGAGCGGCTTTCAGAGTATCAGGAATTTCAATCTTGTCTTTAAGCAGATCATAGGACAGACACCGGCCGAAATGAGAAAATAAAAGATCCTGCGAACGGGCATATACCCGAGATCGCAGGATCTTTTTTATTATTCTTCAGCAGAGAACATATCTTTACCTACGCCGCACAGGGGGCAGGCAAAATCGTCGGGAAGGTCTTCGAACTTGGTTCCGGGAGCAATTCCGTTATCGGGATCGCCTAAAGCCTCGTCGTAAACCCATCCGCAGGCATCACATACGTATTTCACTGAACTTTCACCTCCGTTTGAAGCATTAGTTTTTCCAAAAAGCTCGGCGGCAAGAGCGTCGAGCTGAGCTTTTGTTTCGTCGTTTACGGCCGACATTATCTTAACGGTGCTTTCGGTAAAGGTAAGGTTTTTAGAGTTCTCCAGCATACCCTTCATAGCCTTTGCGGCAGTAGGAGCCCAGCTTCCGTTTTCGATAAGAGCGACCGTTCTTTTTTGAAAATTGCGTTCGGTCAGATGATTTATAAATTCCTTCATAAAGGGGAATATATCGGCGTTATAGGTCGTCGTCGCAAGGACCAGACGGTCGTAGCGGAAGGCGTCCTCAACTACCTCGGCCATATCCGAACGGGCAAGGTCGCTTACCGCTACCTTGACCCCCGCCTTTTCGAGCTTTTCGGCGAGATATTCTACCGCCTTTTTAGTATTCCCGTAAACCGAGGTATATGCAATAGTAATTCCCTTTTCTTCAGGCTCGTAGCTCGACCAGATATTATAGAGATTCATATAGTATCCGAGATCACCCGTTAGCACAGGTCCGTGAAGCGGGCATATAATATTTATGTCGAGGTCTTTGGCCTTTTTAAAGAGCGCCTGCACCTGCGCACCGTATTTTCCGACGATACCGATATAATAACGGCGGGCTTCGCAGGCCCAGTCCTCCTCGGTATCCAATGCGCCGAACTTACCGAAGGCATCGGCCGAAAAGAGAATCTTATCGGTACTGTCGTAGGTAACTATAACCTCGGGCCAATGAACCATAGGAGCGGTTACAAAGGTAAGCTCGCGGCCTCCGAGTGAGAGGGTATCGCCGTCACCGACGACTATCCTTCTTTCGGAAAAGTCGGTTCCGAAGAAGTTTTTCATCATTTTAAAGGCCTTATCGGAGGAAACGATAACCGCCTCAGGATAAGCCTTGGCGAAAGTAATTATATTAGCCGAGTGATCGGGTTCCATATGCTGAACAACGAGATAGTCGGGCTTTTTACCCTTAAGCTCTTTTTCGATGTTCTCGAGCCATACCTCTCCAAAAGCGGCATCCACCGAATCCATAACGGCGATCTTTTCATCCTCGATAAGGTAAGAATTGTAGGCCATTCCGTTCGGAACAATATACTGCCCCTCGAAAAGATCGATATCGTGATCGTTTACGCCTACGTATTTTATGTTATCGGATATATACAAAATAAACACCTCGGTTAGTTTTAAAAATATTTTATCATAATATAAGATTTTTGTCCATATTTTTGTTGACATTGAAGCGATGTCGATTTATACTAAAATTAGTTGCAAACGCAACTAAATTTAGGCTTGGAGGTTTTTATGCGACACGTATCGGGATATATAAGCGTCCTTCACCGCTTCGCTCTGCAGTTTTATAACCGCGCCGAAAACGAGACGGGGCTCAGAGGAGTTCAGTACCCCTATTTATTCTATATCTGCCGTCACGAGGGCTGCCGCCAGGACGAGATAGCAAAGCATCTTCACGTAAATAAAAGCAACGTAACGAGGCAGCTTGAAAAGCTAAAAGGTGCCGAGATGATAGAAATAAGAAAAGACCCCGAGGACGAAAGAGTTTGCAGGGTATACCCTACCGAAAAGCTCCTGAGATCCCGTGAGACGGTGGCTTCGGTCATAGAGGACTGGAACAAGGTGATCCTCAAAAACCTCAGCGAGGACGAAACCGAAAAGCTAAAGGAGCTTTTGGACAAGGCGCTTCAGGCAGCAAAGGAGAGCGAAGAATGAGAAAGCTGTTTTATTATTTAAAGCCGGTTGCGGGAATGATGACGGTCGGAACCATAATCAAGTTTGTCGGCTCGATAATGGATCTCTTTCTTCCCTATATTCTCGCACATCTTCTCGATAACGTAGTTCCCGAGTCGAAGAAGAGCGGAGAAATTCGGACGATATTTATCTGGGGCGGAGTTATGATACTCTGCGCCGCGATTGCCTGGATAGGTAATATCGTCGCAAACCGAATTGCCGCTTCCACTACCCGTGACGCGGTTAAACAGATGCGCTCGGATCTTTTCAGAAAGACAATAAACCTTTCGGAAAAGCAGATAAACGATTTTTCTATTCCTACCTTAGAAATGCGCCTTACGGGAGATACCTATAACATTCACCGAATGGTCGGAATGATGCAGAGAATGGGTATCCGCGCCCCTATTCTTCTTATAGGCGGAGTTATAATGACATTTTCTATGGAGCCTGTGCTTACCTGCGTACTTCTTTGCGCCCTTCCCATAATCGGCTTCGTCGTTTACTTCGTTTCCAAAAAAGGTATTCCCCTTTACGACAAGGTTCAGTCAAGCACCGACAAGATGGTTCGCATAGTTCGCGAAAATATCGTCGGAGTAAGGGTCGTAAAGGCTCTTTCAAAAACCGATTTTGAAAAGGAACGCTTTGAGGAAAGCAACAACGAGGTCGGTAAAAACGATATGTCGGCCGCAATTATTATGGGAATTACGAGTCCCGTTATGCAGATACTTTTAAACGCAGGACTTGTAGCGGTAATTTTCGTCGGCGCAATACGGGTCGACGCAGGGCTTTCGGAGGTTGGTAAAATAATCGCCTTTATGAGTTATTTTACCATTATACTTAACGCGATGATGGCGGTAACGAGGCTCTTCGTTATGTGCTCAAAGGGAATCGCCAGTATGAACCGAATTGCCGAGGTATTAGACGAAAAGGACGAGCAGGAAATTTTCTCTGACGCCGCTCCCGGCGAGGATATAGAAACCGAAAATAAGATAGTTTTAGACAAGGTCTGCTTTTCCTATAATGGAATTAAGGATAATCTTCACAATATTTCGGTAAGCCTAAAAAAGGGCGGGACTCTCGGTATAATAGGCGCTACAGGCTCGGGAAAGACTACCCTTATAAAGCTTCTTATGAGATTTTACGACCCGCAAAGCGGAAGCATTTACATTGACGGTAAAGACATAAGAAAAATGAGCTCAAAGGAGCTCAGAAGCAGATTTGGTATCGCAATGCAGAACGATTTTCTGTATGCCGGTACGGTTGAGGACAACCTACGCTTTGAGCGAGAGGTAACCACCGAGGAAATAAACGAGGCGGTCATAAACGCTCAGGCAGGCGATTTCGTAAACGAAAGAGGTCTCGATTATCAGCTCGATATGTCGGGTCATAACCTTTCGGGAGGTCAGCGGCAAAGACTTCTTGTAGCCCGCGCCCTTGCGGGAAACCCCGAGATACTTATTCTCGACGACGCCTCCTCTGCCCTCGATTATAAGACCGATTCGGCGCTCAGAGCAGCTATCGGAAGCCTTGAACCCTCGCCTACCACGGTCATCGTAGCTCAGAGAGTTTCGTCGGTTATGAACAGTGACGTAATACTTCTTCTGGACAACGGGGAAACGGTTGCCTGCGGCGATCACGAGACCCTTATGAGAGAATGCGAAATGTACCGCGAAATAGCCGAAACACAGATGGGAGGTGGAGTATAATGGCAGCACCGGTCACAATCGGAAAAATGCCTGCGGGAGAAAAGGAGCCCGTATCCTTGAAGCGTCAGAAGGCCGTTTTAAAAAGGCTTTGGAAATATCTTTACCGCTTTAAAGGCACCCTTATACTTGCAACCTTTCTGGCCATTACGGGAAATCTTTTGGCCCTCGTCGGTCCGAAGCTTTCGGGCAACGCCATAAACGCCATTGTCGGAAAAGACAAGGTCGATTTCGGAACAGTGGCCCTTTACTGCGGACTAATGCTTATATTCTACCTTATAAGCGCAGGCTTTTCCTTCGTACTTAATATAATTATGATAAGACTCGGACGCAAGGTCGCAATGGCTATGCGAAAGGATCTTTTCGACCATTTCACAAGGCTCCCCGTCGGCTTTTTCGATAAGCATCAGATCGGTGACCTTATAAACCGAATCTCCTACGATATCGATACGGTAAACACCTCCCTTTCTACCGATTTCGTTCAGATATGCTCCTCGGTAATAACGGTTCTGGGCAGTCTTATAATGATGATTGTAATATCCCCTGCACTCGTATCGGTATTTATTATTACCATTCCCCTTTCCTTTCTGTTTACGGGATATATGAGCAAGAGGGTCCGTCCCCTTTTCAGAGACCGAAACGAAAAGCTCGGCGAGCTTAACGGCTACGTTGAAGAAATACTTTCGGGGCAAAAGACGGTAAAGGCCTATAACCGCGAGGAAGAAATGTGTGCGCGCTTCGACGAGCACAACGAAAAGGCGGTTCAGAGCTATTTTAAGGCCGATTATTACGGCTCCTTTATGGGCCCCAGTATGAATCTTATAAACAACCTCTCCCTTGCCCTTGTAAGCGTGCTCGGAGCTCTGCTTTTCTTTGGAGGCAAGATCCTGCTCGGAGATATTTCCTCCTTCGTTCTTTATTCAAGACGTTTTTCGGGACCTATAAACGAATTCGCCAACATTATAAGCGAGCTTCAGTCGGCTACAACGGCGGCCGAGCGAGTTTTCAGACTTATCGACGAGGAGCCCGAGCCGAAGGACGGCAAAAACGCGATAGAGCTTAAAGATGTTGACGGTCTCGTTGAGCTTAAAAACGTAAGCTTCGGATATGATAAGGAGCGCACCATCATACACGATCTTTCTTTCAGGGCCGACCCCGGAAGCGTCGTTGCCATAGTAGGACCTACGGGCGCGGGAAAGACGACCATTATAAACCTGCTTATGCGGTTTTACGACATAGATTCGGGCGAAATTCTTATCGACGGGCATCCGATAAAGGATATAAGCAGAGCTTCTCTTCGAGGGGCATACAGTATGGTACTGCAGGACACCTGGCTATTCCACGGCACGGTTAGGGATAACATCGCCTACAGCCGAACCGACGCTACCGACGAGGAAATTATCGCGGCGGCAAAGGCGGCACATATACATTCCTTTATCGAAAAGCTTCCCTATGGCTACGACACGGTACTTTCCGACGACGGAACGACCATATCGAAGGGTCAGAAGCAGCTTCTCACCATAGCCAGAGCTATGCTTTCAAAGGCCCAGATGCTTATTCTCGACGAGGCGACCTCCAACGTCGACTCCCGCACCGAAAAGCTTATACAGAGCGCTATGTGCAATCTTATGAAGGGTAAGACCTGCTTCGTTATAGCCCACCGACTTTCGACCATACAAAACGCCGATAATATTTTAGTCGTTAAGGACGGAGATATCGTTGAGCAGGGCAACCATAACGCCCTTATGAGCTACGACAGTCATTATAAGGCACTTTATAACGCACAGTTTGACTAAGATACAAAACCGCCTGAAAGCTAAGCTTCAGGCGGTTTTACAGTATCTAACATCTTTTTTACTCCTTTATCTGCCCGATTATCGCGCCGCAGTCGTCGAGAATAATATCGGGGGTAACATCGGAATCCTTAAGGTCGTCAAGGGTAGCTTCGCCCGAAAGGACGAGGACACTTACGGCTCCTGCGTTTACACCGCTTTTAACGTCGGTATAAAGGCGGTCACCGATAACGGCGGTCTCTTCCTTTTTGTATCCGGTACGCTCCATAGCGAGGATCGGCATAAGGGGCTCGGGCTTTCCGATAACGACGGGACGCTTTTTAACGCAGTTATAAAGCATATCGATAAAGCTTCCGCAGTCGGGAACGCTTCCAAACTCGGTTGGGCAAACGTAGTCGGGGTTGGTTGCGATATAGGGAAGGTCGCGGGCAAGAAGGAGCTTGCAGATATCCTCCAGTTTTTTGAAGGTAAGCTCCTGATCGTTGCCGAGGACGATACATTCGACCTCGTCGAGATCTTCGGTGACATAAAAGCCCTCGGTCTCGAGCTCTTTTACAAGAGACTTCGTACCGCAGACGTAGAGCTTATAATTCGGATAATACTTTTTAAGATAGTAGGCGGTGGCCTGCGAGGAGGTGATGAAATCCTCCCTTTCGGCAGGAATTCCGAGTTTTTCAAGCTTTTTAATATAGTCGACAATGCTTTTAGAAGAGTTGTTGGTCATAAACATATAGCGGCGACCCGTCGACTTAATAGTAGAAAGAAGCTCCTTCGTAAAATCGTACAGACGGTTACCCAGATAGAGGGTACCGTCCATATCGAAAAGAAAGAGCTTTATATCTTTAAATTTTGTTACGTCCATTATTTTATCTCCTTTGTTGCGATGACCTTGGTGCCAAACACATTATCGCACAAAACGTCACCAATTGCAACAGGAGCTTTTACGGTTGTCTTTCGGATGATATCCATAGCCTCGAAGATCTTGGCCTTGGGGATAGGGGCTTCGGTCTTGCAGGAGACCATAGTATCCTCGCGGTTTGAGACCCTTATTACAGAGGTTACGGTACGAACGGGGCTGACACATTCGTCGATAGCGTATTTTTCGCCTCTTATACAGCCCTGACCCGAGACCTTTACCTCGTCACCGTTTATTTCGGCCGTCAGCGCACAGCCTCGCGGACATATAATACAGATAAGATTCTTTGTCATTACAGTTCCTCCAATGATACGGTGACGGTATCCGTCGCGGCGGCAAGCTTATCGGCGGGAATATTTATCTTCTCCATTTCGCCGGGTACGGCTTTAAGTCTGACGGCGGTTGCCAGAACCTCATCCCCCGAGCTTACGGTAAAGCGAACCTTTCCGTAGGGGTTTGAGACTCTGAGAAAGAGAGACGTGTCTTTGGCGGGGTCGACGCTTACCTTCTGAGGCAGGACGTAACGAACGCCGAAGCCTGCCTTAGTATCGAGGGTTTTCGCGCCGGACATCGTACCTTTCACAAATTCTGCGGCGCCGTGACCTGCAATTTCGGCCTCGTCGGAAACGTAGTCTACAAGGTCGTGAACCTGAAGCACGTTACCGCAGGCGAATATTCCGGGTACAGCGGTCTGACGGTTTTCGTCGACGACAGCACCGTTTGTTACGGGATCGATAGGAATCCCTGCGCTTCGTGTAAGCTCATTTTCGGGGATAAGACCCACCGACAGGAGCAAAGTATCGCAGGGTATATAGCGTTTCGTCTCCTCTATAGGCCTTCTATCGGCTCCTACCTCGGCAATAGTAACTCCCTCAAGGCGGCGATTTCCGTGAATTTCGGCAACGGTGGTACTGAGGTATAGGGGGATGCCGAAATCCTCAAGACACTGAACGATATTACGGGTAAGACCTCCCGAATAGGGCATTATTTCGCAAACAGCCTCGACCTTTGCCCCCTCTAAGGACATACGGCGGGCCATAATAAGTCCGATATCGCCCGAGCCTAAGATAACTACCCTTTTACCTACTCCGTAGCCCTCGCAGTTTATAAGCTTCTGCGCAGTACCTGCACTGAAGATTCCTGCAGGACGGGTTCCGCAGATATTAAGGGCACCGCGGCTACGCTCGCGGCATCCCATAGCAAGTATTACGGCCTTGGCTTTTATCTTTAAAATACCTTCGCGGCTTGATGCGGTAACTATCTTATCGGCGGAGAGGTCGGTAACCATTGTTTCGGTATAGACCTTTATACCTCTTTCTTCTACCTGTTTTGCATAAACTGCGGCATATTCGGGGCCCGTAAGCTCACGGCCTAATTTATGAAGTCCGAAGCCGTTATGTATACACTGACGAAGGATTCCGCCCAAGGTATCCTCGCGGTCGAGAATAACGGTATCTTTTATTCCCGCATCAAATGCGGCTACGGCGGCGGCCATTCCTGCGGGGCCGCCGCCGATTATTACTATATCATGCTCTGTCATTTGACTATTCTCCTAAATCTTTCCTGTTACGACGTAGGAGCCTTCGCCCTTTTTGGTTACCTGCTCCATAGGTATTCCCTGCTCCTTCGCGATAAGCTTCATAACGTAGGGAGAACAGAAGCCGCCCTGACAACGGCCCATTCCTGCTCTCGTTCTGCGCTTGACTCCGTCCATATCGGGAGCCTTGGGATTGCGGCGGATAGCGTCGAGGATCTCACCTTCGGTTATTGTCTCACAGCGACATACGATCTTACCGTAGGCGGGATTTTTCTTAATATAGGCGTCCTTTTCCTCATCCGACATTTCGCGGAAGGCGTGAGTTTTTTCGCGTCTGCCGTCCCAGCTATCCTTTGCGGTAAGCTCGGCGCCGATATCTACCATTATATCTACAACATATCCGGCAATAGCAACACAAGAGGAAAGTCCGGGGGAATCGATAGCGGCAACGTTTATAAGGCCTTCTACCTTCTTTGAGGCTTCGATTATAAAATCGCCCTTTTTATCGGAGGAGCGGACTCCTGAGAAGGAGGTTATGACCTGACGGAAGTTTACGTCGGGAACGCTTTTGGAAGCAAGCTTTAAAACGGTATCGATACCCTTTTGCGTAATTTCGGTATGCTCGGGGCTTTCTACGACACCTGCGGTAGGGCCGGTAAGGAGATTTCCGTCGGCGGTCGGGGTAACCAAGATTCCTTTTCCTTCCTTAGAGGGAACCTGAAAAACAGTATGGGTCACCGTTTCACCCTCGGTCTTATCGATAAGAAGATATTCTCCTGCGCGGGGGATTATGGTAAAGTTGCAGTCCCCTGCCATTTCGGCAACCTTATCGGAATAGCAGCCTGCGCAGTTGATAAGGTATTTACCATTTAAGGTCTCACCCTTCTTTGAAGTAAGGGTAAATATCTCGCCACGCTCTATTTTTGAAATTTCAAAATTAGTTTTAAGCTCGACCCCGTTATCCATAGCGTTACCGATAGAAGCGACGGTTAGCTGATAAGGGCAGATAATTCCCGCAGTAGGAATAAAAAGGGCCAAGGTACAAGCGTCGGAAAGACGGGGCTCCTCTATTCTCGCTTCGTCGCCCGAAAGTATCCTCATATTCTTAACGCCGTTTTTTATACCGCGCTCAAAAAGCTCGTAAATAGCAGGCTCCTCGTCGGCACCGAAGGCACAAACAAGAGAACCGTTATTCTTAAAGGGAACGCTTAGCTCTTTTGCGGCCTCGTATAACATATCGACACCGCTTACGTTAAGTTTCGCCTTTAGGGTGTCGGGCTCGGGGTCGAAGCCGCCGTGAATTATACCCGAATTTGCCTTTGAAGCGCCCATGGCAACGTCGTTTTCTTTCTCTATAAGGCAGACCGAAAGTTTATACTTAGAAAGCTCTCTTGCTACCATTCCGCCAATTACTCCTGCTCCTGCAATGAGTACGTCGTAGGTCATTTTACTTTTCTCCTCTTTATATGAAACTTAAATATACCAAAGCTCCTTTTTGCCGGTAGATACGGCGATCGCACCCTTAGACAGAGCATTCGTTACTTCGGTTTTCGTATCTATGAGACCGCCTGCGATAACGGGAACGGCATCGTTTGCAAAACGGCTTATGATCTTATCGGCAATACCCGGCATTATTTCAATAAAGTCGGGAGCGGAGGCGGAAGCAAGCTCGGATATACCCGAAACGCCCTGAGAATCGAGGGCAAAGAAGCGCTGAACCGTTAAAAGGCCCATATCCTTTGCAATACGGACCATATTACCCCTTGTGGAGATAATTCCGTCGACCCCGCATTTAGCAAGGAACTCCACTCCGATCTTATCCTTACCTATTCCGTCGGACAGATCGATATGAATGAAAACTATCTTTCCGCTTTCGTGAGCCTTTTCAATATACTCCTTAACGGTAAGAAGATTTGCCTTAAGGCAAAAGATTATTTTCGCGGGGGAAGCAATTGCGTCATTCCAGCCGCTTTCCTGAATAGCGGCTATGACCGGACTTTCGGCAAGACGGTCGAGAAGCATTTCTTTTTGCATTTTTTACCTCCAAAAATAAAAAAGATGCACAAAGCCCAATAGTCCCTTGGGTTTGTACATCTCCAAAACTCTGTATTTTAATTTTACATCAGATATTTATCCTTGTCAAGGGTTTTATATGCGAATTTCTTCAAAACCCGAGGGGGTAAGGATAAGACGGGACTTAAATCCGCATAAGGACGCAAGCCGCTCGGCCGCCTCAAAATTAAAGCCTATTCTGCGGGCGCGGTGCGAGTCGCTGTTTATAATAATATTTCCTCCGAGCTCGCTTAAAGCCGACAGCCATTTAACCGCGCTTTTCGTAGGCTCGGTATCGCTGTGGCGGTAGGTCGCGGCGGTATTGAGTTCAAAGGGCTTACCGCTTTTGGCCAAAATTTCGAGGGTCTTATACATAGGGTCTAAATACTCGGGAGCGGTATCGTCGAAGAATTTCCCGTTCTTATTATACTTAGTTATAAGATCGAAATGACCGTAGAAGGTAAATTCCTCCCTTTCTGCGGCAGAGGCCATAAGAGAATAATAGGCTCTTACAAACTCGTAGTAGTCGCCGCCGTAGAATTTTTCGGTACACTCTATAAAGGTTTTTTCGCTATGATCCACCGAGATATAGCTTCCGTCCTTAATTATACTGTGACAGGAGCCGATAACGTAGTCAAAGGGAGTAAGATCGTTATCGCTCAGCAGGTCGTATTCGGTACCCAGCAGGACGGTTATTTTATCCTTGTATTTTTCTTTTAGAGAAAGTATCTCGGACACGTACTGCTTCTGAGAATCGAGACTCATATTCCAGTCTTCATCAAAGGAAAGATGTGAATGGGAGGAAAATCCGTAATATTTAAGGCCCTTGTCGATAGCCGTAAGGATCATTTCCTCGGGGGTATTATCCCCGTCGCAGTAGGTCGTATGGGTATGATAGTCGCCTATTATCATTTTGTCATTTTCTCCTGCTTGACCTTATGGTCGATTATATGACGGGAGGCTAGCTCCTTTTTGATATCGTCGACAGAGATACCCATTTCGACCATAAGCACCATTACGTGGTACGCAAGGTCGGCAATTTCATAAACCGTCTCGGCCTTATCGTCGGCTTTGCCTGCGATGATGACCTCGGTGCACTCCTCGCCCACCTTTTTAAGAATTTTGTCAATTCCCTTTTCAAAAAGGTAGGTAGTATAGGAGCCTTCGGGCTTATCGGTCTTACGGCCTACGAGCAGGTCGTAAAGGCCCTCCATAGAGAAGGCGTGGTTTTCGTCGCTTTCAAAAACCGTATCGTTAAAGCAGGAATCGGTACCCGTATGGCAGGCGGGGCCCTCCTTATTTACGAGGACGGTAAGGGCGTCACGGTCGCAGTCGGCAGTAATGCTTACGATATGCTGAAAATTGCCCGAGGTCTCCCCTTTTCTCCAAAGCTCCTGACGAGAACGGGAGAAAAAGCAGGTCTTCTGCTCTCTTATGGAGATCTCTAAGCTTTCTTTGTTCATATAAGCAAGGGTAAGCACCTTTTTACTCGTTGCGTCTACAACTATTGCAGGTATCAGGCCCTTTTCGTCGAATTTAAGCGAATTTATATCTAACATAATTATCTCCTTACGTTTATTCCGTCGTAGCACAGCTCGTTTTTGAGGTCTTTTATACTTACCTCTCCGAAATGAAAAATTGATGCGGCAAGGCCTGCGTCGACCTTGGGAAGGGCTTTAAAAAGGGTTTTAAAGTGATCTATTCCGCCCGCTCCTCCCGAAGCGATCACGGGAACGTTTACCACGTTACAGACCGCTTCCAGCATTTCGAGGTCGAAGCCGTTTTTGACTCCGTCGGTGTCGATAGAGTTTACGACTATCTCCCCTGCTCCGTTGGCGGCACCTCGTTTTATCCATTCGATAGCGTCGATTCCCGTATTTTCACGTCCGCCCTTAGCAAAAAGGGTGAATTTTCCGTCAACACGCTTAACGTCTGCCGAAAGAACTACGCATTGGTCACCGTATTTTTTAGCCGCCTCGGAAATAAGGTCGGGGTTTTTAATAGCACCCGAATTAACGCTTACCTTATCGGCTCCGCACTTAAGGACTCGGTCTAAATCGTCCACCGTATTTATACCGCCGCCCACAGTTAAGGGGATAAATATCTTCGAGGCGACCTCGGTCAGTATTTCGGTAAACAGCTTTCGGCCGTCGCTTGATGCGGTGATGTCGTAAAAGACAAGCTCGTCTGCGCCGTTTTCGCTATAGAACTGAGCAAGCTTTACGGGGGAGGAAACGTCGGCAAGGCCCAAGAAGTTTACTCCCTTTACTACCCTGCCGTCCTTAACGTCGAGGCAGGGAATTATTCGTTTAGTTATCATTTCGTTGCCGCCTTTATTGCAGTTTTAAGGTCGATATTGCCGGTATAGATGGCTTTTCCGAGGATCGCGCCGTAGATATTCATTTTAGCAAGGTTTTCTACGTCGCTCATATCGGTCACACCGCCCGATGCGATTATATCGATGCTGAATTTTTCGGAAAGCTCCTTATAAAGCTCTAAATTAGTACCCTTCATAGCGCCGTCACGGCTTATATCGGTACAGATAACGGTTTTTATTCCGAGTTTTTCTACCCTCTCGCAAAACTCCTCGCCCGTTTCATTTGTAGTTTCCAGCCAACCTTTTGTAGCAACGTAACCGTCCTTAAGGTCGCAGCCGACGGCAATTTTCTCGCCGTATTTCTCGGCTACCTTCTCCAAGAATTCGGGATCGGTGGCGGCGGCAGTACCTAAAATCACGCGGTAGGCCCCTGCGTTTATGTACCTTTCTATTACGGCCTCGCTTCGGATGCCTCCGCCTATCTCGGCCTTAAGCCCCGATACCTCGATTATCTTTTTAACCGTTTCGAAGTTTGGGGTCTCGCCCGATTTCGCACCCTCTAGGTCCACGAGGTGAATATACTCGGCGCCACATTCTTTAAAATAGAGCGCAACCTTTTCGGGGTTTTCACTATACACCGTCATCTGATCATAATTACCCTTAAAGAGGCGGACGGCCTTGCCCTCAAAAAGGTCTATTGCGGGAAATACGTTCATAAAATTAGTCCTTTACAGTTCGCAAAATGCTCTAAGTATCGAAAGTCCCTTTTCACCGCTTTTTTCGGGATGAAACTGGACACCGAAAACGTTGCCCTTTTCGGCCGAGGCGGTAAGCAGAGCGCCGTACTCGGTTTTTGAGGAAACGTACTCGTCACAGTCGGTAGCAAAATAGGAGTGAACGAAATACATGTGGTCGCCCTCGTTTAAATACTTAAATATCTTGCTTTTCTCTTTGTTTTCGGGGAAGATAAGTCCGTTCCAACCGATATGAGGAACCTTTAAATCGTCGGGGATAACGCCCTTCATAGGTACTACCGAGCCGGGTATCATGCCGAGACCTTCATATTCGCCGTATTCGAAGCTTTTCTCGAAAAGCATCTGCATTCCGAGGCATATTCCAAGAAGGGGCTTACCCTTTGCGGTCTCCTCAATTATTATCTTATCGAGTCCGGTTGCTCTGAGCTTTTCGGCGGCATCGCGAAATGCGCCGACGCCGGGAAGGATAAGCTTTTCGGCTTTTCTTATTATCTCGGGGTCGCCCGTAACTACGGTATCTGCCCCGATGCTTTTAAAGGATGAGGAGAGGCTATATAGGTTTCCTACTCCGTAGTCAATTATTGCAATCATCAGAGAACTCCTTTTGTGGAGGGAATTTCGCCCGAGGTTTCGGGGTTTATTTTAACCGCTTTGGCGAG
The DNA here is from genome assembly GCA_949293385.1 of uncultured bacterium. Taxonomy (GTDB): domain Bacteria; phylum Bacillota; class Clostridia; order Oscillospirales; family Acutalibacteraceae; genus SFWF01. The sequence goes on along the minus strand of CASFDQ010000005.1, from coordinate 14,166 downwards.
GGTCCTGCCCAGCGCCTTGAAGGTTCCTTCAATTATGTGGTGGGTGTTTTTGCCTGCAAGCTCTTTTATATGAAGCGTTATGTTTGCGTTATTGACGAAGGCGATCAGAAACTCCTCCACAAGCTCGGTATCAAAGTCGCCTACCCTGCTTGAAGGAAGAGGAAGATCGAGGCCTAAATAGCTTCTTCCCGATATATCGGTAGCACAGAGGATAACGTTTTCGTCCTCGATATTGCCGTTTAAAAGGTCGGTAGCGCAAAGGATAAGGGTCTCGTCCATAGGGAGAATTATATCGGCGTAGCGGTAGATACCCTTCATATCGCCGAGAGCCTCCTTAAAGGCCCTTCCGAGACATATTCCGATATCCTCGGCAGAGTGGTGAAAATCGACCTCGGTATCACCGTTACAAATAACGGTCAGATCAAAGCGGCCGTGCTTAGAAAAGAGGGTCAGCATATGGTCCATAAAGCCGTTGCCCGAATTTATTTCGCTTTTTCCCGTTCCGTCGAGGTTAAGCTCCAGGGTAATATCGGTCTCGTTGGTTTTTCTTTTGATTTCGGCAGTTCTCATTATTTTACCTCACTGAGAATTTCGTCGGTCTTGCTTAGCAGAACATCCATTTGCTCCTTGGTGCCTATGGTGATTCGAACAAAGTCTTTTATCTTTTCGTTTTTAAAATGACGAACTAAAACGCCCTTCGATTTAAGAGCAAGATAATATTCCTCGCCGCCGATTTTGTCCGACTTTGCAAAGATGAAGTTCGCCTTAGAGTCGGTCATACTAAAGCCGCGGGCTTTAAGCTCGGACTTGGTATATTCTCTAACCTCGGCGGTATTTTTGTTGCAGTTTTTATAGTATTCTGCGTCCTCTAACGAAGCAACGCCCGCAAGCATTGTAAGGCGGTTTATGTTATAGGGGTTGGTCGAATATTTAATGGTGTTAAGGTCCTGAATCAAGTCCTTATGGGCTATGGCAAAGCCGAGACGGCCGCCCGCAAGGCTTCGCGATTTGGAGTAGGTCATAACGACGATAAGGTTGGTATATCTTTTAGTCAGCGGTACGCAGGACTCTGCGCCGAAATCGACGTAGGCTTCGTCGATTATAACCACGTCGTTGGGATTAGCCTTAAGTATCTCCTCTACCTCGGCGGGAGTTAAGACGAGTCCCGTGGGGGCGTTGGGGTTGGCTATAACGACGGTATTACCTGCGGAAAAATAATCGGCAGGGTCAACCGAGAAATCGGCTTTAAGGGGAACTTTTTTATAGTTTACTCCGTAAAGCTCGGCATAGACCTCGTAAAAGCCGTAGCTTATCTCGGGGAAATATGCGCCCTTATCCTTATCGCAAAAAGCCATAAAGGAAAAGTTTAAGATATCGTCCGAGCCGTTACTTATAAAGACGTTTTCCTCCCCTACCGAGTAGGTCTCGGCAAGCTTTTTTATAAGGGCTTTACCCGTAGGATCGGGGTAAAGGTTAAGCTTTTTTACCTCGTCGCCGCTTACCGCCTCTATAACCTTAGAAGAGGGAGGAAAGGGCGACTCGTTGGTATTAAGCTTAACGTATTTCATATCGGTAGGCTGCTCTCCCGGAGTATAGGGCACAAGGGAGGAGAACCTACTGCTTAAAAATCTGCTCACAAAAATAACCTCTTACTTTTTAAATCTTACGGTGGCGCTTCTGGCATGTGCCGAAAGGCCTTCCTTTTCGGCGAAGAAGGCAACCTTATCGGCAACCTTAGAGAGGGCCTCGGGGGTATAATAGCTGTAGGCGGACTTCTTAACGAAATCGTCTACCGAAAGGGGGCTTGAGAACTTGGCGGTGCCGCTTGTGGGCAGGGTGTGGTTAGTACCCGAGAAATAATCACCCAAAGCTTCGGGGCACATTTTTCCGAGGAAGATCGAGCCTGCATTCTCTATAAGGTCGAGATACTTAAAGGGCTCGTCCACACATACCTCCAAATGCTCGGGGGCTATCTCGTTGCTTATCTCGATGGCCTGCTCGATAGACTCAACGATTATGATCTTTCCGTTATTATCAATGGAGGTACGGGCGATCTCTTCACGGGGAAGAAGAGCGACCTGACGCTCAAGCTCGTCTCTTACCTTGTTTGCAAGCTCCAAGCTGTCGGTAACGAGGACGGCCGAAGCAAGCTTATCGTGCTCGGCCTGAGAAAGAAGATCCGCGGCCACAAATTCGGGGTTGCAGGTTCCGTCGGCAATGACCAGTATCTCGCTGGGTCCTGCTATCATATCAATGGAAACGAGGCCGTATACCTGACGCTTAGCCTCGGCAACGAAGGCGTTTCCGGGGCCTACTATCTTATCGACCTTGGGGATGGACTCGGTACCGTAGGCAAGAGCGGCGATAGCCTGCGCTCCGCCGACCTTGAATATCCTGTCGACCCCTGCAATACTTGCGGCGGCAAGAATTACGGGATTTACCTTTCCGTCTTTAGCAGGAGGAGTTGTTATACAAAGCTCTTTTACTCCTGCGATTTTTGCAGGAATGGAGTCCATTAAAACGGTCGAAGGATAGGCTGCGGTACCGCCGGGAACGTAGAGTCCCGCGCGGCGGACGGGAATTACCTTCTGACCGAGGATTATTCCGTCGGCCTTCTTAATTTCGAAGCCGTCTCTTACCTGATTCTTATGGTATTCGGTGATATTAGCGGCGGCTTCCTTTAAAATCTCTAAGAATTCGGGCTCAACGAGGCTCAGCGCTTCTTGAATCTCGTCGGGGATGACCTCTAAGGAAGAAAGGGTCACCTTATCGAATTTTTCACAGTATTTATAAAGGGCGGCGTCTCCGTTTTCCTTTACGTCTTTAATTATTCCCGAAACTATATCCTCAACACCCGTGGCAGAGGTCTCTCGGGCAAGAATTTCGTCTAAAGTAAGTTTGTTAATGTCGTAGATCTTTATCATTTTGCGATTTCCTTTTCGATTTTGCTTTTCATAAGCTCGATCTCCTGCGTCTTAAAGCGGAAGCCCGTTTTATTGGCGATAAATCGGGCGCTTATGTTTACGATATCTTCATAGACGTCGAGGTCGTTTTCCTTTAAGGTCGTTCCGGTTTCCACGATATCGACGATAACGTCGGACATACCGAGAATTGGGGCAAGCTCGATCGAGCCGTTTAGCTTAATTATATCTATTTCACGGCTTTTCGAGGCAAAATACTTTTTCGCGATATTCGGAAATTTAGTAGCGACCTTGACGGTTCGGTCGGTGGGAAGATGCTCCCCTTTTTTACCCGCAATAGCCATTCGGCATTTACCGAAGCCGAGGTCGAGGAGCTCGTAGACGTCGGGATTTTGCTCTAAAAGAATATCTTTACCGACAACCCCCACGTCGGCAACACCCGTTTCCACGTAGATCGCCACGTCACTGGGCTTAACCCAGAAATAGCGGACATTGTTTTCCTCGTCCTCAAAAACGAGCTTACGGCTGTTTTCAAGGATCGCGGGGCATCCGTAGCCCAGCTTTTCAAAAAGGTTATATACCTTTTCTCCGAGACGTCCTTTGGGAAGGGCAATATTTATCATTTTACTCATTATATACCCTCCCCTATCTTTACAAGACGCTTATACTTGATATTTTTGCACTCGGTGGTGGAGGCGAAGACCCGTTCGCCCTTTTCTCTCAGCTCGGCGGCGGCCTCAAAGACCTTTTCGGCAGAGGTGTTTTCATTATAAATAAGGAGAACGTCGGCATCATAGCGGCCGTTGTCCCTATCAAGATAAGAAAGCAGGTCCATATATACGGCAAAGCCTACGGCTCCCGAATTTTTACCGAGCTTTTTAAGAAGGTTATCGTAGCGGCCGCCCGAAAGAATACTTCCGGGGACCTTTTCGATATAGCCTCTGAAGGTAATTCCGTTATAATAGCTTATGTCGCTTACGACCGAGAAATCAATATTGATATTATCGGCCTGACCGCTGATTTTAAGTATGTTGCAAACAGTTTTAAGCTCCTCAACAGCAGCCCTCGTAGTTTCGTTGACTATTAGCTTTTCGGCAAGGGGGATTATTTTGTCGATACTGCCGTAGAGGGTCGAAAGGGTAACTATCTTTTCGGTAAGGTCGGTATCAACTCCGCGCGAGCTTAAAACGCGGCGTATCTCGTGACTGTTTTTAGTGCCGATAAGGGTCGTTATCTCGTCACGTACCTCGTAGGAAAGTCCGGCATACTCCAAGAGTCCGATAAGCAGACCCATATGAGAGATGTCGAGGACGTAGGAGTCGCTAATAATTGCAAGGCTCTGCTTTGCGACGATAAGCACCTCGCAAAGAGAATATGTATCAACCTCTCCGATATATTCAAGACCGAGCTGCGGAATTTCTTTAAACTCGTGCATATTGCCCGAAACTCTGTAAACGTTTTCACTATAGAAAAGCTTACGGGGCTCGGTTTCGTTATCGGCGGTATTTTTGGCAATTGAAAGGGTTACGTCAGGCTTTAGGGCCAAAAGCTTTCCCGTAGGATCGTTAAAGGCAATAACGTTTTCGCTTTTTAGAAAGCTTTTATTTTCGATATAAAGATCGTATTCTTCAAACTTGCTCATTTTGTATTTTTTGTAGCCGTAGCTGGCGAAAAGCTCGGCAAGCTTCATAGAAGTTTTTTCTTCAAAGCTGAGCACTAAATTCTGTGGCATATTAGCCTTCCTTTCGGGGTTTTTTGGATATAAGGTAGTATAGCACACTTTTTTGCTTTAGTCAAGTAGTGTGCTAAAGAAATTTTAGGATTTTTTAAGTTTTTTAACGGTCTCTAAAACGCAACAATTCCCTGCCCCGTTTTTTACGGAGCAGGGTAAAAAATTAGATTTTAATTGTCTCTCCCGGAGCAATCACGTATTGCTTTAAATTCTGATCGCAGAAATAGAGAGTGGTGTTTGTCGGATTATAAAAAATCTTCCCGTCTGCCGACGTTTTTAACCTTTTATACGCTTCTATATACTCATAGATTTCCATATTGGTAGCGTACCAAACGTTTTCCTTGCCGCTAAGTTTTTTGCAGATATCTTCTATTCTGTCCCAGTTATCATTGCGGTCGAACTCGTAGGAGTGACCCCATATATAGAAAAGCTCGGGGCTTCTGTAAACGTCTTTTTCAATAAAAGCGTCGATAAGCTCAAAAACTCTTTTATTGTTATGATGGCAGGTTGAAGGGAGACGCAGCCAGTCGGTGGGAAGACCGAAGCGCTCGGTTTGCACGGTGGTGCGGGAATATACAACTCCGCAAGCCTTTAACACCTCGACAACCTCGTCGGAGGTCGTTCCCATAGGATAGGCCATACCCTTGATTATTCTTCCAAAGGCAGACTCCAGACATTCGCGGTCCTTTACGATTTCGAAAGCCATTGTGTCGTGAGGAATTTGCTCCATAAAGGGATGCGTATAGGAATGAAGGGCGATCTCGTGGTTTTTATAGGCCTCCATACCCTCCTCCACCGAGAGGCGGGATCGGTCTTCGCCAAGATCTCCCGTACGAGAATCCCCCAAAAAAGCACCGTTTATATTGAAGGTAGCCTTCATACCGTACTTATCGAAAATTCCCGCAAGCCTTCTGTCCTGAACAACACCGTCATCGTAAGAGAAGGTTACCGCCTTGGTTTTAAACTCGGAAAAACGCATATACCACATCATAATCTGTCACCTCAAAAGAACTATTTTTCGCAAACGAGGAATCGCCAGCCGAATTTATCCTCGAGCTTTCCAAGCTGAATACCGGTAACGGTATCGTATATCTTCTGACTGACTTCGCCTATTTTATCATTGTTGATGACCATTACGTCATCCTTCCAGCGAAGCTTACCTACGGGAGAGATAACGGCGGCAGTACCCGTACCGAAGACCTCCTCAAGCTTGCCGTTTTTATGTGCCTCGGCAACCTCGTCGATGGAGATTCTTCTCTCCTCAACCTCCATCCCCCAGGACTTGCAAAGATTTATTACCGAGTCGCGGGTAACGCCGGGGAGGATGGAGCCGGAGAGCTCGGGAGTAACGATCTTTCCGTCGATCTTAAAGAAGATGTTCATAGCGCCGACTTCTTCGATATACTTTCTCTCAACTCCGTCGAGCCAAAGCACCTGAGAATAGCCGTCGTCGTGGGCCTTGACCTGACCCGCAAGGGAACAGGCATAGTTGCCGCCCGTTTTTGCAAAACCCATTCCGCCCTTAACGGCACGAACGTACTCATCCTCGATCCAGATACCAACGGGGTTGATTCCGCTTGCATAATAGGCGCCCGAGGGAGAAAGGATGACCATAAACTTATAGGTATCGGAGGGTTTAACTCCGAGATATTCGTCGGTTGCGATTATGAAGGGACGGATGTAGAGAGAGGTGCCGGGGTCGGCGGGGATCCAGTCCTTATCGACCGTTACGACCGCCTGAATGGCCTGAACAAAGTCCTCTTCGGGAAGCTCGGGGATACAGAGACGCCGGTTGGTCTTATTAGTACGCTTAGCGTTCATATCGGGGCGGAACATATAGATTTTTCCGTCGACGCCGACATAGGCCTTAAGACCTTCGAACATTTCCTGACCGTAATGGAATACCATACAAGCGGGAGAGATCGAAAGGTTATGGAAGGGTACGACTCTCGGGTCGTGCCAACCTAAACCTTCGGTATAGTCCATTACAAACATATGGTCGGTAAAGATCTTACCGAAGCCTAAGGGTGCGCCCTTTTCGGGTTTAGCCTTAGGGGTAGTTGTTCTTGTGATTTTAATATCTAGCATAATTTTAACCTCCAAACCTTGCGGTCGTCCATCAGATGGCCGTAGGTTAAATTTGATTTAAATTTCTTCGAGTATCTTTTCGGTGACCTCGGTGCAGGAAAGGACGGGGATGTCCTGACCCATCGCAAGGTCTGCGGTACGGTAGCCCTTATCGAGAACCTTATTTACCGCCTCTTCAATGCAGTCGGCTTCTTCCGTAAGGCTGAAGGAATAGCGGAGCATCATTGCGGCAGAAAGGATGGTGGCAATGGGGTTTGCCTTATTCTGCCCCGCAATATCGGGGGCGGAGCCGTGGATAGGCTCGTAAAGACCGCGGGTGGTGTCTCCGAGGGAGGCCGAAGCCAACATTCCGATAGAGCCGGTTATCTGCGATGCCTCGTCCGAGAGGATATCGCCGAACATATTTGAGGTTACGACGACGTCGAACTGACCGGGGTTACGGACGAGCTGCATTGCGGTGTTGTCCACAAGCATATCGGTACACTCGACCTCGGGGTAGTCCTTGGCGATTCTATGCACCGTTTCGCGCCAAAGTCTAGAGGACTCAAGCACATTTGCTTTATCAACGCTTATAACTCGCTTATTGCGCTTCATAGCGGTCTCAAAAGCGACCTTTGCAATACGCTCGATCTCCATTACGCTGTAGGCCTCGGTGTCGTAGGCCTCGGGGCCGTATTTGCCCTCGCGGCGGCCTCTTTCACCGAAGTAGATCCCGCCCGTAAGCTCACGGACCATCATAATATCGAAGCCTTTAGCCACGATGTCGGTTCGAAGAGGAGACGCGTCCTTTAAAGCGGGATAAAGCTTTGCGGGACGGAGATTGGTGTAAAGCTCCATTGCGGCACGTATGCCGAGCAGAGCCTTTTCGGGGCGCTTATCGCCGGGGAGAGTATCCCACTTGGGACCGCCTACCGCACCCAGCAATACGCTGTCCGAAGCGAGGCAGCCCTCTACCGTTTCTTTGGGGAGACCTTCCCCTACCGTATCGATAGCGATTCCGCCGATAAGGTATTCGGTAAAGTTAAAGGTGTGGCCGTATTTTTTGCCGACCTTTCGGAGAACCTTTACGGCGGCGGAGACGATCTCGGGGCCGATTCCGTCGCCCTTAAGTAAACCAATATTATAATTCATACTTATTACCTACTTTATTATTCCCTGCTTGATGGATTCTACGAGTCCGCCTGCAGTTATTATCTTCTGAACGAATTCGGGGAAGGGCTTTGTTTTAAACTCGGCACCCGTGGTTCGGTTATAGATAATGCCGTTATCCAGATCGGCTTCGACGGTATCGCCCTCGGAAATTCCCGCAACGGCTTCGGGACACTCTAAAATTGCGAGACCGATGTTGATGGAGTTACGGTAAAATATTCTTGCAAAGCTGTTTGCGATAACAAGAGAAATTCCGCTTTCTTTAATGGCGATGGGGGCGTGCTCACGGGAGGAGCCGCAACCGAAGTTGTTACCCGCGACCATTATATCCCCTGCTTTTACGCGGTTAATAAAGGTTTTATCCAGATCCTCCATACAGTGAGAGGCCAGTTCTTTTTTATCGATAGTATTAAGGTAACGGGCGGGGATTATAACGTCGGTATCAACGTTGTCGCCGTATTTAATTGCGTTTCCGTTAAATATCATTTTACATTACCTCCTTAGGATCGGTAATTCTTCCCGTAACGGCACTGGCGGCCGCTACCTCGGGAGATGCGAGGTATATCTCGGAATCGACGTGACCCATACGGCCGACGAAGTTACGGTTAGTTGTAGCGACGGCTCTTTCTCCTGCGGCAAGAATTCCCATATGACCGCCGAGACAGGGTCCGCAGGTCGGCGTGGAAACGGCGGCGCCTGCTTCGACAAATATCCTCAGAAGTCCCTGCTCCATAGCGTCGAGATAGACCTTCTGAGTAGCGGGGATAACGATACATCGAACGTTTTCGGCAACCTTTTTACCCTTCATGATCTCTGCTGCGGCCTGAAGATCCTCAAGGCGGCCGTTGGTGCAGGAGCCGATAACGACCTGATCTATCTTAATATCGCCCGATTCGCTTGCCGGGTGAGTATTCTCGGGAAGATGAGGATAAGATACGGTGGATTTTACCTCGGAAAGGTCGATTACGTATTCCTCGTCGTAAACGGCATCCTCGTCGGCCTTAAATACGGTAGGTCTTCTTGCAGAATGCTCAGCGACGTATTTGAGGGTCTCCTCGTCGACCTCGAAAATTCCGTTCTTGGCGCCGGCTTCGATAGCCATATTTGCCATACAGAGTCTATCGGCCATAGAAAGGCTATGTACGCCCTCACCCGTAAACTCCATAGAGCGGTAAAGGGCTCCGTCAACGCCGATAAGTCCGATTATATGAAGGATAACGTCCTTACCCGAAACGTATTTATTGAGCTTGCCCTTGAGGGTGAATTTAATTGCGGAAGGAACCTTGAACCAAGCCTTGCCGGTTGCCATTCCGCAGGCCATATCGGTAGAACCGACACCGGTTGAGAAGGCACCGAGGGCGCCGTAGGTACAGGTATGCGAGTCGGCACCGATCACCACGTCACCCGAGACGACGAGTCCCTTTTCGGGAAGAAGTGCGTGCTCTATTCCCATCTGACCGACGTCGTAGAAATGCTCGATCTCCTGCGCGCCGCAGAAGCTTCTGCACATTTTGCACTGCTCAGCGGCTTTAATGTCCTTATTTGGGGCAAAATGATCCATAACCATCGTTACCTTTTTATTGTCGAAGACCTTTTCGACGCCAAGCTTATTATACTCGGCTATGGCAACGGGAGAGGTTATATCGTTGCCTAAAACAAGGTCGAGGTTTGCGAGGATAAGCTCCCCTGCCTCGACGGTTTCAGCTCCGCAGTGGGCCGCTAAAACCTTTTGTGTCATTGTCATTCCCATAAAGAATTTCTCCTTTACTGCATAAGTTTATTGATGGCGTTAAGATAAGCCATAATGCCCGCTTCAATAATATCGGTTGAAAGGCCGCGTCCCGAATAGGTCTTACCCTCGCAGTTAAGCTTTAAGGTAACCTCACCGAGGGTATCCTTACCTTCAGAAACGGCGCTTATGTTAAACTTGTCGAGAACGTGCTCGGGGGGCATAACGATCTTATCGATAGCGGCATAAAGAGCGTCGATAGCACCGTCGCCAAGGCTCTTTTCCTCGAAGAATTCGTCTTCCTGCTTAAGGCAGATAGAGGAGCAGACGCCGACCTTGCCCATAGTTTTAACGTCGAAGGAAACAAGCTTATACTTTCCGTCGACCACCTCGGTATTCGATACCAAGGCTTCGATATCGCCGTCGGTGACCGTCTTTTTCTTATCGCAAAGCTCTTTAAACTTTCCGAACGCATCAATGATCTGATCGTCGGTAAGCTCGTATCCAAGCTCCTTAAGACGCTCGGAGAAGGCGTGCTTGCCCGAATGCTTGCCGAGAACCATCTGATTGGTCTGAATACCGACCGATTCGGGGGTCATAATTTCATAGGTAGACTTGTTGGCAAGAACGCCGTGCTGATGAATTCCCGACTCGTGAGCAAAGGCATTTGCGCCGACGATGGGCTTATTGTTGGGGGCGGACTGACCGATAATGTTGTAAACAAGCTTACTTGTACGGTAGATCTGCTTAGTGTCGATCCTCGGAAGCTCGCCGTAGAGGTCGGGACGGGTATGCATTGCCATTACGACCTCTTCGAGAGAAGTGTTACCTGCACGCTCACCGAGACCGTTAACGGTACATTCGACCTGAAGCGCTCCGCCGAGAACTCCGCCTAAAGCGTTGGCAACCGCCATACCGAGGTCGTTATGACAGTGAACCGAGAACTCTACCTTATCGCTGTCGGGGACGTTCCTCACAAGATATTCGATCATTGCGCGCATTTCGCCCGGTGTAGTGTAGCCGACGGTATCGGGAATATTGAGCACCTTAGCGCCGCTCTTTATCGCGGCATCGCAGACTCGAACGAGGAAATCGGGATCGGAGCGCATTGCGTCCTCGCAGGAGAATTCAATATTCGAGGTATATTTAGCGGCGTGCTTTACCATAGCGGAGGTGCGCTCGATAACCTGCTCGGGGGTCATTTTGAGCTTATACTCCATATGAACGGGAGAGGTTGCGATAAAGGTATGAATACGAGGGTCGGCAGCGTGCTTAACTGCATCCCAAGCGCAGTCGATATCCTTTTCTAAAGCTCGGGAAAGGGAGGCAACGGAGCAGTTTTTAACAAGCTCTGCGATGCTCTTGACCGACTCGAAATCTCCGGGAGAGGAGATAGCAAAGCCTGCCTCGATTATATCTACGCCGAGACGCTCAAGCTGAGAAGCCACCTGAAGCTTTTCGGCAAGATTCATACTGCAGCCGGGTGACTGCTCACCGTCGCGAAGGGTAGTATCGAAAATTTTAATTCTACTCATAAATTTCACCTGTTAAATGTCAATTATTGCGCCTTTATCGGCAGAGCTTACCATTTTTGCGTATTTCTTTAAGTAGCCGGTAAGATTAGTTTTAATTTTAAGGGTAGTTTCTTTTTTGCGTTTTTCCATTTCCTCGTCGGAAATATTGACCGATACCGAGTAGTTCGGAATATCGACGGTAATAAGGTCGCCGTCTCTGACATAGGCGATAGGACCGCCGTCAACCGCCTCGGGAGAGGTATGACCGATAGCGGCACCGCGGGTAGCGCCCGAGAAGCGTCCGTCGGTTATAAGGGCGACCTCTTTATCGAGACCCATTCCTGCGATAGCAGAGGTCGGAGAAAGCATTTCTCTCATTCCGGGGCCGCCTGCAGGGCCTTCGTAGCGGATAACGACAACGTCGCCCGACTTGATTCCACCCTCGTAAATGACCTTAATGGCCTCTTCCTCGCTGTCGAAGACACGAGCAGGGCCTGTATGACTAAGCATTTCGGGAGCAACCGCGCTACGCTTAACGATAGAGCCATTCGGAGCAAGGTTTCCGTATAATACGGCAAGTCCGCCGGTCTTTGTGTAAGGTTCGGCAACGGTTTTCGCAACCTCGGTATTAAGGGAGCGGCAACCCTTTATGTTTTCGGCAACGGTTTTACCCGTTACGGTCATATTGTCGGTTTCGAGATAGCCTGCGAATGCAAGCTCGCCCATAACGGCGTATACTCCGCCTGCGGCCTCTAAATCCTGCATATGATGATGTCCTGCAGGGGCAAGGTGGCAAAGGTTGGGGGTCTTTTCGCTGATCTCATTTATCATATGAAGATCGAAATCGATATGAGCTTCGTGGGCGATAGCGGCAAGGTGAAGGGCCGAGTTGGTCGAGCAACCGAGGGCCATATCGACGGTAAGGGCGTTGCGGAGAGCCTTCTCGTTGATAATGTCGAGGGGCTTAATATCATTTTTAACGAGCTCCATAACCTGTTCGCCTGCGGCCTTGGCAAGACGCTGACGTGCACCGTGAACGGCGGGAATCGTGCCGTTACCCTTTAGGGCAATACCGAGAGCCTCGCAGAGACAGTTCATCGAGTTTGCGGTAAACATTCCCGAGCAGGAGCCGCAACCGGGGCAGGCGTTACCTTCAACAAAGGCAAGCTCATCGTCGTTTATGGTGCCGTTTTTATAAGCTCCGACCGCTTCAAAAACCGAGTTTAAGTCCATAGCTCTACCGTTAAACTCACAAACCGAAAGCATAGGACCGCCCGAAACGAAGATCGCGGGAATATTAAGACGGCAGGCCGCCATAAGCATACCGGGAACAATTTTATCGCAGTTGGGGATAAAAACAAGTCCGTCAAGGGCATGAGCTTTTACCATACATTCGACACTGTCGGCAATTATCTCACGTGTAACGAGAGAATACTTCATACCCTCGTGTCCCATAGCGAGTCCGTCGCAAACCGCAACGGTATTAAACTCCATGGGAGTACCGCCTGCGGCAAGAACTCCATCCTTAACGGCACGGGAGATACGTTCCAGATGAACGTGACCGGGAACGATCTCGTTAAAGGAGTTTACTACGCCGATAAGGGGTTTTCTTATCTCGTTATCGGAATATCCTGCGGCCTTTAAGAGAGAGCGCTGAGGAGCTCTTTCGGGGCCTGTTTTCATAATGTCACTTCTCATAATTTACCTCCAAATTTTAGAGAAATATAAAACAAAAATAAAGCTTTTATTTTTCTTTTATATTCCTTTTTGATCCTTACGGGGCATTTGCCCCGTAAGGATCCTCGGCCCCGAGCCCTTGGCCCTTGGCCCTAATTTATTAGTTGTTGATGAACTTTTCTTCGTCGTTCCAGGTGTAGAGCTTACGAACCTCTTCGCCGACCTTTTCACTGCAGTGCTCGCTTGCGAGCTTACGCATTGCCTTAAAGTGAGCCTGACCGCCAGCCTCGGACATATCGAGGAGGAATTCCTTAGCAAAGGAGCCGTCCTGAATGTCGGCAAGGATCTTCTTCATAGCCTTCTTGGTTTCCTCGGTTATGATCTTGGGTCCGGTTACGTAGTCGCCGTATTCGGCGGTATTGGAGATAGAGTATCTCATTCCTGCGAAGCCCGACTGATAGATAAGGTCAACGATGAGCTTCATCTCGTGGATACACTCAAAGTATGCGTTTCTTGCATCGTAGCCTGCCTCAACGAGGGTCTCGAAGCCTGCCTGCATAAGGGCGCAAACGCCACCGCAGAGAACGGCCTGCTCACCGAAGAGGTCGGTTTCGGTCTCGGTACGGAAGGTAGTCTCGAGAACGCCTGCACGGGCGCCGCCGATACCGAGAGCATAAGCAAGACCGAGGTCGAGAGCGGTTCCGGTAGCGTCCTGATGTACCGCTACGAGGCAGGGTACGCCCTTACCAACCTGATATTCGCTTCTTACGGTATGACCGGGGCCCTTGGGAGCGATCATAATAACGTTACAGTCGTCGCGAACTACGATCTGCTGGAAGTGAATGTTGAAGCCGTGTGCGAAGGCAACGGTCATTCCCTCACGGAGGTTGGGAGCGATCTCGTTCTTATAAACCTTTGCCTGATACTCGTCGTTGATGAGGATCATAACGATGTCGGCCTTTTTGGTGGCTTCGGCGGTGGTGTAGACCTCGAAGCCGTCGGCCTCGGCCTTGACAGCGCTCTTGGAGCCGGTGTAGAGGCCGATGATAACCTTTACGCCCGAATCGCGAAGATTCTTGGCGTGAGCGTGACCCTGAGAGCCGTAGCCGATGATAGCGACGGTCTTACCGTCTAAAAGGGCAAGGTTGCAGTCTGATTCGTAGAACATTCTTTGGGTTGACATTTTTAATTTCTCCTTTGTTTTAATGAATTATATTTTACGCAAATTGCAATAGCAACCTGCAATAATTCACAGAAAAGTAACGATTAGCGTAGAATGATGTTGGATTGCGGAGAGAGGGCGAAGCCCGAACGGAGAAATCCAACATCGGCGCCGGCGACTTCCCATCTCTTATG
>CASFDQ010000004.1 GCA_949293385.1 uncultured bacterium | reverse complement strand
CCGAAAATGGATGATTTTTATGTAAGAAAAGGCAAAAAGTCACGGTAACGCTGACGCGTACCGTGGCTTTTTAACGCATTATTACGGAAAAACGCCGTTTTCGGGCAATTTCTCACTATGGCGCACACCCGTAAAGGAGCGTTTTTTTGAGTAGGTTTTGGTGAAGAGGAGTTCGTAAGGCTTTCGCCTACGGACGACGATGAGCCGAAAAAGACTGAAAAACCGCCCTTTAAGGCTGGTTCGGGTTTAAATGGTTTGGTTAGGTTAGTGAGAAGGCTTTTCTTTACAGTTTTATTGCTTTTTGCAAAGCGAAGGAATAAATGTACAGTTCTTTTACGGGAAGCTTTAAAAGCTTCGAGCAGGCCTTTGAATAGATCTCGAGCTGCTCCTTATAAGCCGAAACAAGCTCGTCTTCGTCCTTGCTTCTGTCGGTTTTAAAATCAAGAATAACGATCTCACCGTTTTCGACAAAAAGCAGATCTACCGCACCCTGAACGACCACGTTTTCACCGCTAAAGCTACTGTCGAGAGTATTATCGAGCTCGGTTGCAGGAAACTCTGCAAGAAAACGCATTTCCCGTTTAACGATATCGGAATTTAATATTCGTTTAAACAGATCCGACGAAAAAAAGCTTTTAAGAAGCTCTTTATCTACGGCTTCATACTCAGTTTCAGAGATATAAGTATACTCGTACAGACGCTCAAGCTCGGCGTCGATATCATCTGCCGCAGAAAAATCGAAATGCTGAATAACCTTATGCATAGCAGTCCCTCGCTCTGCCGAGGTAAGGCCCTTTTCATGCAAAAATGCGGGTCGTGAGGTAAACATATAGTTTTCGCTGTCGGCCTTATGAACGATATCGGTAACCGAAGATTTTGCCTGAAGACCGATAATATCGCTGTACGGATAGGAATAAGCGTATTCGCTCCTGAGCCTGTTTACAAGATCTTCATCATGCATCGCTTTATCCTTAACGATCTTTTCGGCGACGGGCTTCACGACGGATCTGTGAATTATAATATTATCGTCCCGGACCCCGTTTATGAAAACGTCCTTTTTGCCGTCAAGAATATCGGCTTCCAGTATCCAATCGGCGTATGATTTACTTCTTCTGAAAACAGAATACGGAAGAACGTCCTCAGCTTCGGCTCTTTCAAGCAGGGCCAGTTTCTTCGCTACTTCGTCGTCAAGATCGTTGTAGGTAGAAAAGGTCAGAAGCATCTCTTCCGCTCGGGTCAAGGCGACGTAAAACAATCTTAATTCTTCGGCCAAAAGCTCCTTTCTTTCTTCGTGAAGCATAAGAGTCCTTAGAATATTATTATCTGACGCCTTTCCGTCTTCATCGTGCATCTTAAAAGAAAAACCGTGAGGTTCGTTAATGATATACTGTGCTCTTAAATCGGTTTCGTTAAACCGATTAGAGCAATTTGCAAGAATACAGATCGGGAACTGCAGACCCTTTGAAGCGTGAATCGTCATAATTTTTACCGCATTTCCCGAATCGGAATTTACGGAAAAGTCCTTTTGAGAAAGAGATTCGAAGTATCTGAGAAACGCACTAAGATTTCTTCGGCCTTCCTTTTCAAACTCAAGAGCGATGCTTTGAACGTGAAGCAGATTGAGTCTTTTTGAGTCGCCGTTTTCTGAGATGGAAACCATATTCAGAAGGCCTGTATCCTCGAATATGTCGGCGATTATCGACGCAATTGATGACATAGACGCTTTACGGCGGATAGCAGAAAGCAGATCGATAAAACTCACAAACTTTTCTTCGCCCCGCCTGTACGCGGCCATAACCGCGGAATAGAAGCTACCATAGACGTGAGAGGCGCGAACAACCGCAAGCTCCTCCATACTTATTCCGAAAACAGGAGATGTCATAACGGTAAGAAGCGCTATATCATCCGTAGGATTATTAACTATCTTCAGGAAAGAAAGCAAAGTATTTACTTCGTCAGAATATAATCCTTCCGAGTCGTCCAAAGAAACGGGAATACCGTTTTCCTTAAGGGCTGCGGCATAGATCGCTCCCTTTTCGGAAATGCCTCGCAGAAGAATCGTTATATCTTTATACTCGGTTTTTCTCAGATGAATCCCGTCCTCTGCTTTAAGAAAATCGGGACGCTCCATTATCTCCTTAACGGTAGAAGCGACCGCCTGCGCTTCGGCATATCTTCTTCCTTCATATTCTGTCTCATCACATACAGAAGAAAAATCAATATAATGCGACTCTATCTTCTTTTCGGAATTACTCGGATATTCGGCTCTCGATACAAGTTCTTCTTTATCGTCGTAATCGAAACCGGAATTATCCTTATAAAGGATCTTTTTAAATATAGAGTTTATACGTTCGCAAACTTCTTTTCGGCTTCTGAAATTACAGCCAAGATCTACGCGCAGGGTAAAATCATCCGAAGTTCTGTTTTCGGGGAAAACGGCAGACTCTTTTTTATGAAGGAAATTTGTAGGATTTGCTCCTCTGAATTTATAGATACACTGCTTCATATCTCCAACACAAAACAGTTTATCTCCGCAATCTGACAAATGATAAAACAGGGTGTCCTGCAGGGTGTTCGTATCTTGGTATTCGTCCACAAGAACGGCGTCGAACATATCCGAAAAAGAATCCGCATATCTTCCTCTTACAATTTCGCCGTTTTTAACCTCGGCCAAGAGAGAAAGCGCTGTTTGCTCTGCCGTGAGAAAGGTAATAAGACCCTTTTCTTTCAGTCGCTTTGAAACCTTGGTTCCGAATTCCTTTACAAGTTCTATAATCTTTTTAATAAAAGGAAGCATAGCAGAATACTCGTTCTTCGTGTCTTCCTCGGAACAATAAAGGAGTCCTGCGACGGATGAAAGTTTATTCTTTCCGGAGTCTCTGAGTTTTTTTGAGGAAAGCACGGCTTCCGTTTTCTCATCACCGCTGAGGTTCTTGCATTTTGGAGGAGCAAGGGTCTTTATAAAGCCGTATACATCGTTCCAGCTGCGCGTTTTGCAAAGATCGATGAGTTCCTCGGAAAATGACAGCAGATACTCATAGTTGGCCGAATATTTCTCGTAAGCAGCGGGACAAGTAAGAAGCAGCGCATTAGCCTCTTTTAATTCCAAGACGGCATCAACGGCAAGCGTTTCAGCGACCTCAAGAGCCTCTTCGCACCATTTTGTGCTATAGCCTGAAGCGTGCTCCTCGTATTCTTTTACAATACCGTCAAGCCAGTTTTCGGGGAAAGGAATATGCTGACTGTATTCGTAAACGCTATACACACACTTACGTAAGGTCTCGTCGTCCCGTTTCTCACCGAAGGCTTCGAGAAGGGTCAAAAAATCGTTGTCCTTAGAATCAAAATGCTCGTTAAAAACTTCAGACAGTGCAAAGTTGTTAAGAGAATTGACAGTCGATTTATCCGCTATCTTAAAGGAAGGCTCAAGGCCCGAAAGCTCGAAATTTTCACGGATAAAATCGATGCAGAAGGAGTCGATAGTGCAAATTTTGGCATCACTGAGAAGAAGCTTTTGCTTTTGGAGGTAATAATCGTTCGGATTTTTCTCAAACTCGCTGTTCAGTCTTTTTTCAATTCTGTATCTGAGTTCGGCGGCCGCAGCGTTCGTAAAGGTTACGATAAGAAGTTTGTTAGCGGCGACGGGATGCTTTTTATCGGTAAGTATTCGCGCTACACGTTCAACAAGAACTGCGGTTTTACCCGATCCTGCAGCGGCAGATACGATAATGCTTCCGCTTTCATTTATGGCAAGCTCCTGCTCGCGGGTCGGTTTAAAAGCCATACTATTCCTCTCCTTTCAGTAAGCTTATAGTCTTATCGTTATCATATTCCTCACACTTTTTGTGCGGATTTCCGCTGCTGCGACAAATACCCGAATAGTCGCAGTATTTACAGGCGTCAAACGAGGCACCGTCGGTAGGATCGGCTGCGAACTCTCCCCTTCTGAGGGCATTACCCATGGAAATTATGAGCCTGTCTATCTGATCGAAAACGACCTCGAAGCCGCCTTCGGAGATGTATGAGGATGACGGTTGATCTTCTCTTTTGGGAATATAGCGTCCCTTGTTCTCCTTTTCCATTGCAAGACGAACCTCGTCCTTATCGAGAATTATTCCGTTCATACGTCTTTCAGCAGGCTTGTCGCTGTCTTTAGCGGGCATATAAAGTACGCCGGCGGGTTTTGGCTCAGATACCAGATCGCCTCCGCACTTAACAAAATTGTAGAGATACAAAAGCATCTGCATATTAAGACCGACGAGAGTATCAGAAAGTTTAAAGACCATTTTACCCGTTTTGTAGTCTACTACTCTTACGTAACCGCCGAAAACGTCAACTCTGTCGATCTTTCCACCGAAATTCACAACCGTTCCATCGTCAAGTACGTATTTAAGACCGGGTATATTCGCCTCGTCTCCGATAGTAAGTTCACAGTATTTTGCATCAAAATCGCTTTGAGCAAACTCACTTGCCATGTGGGCTACTATATTCTTGATCTGAACGGCGATTTTACTAAGGAGATATGAAAATCTTGCGGTCATAAGCTTTTCAGACCCTTTTACATTTCTAAAATACTCGTCGATAAGCACGTCAACTTCCGATGAAATTTCGGCAGTAGTAAGACCACCAAGCTTCGAATGAAACTTGTCGACGATCTTTTCAAGAACAAAGTGAGTTATCAGGCCGCGCTGCAGTACGCCGAGATCCGCTTTTTCGAGCTTTCCTGCGCCAAATCCGAAATCCAATAAGTACGAAAGACTGCATTTATGATAAACGTCAAAGCCTGTTGCCGAAAGTTTTATTTCTTTACCGAAAAGCTTGTCCGCGGTAGCAGGAGTTATCGAAAAGTTTGTTTCGGAGGATGATTTTTGGATAAGCTCAAGGCGCTCAAAATAATTATTATAGCCTTGAACCGAGGCCTTAACGCTTTCATATTCGGTCTCGTTAACTATCCCTATTTCATTATAAGCGGAATCTGCCGTTGACGGTATAAATTCGCCCGACGCAGAAAGCAAGAATCTTTTGATCTCCTTTTTGTCGTCATGTCCGTCAACGCCGATCATAATATCTGAAAAAGCATCAGCTATACGCGTCACAAAAGAGGAGGGCGAAAGCTCTTTACCCGAAGAATCCTTTTCGGAATAAAGCACGTATACCTTATCCACGGGGCAACAAAGCATCGAATAAACAAGATAGTTTTCTTCAACCGCGCCTTTAATTACGTCGTCGTCAAGATCGATATCGCATTTTTTAAGCTTCTCTTTATCCGCCGAAGCCAGAAGCCCTTTCGAGGTTCCGACAAGAGGAAATACCCCGTGATTTGCGCCCATAATTATAGAAATTTTAGGTTTAGACGGTCTTATCCTGTCGGCCGCTCCAAAGGTCACCTCATCAAGCATTTGAGGCACGTTGGAAATATGCGCAGCATCTATCGCTATAAGTAAAGATTCCGAGAATTCTTCGGTAGTGACCGAAGTCTTGTCCATAACCCTAACAAGACTGTCAAGGACCGAAATAAAGCTATCCCAGCTCTGCCTGCTTACCGATGCAAGATAATGCTCATTATCATCGGCAAGCTTTTTACAAGACGCCGCAAGCTTCTTGTTGATATTCATAGAAATCAAATGGTTGTAGATTGCCGCAGCACGTTTTTTAGGACTACCGTTAAATTCAGATCTGAACTCTGAAATGATATCGAAAACCTTTTGTCGCGTTTCATTTATACGGGCAAGCTTTGCTTTACTGCTGTCAGAATCTTCGTCGGCAGTAATTCCCTTAACGCTCATATTCCAAGGATTCTGCCAGTCGGCAGGAACAATATCCCAGAGATAAATATAGTTTTCAAGCTCAAAAACTTCATCCTCGGTAAGGTCAAAAAGTCCTGTTTTTAAAAGGCTCAGAACGTTTTCACTGCTCATCGATACAGAAACGTCAACCAACCTAAGCACATAGTTGCAAACAGGGGTAAAAGCAAGGGAAAACTTTCGGTCGGTAAAGCAGGCGATCCTGTGCTTTTCGCACTGCCTTAATACCTCTTCGGCGTAATCATCGGCGTTTCGCGCAACCAAAATGAAATCGCGGAATCTGTACCCGTTTTCCTTCACCTCACGTCTGATTATGTTAGCCGCGGCCAACGCTTCCTGCCTTGCGTTTTCGCAGGAAATAACGTTTACGTTTCCGCCCGAAACACAGTCCTTTGCCGAAGAAAACATTAGCTTTTCAAGTTCGGCCATCGCGACGTTGGAATAATATGAAGCGGTTAATTTTTCAATGTTTATGTCCGTAATACCTCGAGATAACGCAGTCTTTTTGATTTTATGTACAGCGGTACAGGTATTATAAAATACGCCGAGCGAAAGATCGTCAGCGTCGTCTGCACAGAAAGAAAAGGTCACGTTATCGGCCTGTTCAAGGACTTTTTCAATGATCTTGTACTGCTGACCCGTAAAGCCCGTAAAGGAATCAAATAAAACATCGGTATCTTTAAAATATTCAAAGCCGCAAAGAATTTCGTACAGTCTTGTAAGCCTGTCCGCAGGATCGATAAATTTTTCAGAAAGCAATGCGTCATAAGCAGACATAATATAGGAAATATCCTTAAGCTTCGCACCGCAGGTACCGCCGATGCTTGCGGCAGCCTTGAGCAGATCTTCAGCCTGTGCACCGGCAAATTTAAGATCTCTTACAGCATCGGAAACGCCTTTAACAAAATCACGATACTTTATATAGCGCGAAAAGACCGAAAGCTGCTCGGAACAAGCAACGAGCGCCTTTTTAAAAAGTATCATTTTTTCAAAGTCGGAAACACAAGAAGCCGCTCCCCTGCCCGTTGCTTCGGCAACAAGCTCGAATAAGCGGGAAAAACTTAAAACGGAGACGTTATCCGAAACGGCGTCGTTGTATTTAAGTATGGCGCGTTCTGATTCAAACGTGAACTGCTCAGGGACGATTAAAACAACCTTCTTAGAGACAGAGGTATTCGCTACGCTTTCGATAATTTTGTGAGTTTTACCGGTACACGCACGTCCTATTAAAAAATTAAGCATAATTTTTCTCCAACTTTTTATATTTTATAAATATTATACGATACTTTTTGCCTTTTGGAAAGGGGGAAAATTATAAAAAAATACAGTCCGCGACTATAAAAAGAATAACACCGACCGGTCCTAGTATAACGGCAAGCAAAACCGAAACTGTATTTATATATATTTTCACATAAATATAGGGAGAAATCAGTTTCAGTAAAGTTAGCAGTATCAGACCGACAAATGAATTTACGGTCAGTAAAATCGGTGATTGCTTTTTATAAGCAACGTAAGCAATAGAAATTACAGCGCTAAGAGCGATTAAAACCAATATCAAGATCTTATAAAACAAAAAGAGTCCCCCTTTAACTTAAAGATATGAGGACTCTGCGTTATATATGAAAAAAAGAAGAGGCATACCTGCGTATGCCTCCTTAAAATTAAAGCGCGAAGATTATGTTGGCAACGAGAACGAGCACAAAGAAAGCAACAGCAATGAACTTAGTCATTCTTGCGAGCTTTGCGTCGGCGGTTCTGGCCTTTGTTTTAGAAAGGAAAGTATCGGCTGCACCGGAAATCGCACCGTTAATACCGGATCTGTGACCCTGCTGAAGGAGAACAACTCCAACGATAACGATCGAAACAAGAAGTACAATAATACCGAAAATTATTTCAAAAGGACCCATTTAATATACCTCCATTAAGTCTTTTTAACACAATAACAGATGTATTATAACAGAAACTCTCAAAAAAAGCAAGTACTTTTTTAAACGGGATGAATTGCGGACTTTCCGTCAGCGTGCTTTGCGTCAACCTTGTATTTCTTATTGTTTCTGTCTTCGAAGAATTTAACGGCAACCTGTCCAAACTGTGCATAAGAAAGAACGTCTTCCTCTTGCTCAAGCCAAGGAGCAACCTCTGCTCTGATCTTATCAAGCTCGGGTTCGATAAGATCTGCGGGACGGCAATCAATAGGCTCTGCGTCGCCGATTATCTTCTTTCTGAATTCAGGATCGATCGGGAGAGGAGTTTTACCGTACTCACCGCGAACAAGACCGCGGAATTCCTTAGTAACCATCTTATAACGCTCGCCGCCTATGATATTAAACACGGCCTGAGTGCCGACGATCTGAGACGAAGGAGTAACGAGCGGAGGATAACCGCAATCGGCACGAACCTTCGGAACTTCGGCGAGAACTTCGGAGAGCTTATCTTCCTTGCCCGCCTGCTTAAGCTGAGAAACGAGGTTAGAGAGCATACCGCCGGGAACCTGATAAATAAGGGTCTTTCCGTCAACGCCAAGCATTTTGGTATTGAGGAGGCCGCTTTCGATATATTTCTCACGAAGAACGGTAGCCTTCTTGGCAATTCCGGCAAGTGCCTCAAGATCAAGACCGGTATCATATTCGGTACCCTGAAGAGCTGCAACCATAGCCTCAGTTGCGGCGTGAGACGTACCGAGAGCGAGAGGAGATATCGCGGTATCTACAACGTCGGCACCTGCTTCAATAGCCTTCAAGAGGACCATAGAGCCGAGACCGGAAGTATAGTGTGAATGAACCTGTATCGGAACCTTAACGGTCTCTTTAAGAGCCTTAACGAGGTCGTAGGTACCGTAAGGAGTAAGCAGACCTGCCATATCCTTAACGCAGATAGAGTCAGCTCCTGCGTTTTCAAGCTGCTTAGCGTAGTTTGTGTAATACTCGATATCGAAAACAGGACCGGTAGTATAGGAAATTGCGGCCTGAGTATGAGCGCCTTCCTTCTTAGCGGCGTTAATAGCGGTCTCGAGATTTCTAAAGTCGTTAAGCGCATCGAAAATACGAAGAATATCAATACCGTTAGCAACAGATCTCTGAACGAAATATTCAACTACGTCATCGGCATAATGACGGTAGCCAAGCATATTCTGACCTCTGAAGAGCATCTGAAGCTTGGTGTTGGGGCAAGCCTCGCGAATAGTGCGAAGACGATCCCAAGGATCTTCGCCAAGGAAACGAAGGCAACTGTCGAAGGTTGCTCCTCCCCAGCATTCGAGCGAATGAAAACCGATTTTATCAAGGTCTTCGAGCATAGGACGCATATCGTCCATAGACATACGAGTAGCAATAAGAGACTGATGAGCATCTCTTAAAACCGTCTCGGTAATACCAATTCGTGCCATTACTCTTTTTACCTCTTTCTATAGATTATTTAAGCGTAACGAGAGCTTTTCCGGATTCAACAGCTTCACCCTTGGTGGTAGTAACCGAAGCTACCTCACCGTCACGGGGAGCATAGATCTCATTTTCCATCTTCATAGCTTCGAGAACGCAAAGAACGTCACCCTTCTTAACGGCCTGTCCAACGGTAACGTTAACAGAAAGGATGGTTCCGGGCATCGGAGCAGAGATAACCTCTCCGCCTGCGGCAGCAGGTGCGGCAGGAGCCGGTGCAGATGCGGCGGGAGCGGCAGGTGCAGCAGTGACTGCGGGAGCAGATGCAACCTCTCCAACCTCTTCAACACATACGTCATAAGCGATTCCGTTAACAGTAACTTTTAATTGTTTCATAGTATTTGACCTCCATTAAAGCGGTATATTAGTGTGTTTTTTGCTAAGGGTTGAAACTCTCTTAGAGCAGAGGACGTCCAGTGCGGCAGAAACCTTAGACGCGGTATCTGCGGGTTCTATCACGTCGGTTACGAAGCCTGCAGCAGCGGCACAGAAGGGAGAACAAACATCATTTTTGTACTCGGCTTCAAGAGCTTTGCGGTCTTCGCCTGCCTCGAGACGGTCTTTATAAAGAAGCTGTACAGCGGTCATAGGCTCTAAGGTTCCGATAGCAGAATCGGACCAAGCATAAACCATATCGGGAGCGGCCGCAGATGAAACGAAAGCGATATAAGCTCCTGCTATAGCGTTACCTGTAACAACGGCGATTTTGGCAGTTGTGGCTTCGCTGTAAGCACTGGTAAGAACGGAGATCGATTTAACTCCGCCCGCAAGATCGCATTTTTCTTTAGCAAGAATTCCGAGAGAATCGACAAGAGTTATAACAGGAATAGAGAAAGCGTCACAGAAGCGAACGAACTTTGCGGCCTTCTTAGCACCGTCAGCACAGAAATATCCGTCAGCGGCAGCTGCGTCGGTAGCAACAACGCCTACAGAAGCGCCGTTTATGCGGGCAAGACCTGTCTTTATGCATTTACCGTAGTCGGCAGAAAGCTCAAAGAAGCTGCCTGCATCAACGACGGTCTCGATATCATTACCTCCTGCAGGACTTACGGGTTCTGCGAAAAGAGGTTCGGATAGGTTGTTTGAAGGGAGATAACCCAGGAGGTCGGCAACAAGAGCTAAGGCATCCTTATCGGTATCGGCAACAAGCGCGGCGGTTCCGTTCTTAGCGGCAAGCTTAGCTGTGCCAAGCTCAGAATCGGACGAAGCGAAGGCAGGAGAAGTTATGTAGAACTCTGCCTCGTTTGTCATTATAACGACATCGGAAAGAGAAGCAAGCACAGCGGAGCTTCCGATGCACGGGCCTGCAACTACGGAAATCTGAGGAACGACGCCCGAAATATTGCCTGCAGCCTTGATAAGAGAACCATACGCCTCAAGCGCGGCGGCACCCTCGTCAACATGTGCTCCGACAGAATCAAAAACAGAAACAACGGGGGCACCGGTTTTTGTGGCAAGATCGTAAACATGGGCGATCTTAGAGGCTTGTACCTTTCCCATTGCGCCTTTGTTTATATCAATGCTTTGTGCGTAAGCATAAACGGGCATACCGTTTACTTCGCCATACGCGGCAACGACCTCACACTCAGAGCCGTTATTCTTAAGAAAACGGTCGATCTCGTTGTATTTACCGTCGTCAAAAAGCATTTCAAGACGTTTTCTTGCGTTCGAATCTGAAAGAGAGCTTACTTCAGAAGCGAACTTGTTGTTAGTTAGCGTATCGCTCATAATGTACCTCCAATAGATAAAAAATGCCGATAAAACATCAATTTATCACCAGTTTAATATTATAACACTACGTTTAATATTTAACAAGTCTTTTTTTGTAAAAAACAGGTAAAATCTAAACATTCTGCTTTGATTGTGATACGTTGGTAAGGCGCTTTAATTCCTTTTCATTAAGATCGCGCCATTTACCCTGACCGAGCATTCCCAGCTTTACGCCCGCGATCTCGGTTCTTTTCAGCCTTAAGACATCGAGTCCGACCTTTTCACACATCTTTCTGATCTGCCTGTTTCGGCCTTCGTGGATGATAAAATTAAGAACTGTTCTACCCTCTTTACGTTCTATGACAAAAACATCACAGGGAAGCGTAAGTCTACCGTCGCCGTCAATGTCGATGCCCGACGCAAGCTTATCTATCTGATCATCGGAGACGGCTCCGTCAACGGTTACGCGATAGGTTTTATTAACGTGAGAGGACGGATGTGTGAGTTTGTTTGAAAAATCGCCGTCGTTTGTCATTAACAGCAGACCTTCGGAGTTGCGGTCGAGACGGCCCACGGGAAAGACCTTGACGGGTACGTCCTTAACAAGCTCTGCAACGCATTTTCGGCCCATTTCATCACTCATCGTAGTAACAAATCCACGGGGCTTATGAAGCATTATGTAAACCTTTTCTTTAACTGCGACAACGGTTTTTCCTCTGACGGTAACCTTGTCGCGGATAGGGTCTACCTTGTCTCCGATCATAGCGACCCTGCCGTTAACCTTAACCTTACCCGATTCGATAAGTTCTTCGGATTTGCGGCGGGAAGCTATGCCGTTATCTGACATAAATTTTTGCAGACGAATCCTATTATCCTTCATTATAACTCAGTTTCTTCGATAACGGTCTTTTTCTCGAAGATCTCCTTTACCTTTTTAATGAGTTCAGGAGCCTGATCGATAAGCTTTTCAACGGGAGTAAGATTAGCGTTGACTTGAAGCATCTTAACGTCGCTTCCGCAAATACTAATGAATGCGATAGGCGTAACGGTAACGCCCGCTCCGCCGCCACCGCCGAAAACGGGATTTGGGTTCTTAGAAGGTATATCTGAACCGCCCGTTGCAAGACCGAAGGAAACCTTAGACACAGGAATAAGGGTAACCTCGCCGACCTTAAGCGGAGTTCCGATAATAGTATCGGCATCTACCATCGCCTTAAGGTTTTCCATTGTGACGTTCATAATTGCTTCAATGCTGTGGTTGTTTGCCATTGTTTATATCTCCTAACTTGAGTATTATTATTGAAACTGCAGTTGAAATAACAAATCCTACTAAATAAATAACTCTTACCTTTATAACTCCGCTCATATAGAATTTTATCTGAGTAGAAGCAAAATCCGTTTTAACCGAAATATGCTTCGGATCAAACTTCATCGCCGTATCAAGAACAGATACGATCGGATAGACCGCGGAGCAGACCTTTCCGTAAAGCAAAGCTGTATCGGCAGCGTCTTCGGTAGCCACGGTAAGATCCAAAACGGCTTTATTAAATCGAGTATGGGATAAAAGTTTTTTAAATTTTATAAGAGCTATTTTCAAATACTCGATTATCTCGAAAAATAACTCGGCTTTATGCTTTGAAGAGGCATAATCTTTGAGCGTATCGACTATCGACTTCTTATCCTTCTTTTTGAGCTTCTTTTTTTCTTTTATTGAACCTGACGATTTTTTACTGTCGATGTCGAATAATTTCAAAAAAAGGAATTCGATCTTGAAAACGGCTTTTTCGCCGATATCAAGAGTTATTTTCAGCGATGATAACAAAAGCAACGCAAAAACTGCGAGGATGGAAAAAAACACGATCCAGCCTATCATTCTATCACCTCTGATATTATTTCACAAAACGTTAAAATTATTTACCGATCAGATGTCGGGGCGTACTTCAAGCTGCTCTGCGACGTCGGTCTCTCTTTGCTCATTTTCGGGAAGCGGAGGCAGGTCAGAAAGGGATTCAAGAGAAAAGCATCTCAGAAAATTTTTGGTAGTTCCGTAAAGAAGAGGACGACCGGGAAGCTCAAGCCTTCCCCTTTCCTCAACAAGATCTTTTTCAATGAGGGTCGAAACAACACCCGAGCAATCAACTCCCCTCACCTGCTCTATAAAGGCTTTGGTTACAGGCTGATTATAAGCGACAACTGCCAAAACCTCAAGGGCGGCAGGAGAAAGCGGAGCTCTTCGTTTAATATCGAAGGCGGCTTTAATATAGGAGCCATATTCCTTTTTTGAAGCTATCTGAATATGGTCATCAAGTTTAATTATTTTAAATCCGAGATCGGAGTTTTCGACGTGCTCTATTACCTCCGAAACCAACTTTTCGGTCTCCTTCGGACTGAGTTCAAAAACTTCGGCAAGACGGGAAACGGCTATCGGTTCTCCCGATGAAAATATAACGGCCTCGGCAGCCTTGATCATTTCGTTTCTGTTCATCGTTTTTTCTTTTTCTCCTTAATGAGCTCAATTTCCATCTCGTCGTTATCGCCCGACACCACAACTCTGTTGGCTTTGGTAAGCTCAAGTACCGCAAGAAATGTAGCTACAAGTTCCGATCTGTCTTTTGCGCTTCTATAAAGATTTAAAAGACGTTTTTTACCTCTTCCCCAAAGATTTCGCATAACGAATATGATCTTTGAAGAAACGGAATATATTTTCTTAGCTACGATCTTGGTAAAGGCCTTTGTCGGAACGGCAATACGCCTGTCCATTCTTCCCATAGCCGTAACGTATGCGTTATAAACGTCTACGCTGTCGTGAGTGAGCACGTAGGTCTTGTCGGCCTCAAAGGGTTCGGGCGGGCGAACAAAGGTATCGAAGCCGTCGGTCATTGTCGAGAGGGTCTCTGCAACCTTTTTGCACACCTGATACTCAAGAAGCTCGCCCGTAAGCTCCTGCTTAAGCTGCTCAACCTCTTCGTGTTTGGGAAGTAGGCTGACGGTCTTAATGTAAAGGAGTCGGGAGGCCATTTCAAGAAACTCACTTGCAACGTCCATTTCGTGCTCCTGCATAAGCTTTATCTGCTCAAGATACTGCTCTACGAGGACGGAGATCTTTATATCGTAAATATTAAGTTTATTGCGTGCTATCAGCTGAAGAAGCAGGTCAAGCGGACCTTCAAACTCTTCAGTTTTATAAAGAATAACGTTTTCCATTGAACTCCTATCCAAAAATTAAATTTAGAGGAAACGAAACAATACTTTCGAAAAAGCCGGTAACGGCACTTTGTGCAATAGCCAGAGGAGTATCCAGAATGTTCGTAGCTATAAGAAGAATAAGTCCGAAATAAAGATACTGCTCATAGCGCATTATGTTATAATAAATTCTATCGGGCAAAAATGCAAAAAGAACCCTCGAACCGTCGAGTGGCGGTATGGGAATAAGGTTGAATACCGCAAGAGAAATATTTATCATCGCGATAAAGCTGAAGAAATACCATAAATATTCGAAAATCACATTGCCCTCAAAGGAAGCGGCTGCGAAATCGTAAGTAACGGTACTGCTGTACAGATATCCGAATAAAGCATAGAAAAAGGTTGCGACAAAAGCAACGACAAGGTTAGAAAGCGGTCCCGCAAATCCCGTGATAGCCATATCGAGCTTGGGGCGCTTGAAAACGTGCTGATTGACCTGAACGGGCTTGGCCCATCCAAAGCCGAAAACAAGAATAAACAGAGCACCGATATAATCGATATGTGCAAAAGGATTTAAAGTAAGACGTCCTGCATATTTCTGCGCTCTGTCGCCGAGCTTATATGCGGCAAAGGCGTGAGCAAATTCGTGAACAGGCATTGTAAGAAAAATAACGGTCAGAGCCGAAATAATATAGATGATCGCCTGTGTAAGGTCGGCTTTACCGCCCATTAGTAAATTTATTAACACTTATATTAACTCCGTTTCGTTACAAAATACCCCTTTTAACACATTATACACAATATCTTCTTAAAAAACAAGAAAAATCAGGGAAAAACCCTGATTTAAATTATAAATTTATTATTAACGTAGCCCGTAAGCCCGTTATAGCTTATATTAGTCCATTCCTGCAGTCTTTTTATAACCTTCAGTACGCTTCTGTTAGGAGCTTTACCTACTATTTGAGAAGTAATATCGGGTGCTTCTCGTATATTGAGATTTCCTCCGCGAGGAGTATTGACGGTAGCCGTTTGATTCTCACTCGGTAAAATGAAGGGTATTCCGAAATAATCGGTTAATGATAAGACCAAATTCTCTGCAATTTCATCAATATTATTTCTTATCCAATCCGCATCCTCGGGGTTATCGTGATAGGCGACCTCGGCAAGTACAGCAGGCGCCCTTGTTCTTGTAACCTCACCGAGAGTTGTTGTCGACACAGTCTCGACAAGCGACGGATCGGGATAAATCAGCTTGAAATTATTTGCAAATATTTCGGCCGCACGGGTTCCGTTATAGCTGTATGGATAATAATAAAACTCAGCGCCCTGAGCAGTTCCCGTATTGGACGCGTTGGAATGTAAAGCTAAATGAAAATCGTAACGACCGCCGTTGGAGGCTCTTATTGAAGATGCTGCTGTCATATCGGGCGTATTTCTGACGTAATTTATTCCCGAAGAATTAAGATACGGCAGCATCGCATCAGCAACAAGATTCATATATTGCTCCTCATTGCCGCCTCCGAAATAAGGATTAAATTCCTGCGTAGAAGGACTTAAATATATAGTTGGAATAAAAATCAACCTCCCACATCATTATATGACGCAGGAGGTCTTCCGTGACTATTTATTAAGTTTAAATTCTTTGGCGGCGTCGGCAACAACGCTCGAAAACCAGCAATAAAGGACCTCACCAAGCTCCTGATAGATAGGATCTCCGTCGTGACCGCATAGCATAGCAAAGGTTTGTCCTACTCTGCGATCGATATCGTTTCCCCTTCTGAAAGCCAGATAATAGAACGTAAACGCTCCGGTATCGGAGGTGTGGCCGTAAAGGGCTGTGTATTTTTTCTTTACCGTGTCGAGAAAGCTCTTCTGCGCTATACCCGTGACAGCGTCGTTTATAAGCTCGGATTCAAAGGTAGCCGTAACCGTAAAGGAAAGGAGCAAAATGCGCTGAACAAGCATATCGGCGTCCGCGTCCTCGACGGCATCGGAATGAGCACTTGAGGCCTCCGAAAACTTATCCGCTACATACTCACCGAGTTTTTTTGCCGCAAGAACCTGAGCCTCAGGCAAAATATCGTCTGAAGCGGCGCTTAAACTATTCCTTTTGATCGAATCCGACGGCTTATTGCCGGCGATTTTAATATCTTTATCGTCGAACATTTTAATCACTCATTTCTGCTCTGAGATTTTTAAGGGCCCGAGCTAACTGATCGGGGCAGGATGTACCTTTAAAGCCGCAATTAATGCCCGATAGTCTCGAAATGACATCGTCAATCCGCATACCTTCAACAAGCGCGGAGATACCCTTAGTGTTTCCGCTGCATCCACCCTCAAATCTTACCTTCGAAACAATTCCGTCGTTTACCTCAAAGGTTATCGCTCTTGAGCAAGTCCCACTAGTTTTATATGAGTAGGTCATCGAAATTATTCCTTTTTACTTATACTTGAATTTATTGCTTCTTACAGGATGGCGAAGTTTGCGAAGAGCTTTTGCCTCGATCTGTCGAATACGCTCACGGGTGACGTTAAATTCGCTTCCTACCTCTTCGAGAGTATGACATCTTCCGTCGTAAAGACCGAATCTAAGGCGGATAACGGCCTCCTCCCTTGAAGTAAGGGTCTTAAGAACGGCGTCTATGTCCTCGTTGGTGATGGTCTTAAGGGCCGCCTCATCGGGAGCAAGGGCATCGTCGTCCTTGATAAAGTCCATAAGACGGGAATCTTCCTCGGGACCTATGGGAGTTTCCATAGAGACCGGCTCCTGAGCAACTCGCATAATCTCACGGATTCGCTCAACGGGAAGATTCATTTTTTCAGCAATAAGCTCCTCACTGGGTTCATAGCCGTTTTCATGAAGGAGCTGACTCTGAACCTTCTTAAGACGGTTGATGGTTTCTACCATATGAACGGGAATACGAATGGTTCTGGCTTGATCGGCGATGGCTCTGGTTATCGCCTGACGTATCCACCATGTAGCATAGGTCGAGAATTTGAAGCCTTTGGTGTAGTCAAACTTATCAACGGCTTTAATCAGACCTACGTTACCTTCCTGAATAAGGTCAAGGAAGTACATACCGCGTCCGACGTATTTTTTGGCAATACTTACAACGAGTCGAAGATTGGCCTCGGTGAGTCGCTGCTTAGCACGTTCGTCGCCGTCGTTGATCTTAATCGCAAGCTCGATCTCCTCGTCAGAGCTGAGGAGCGGAACACGGCCGATCTCACGAAGATATACCTTAACGGGATCGTCAAGAGACATATTCTCAAGGGCGATCTCATCGTCGATATTATCAACGTTCATTTCTTCAAGCTTTAGCTCGTCATCGGTAGGCTCATCGTCAAAATCAAGATCGAGTATAGGCGGCTCTTCAAAGAGTTCGCCGAGCTCCTCGGGAGCAGGCTCGAGATCGTCAAAGGATACTTCGACTTCTTCGTTAGGATCCTTATATTCTACCTCGGTTTTTTCGGTAGCCGTTAGCTTTTTGTTTTCCTTTTCCATTTTAATTCCCCTTTTTATTTTCTGCGATTCTTCGCATTTGACTTGCCCAGTCGTCAATATCGGTAGAAACGTCCTTTAAACTTTTTTCAGACTTAAGTACCGATATACAGTCTATCAAAACCGATTTCGGATGATCGCCCTCAAAGCCGGTATTAAGAAGCTTTGACATATAACCTTCCTCTTTCGGAGAAAAGCGATCGCCGAGATCGGAAATTGAAAAATATTCAGCCGTGCTCAGACGCTCACAAACCTCTTTGTAGACCCTTCGGTTAAGAGCGGTTACAAAGCTATCTTCGGTAAGCTCCGAAGCCGCCGTCTTAAACAGATCGGGATGCTTCATAATAATAGAGATTATCATTTCCTCCGCGGCAACGGCACGTTCATTACCAAACCGTTCGGGATTTATATCTTCCCTGTCAATACGCTGCTCAGTGATCTTTTTTGATTCTATCTTGCGTTTTGCATTTTCGCGGGAACGCTTTATCTGAGCGATCTTGGTTTTCAGAGCCTCCTTAGAGACCTCGTAATCCTTCGAGAGCTTAGAGAGATAGTAATCGACCGCAATGGGATCGTTATTTTTCGATAATATCTCGACGGCGTTGTTAAGGTATTTAATTTTAGCCTCCTGCGATTCGGAGTCGATATTATCCGCAGCCTTAAGAAGTTTATACGAGGTTTCGTCAACCGCGGTATCGATAAGCTTCTGAAATTCGGAAGGCTTATTACTTTTAAGAAACTCGTCAGGGTCCTTTCCCACGGGAAGCTTTAAAACCTTAACTGAAAGGCCGGTGCCCGAAAGCGTATTAAAGGCCTTATCCACCGCGGTTTCGCCTGCGACGTCGGAGTCGAAGCAGATAATAACCTCTTTGGTATATCGGCTCATAAGCAGTGCCTGCTCTTTCGTAAAGGCGGTTCCGAGCGGAGCAACCGTATTCTTAAAGCCGGCCTGATGAAGAGATACTGCGTCAAAGTTACCTTCAACAAGGATCATTTGTTCAGAGCAGTTCGCTTTAGCAAGATTGAGAGCGAACAAGTTTTGACTCTTATTATAGACCAACGTATCCTTTGTATTAACGTATTTTGCAACAGTTTTATCCTCGGTACGGCGCCGTCCGCTGAAAGCAATAACGTTTCCTCTAACGTTAATTACCGGAAACATCGAACGATCGCGGAAACGGTCGAAATATGTGCCTTTGTTGCTTTTAACCGCAACGTCGGCTTGTACCATATCTTCAGGAGAAAAACCCTTAGAGCGCAAGTGCTTAACAAGGGAATCCCACTCACTTAGAGCAACCCCCAAACCGAAGGATTTTATCGTAGCGGGGGTAAGCCCTCTCGAAAGATAGTAATCCATCGCCCATTTACCTGCGGGCTTAGAAAGATTTGAATAATAAAACCTTGCCGTTTCTCGGTTTATCTCGTATATCGTATTTTTCAGATTATGAAGCGAATCATCCTTCGTTCCTTCAATAACGGTTACTCCGCACCGCTCGGCTAAAAGCTTAACGGCATCTATATAATCGAGATTTTCAATAAGCTTTGTAAAGGTGAATACGTCGCCGCCGACCTTACAACCAAAGCAATAAAACGACCCGTTCTCAGGATAGACGGTAAAAGACGGAGTCTTTTCGCCGTGAAACGGACAAAGACCTATAAGATTTTTGCCTCTTCGTTTAAGGGTGATGTAGGAGGAGATCACACTTTCAAGATCGTTTTTATATTTAATTTCTTCGATAATCGACTGTGGGATCGCCAAAAACATTCACCTTCCTTTATATTCCCCAGGATCTTGGTACGTATATATTATTATATGTCATAATCGCGAAATGATCGGTCATACCCGCGATATAATCGGTAACCGCACGCTCGATACCTTCCTCGTTGGATATAACCGAGAACTCGGCGGGCATTTTGTGCGGATTTTCGGCAAAATAGGTAAAGAGTCCTTCGATGATTCCGTCAACCTTAGTTTCTTCGGATTTTGCCTTAGGATTGCGGTAAACGTTATCAAAAAGAAAGGTATGAAGCGTTTCGAAGGCGGCTTCAATTTTCTTAGACATTTTCGCATTTGTATCCGTATTTTCGATAACCGAACGAACAAGGGCGGAAATTCTGTCGCTTTTTGTCGTACCGAGGGTAAGCTTAATATCGAAAGGAATATCGTCCCTTGCTATAATATCACCGCGAACCGCATCGTCAATATCGTGATTTATGTAAGCAATACGATCGGAGAAACGAACGATCTGCCCCTCCAAGGTCTCGGGCCACTCACCCTTCGTATGATTTCGGATCCCGTCAAGCACCTCGTACGTAAGATTAAGGCCTTTAAGATTTTTTTCAAGCCTTTCACAAACCCGAACACTTTGTTCATAGTGTGTAAAACCGAAAGAAGTAAGCTTATCAAGAGCTCTTTCTCCGGCATGACCGAAGGGAGTATGACCGAGATCGTGACCCATTGCAATAGCTTCGGTAAGATCTTCGTTGAGACGAAGTGCTCTTGCTATCGTTCTTGCGATCTGTGAGACCTCCAAGGTATGAGTCATACGCGTTCTGTAGTGATCCGACTCGGGAGACAAGAATACCTGCGTTTTGTGCTTAAGCCTTCTGAAGGCCTTACAGTGAATAATTCTGTCGCGGTCGCGCTGAAAATCGGTACGAATATCGTCCTTAGCCTCTTCCCTTTTACGTCCTTTAGAGTTTGCTACGCAAAAAGCTTTATCGGAAAGTATCTGTTTCTCGATAGCTTCGGTAGTTTCACGGATATTGCTCACAAAATCACCCCTTTAAACTATATATATACAAAAAATCGAACAAAACCTTAATTTTATAAAAAATAAATTGATTTGTGTATTTTTCTCCGGTTTTTTCGGCAGTTA
Source organism: uncultured bacterium (assembly GCA_949293385.1). Taxonomy (GTDB): domain Bacteria; phylum Bacillota; class Clostridia; order Oscillospirales; family Acutalibacteraceae; genus SFWF01. Next base: position 18,028 of record CASFDQ010000004.1, on the reverse strand, counting down.
AAGCTGAAAAAAAGCGGTCTTTAAGGGTAGCCAGAAACTCTTCCTCTCTGCTTTTAGCTATCGAAAAGAAAATTTTCACGTTATCCTCAAAAACGGTATTCTCTATACTTCCGCTAAACTCGTTTATAAGGTTTTCGAGCTTCTGATAATTCGAGTAGTCGCAGGACACCAAGAAGCAGGCTCCGGGAACCATCAGATATTTTTCGGCTGCATCAAGCGTATCCTTAGCGGCTTTTTGATAGGCACGGACAAGTCCTCCCGTACCGAGAAGTATTCCGCCGAAATATCTGGTCACAACTACGGTAACGTCTTTAAGCTCAAAACCGTTTATAGCATCGAGTATCGGTTTACCGGCAGTACCGTGCGGCTCGCCGTCGTCGGAATATCGCGTCCTACCTTCAGATTTAAGCAGGTAGGCATAGCAATTATGCCGTGCGTCTCCGTGCTGCGAACGGATTTTATCAATAAAAGCAACCGCCTCTTCATCGGTTTCGGTATGCGAGACGTAGCCGATAAAGCGCGAATGCTTTTCGGTAAACTGCGTCGTCATATCATCAATTATAGTTTTATAGGTGTCCAAAAATAATCCCACCAAACAGAATTTATAAAGAAAAACCGCAACCACAAACTGTGGCTGCGGCAAAATGCAGATTAGAGACCGAAACGCTTATTGAATCTGTCAACGCGTCCGCCGGTATCAACGAGCTTCTGCTTTCCGGTGAAGAACGGATGACACTTTGAGCAAATGTCTAAGCGGATGTCCTTCTTAGTGGAGCAGGTTTCGAATTCTGCGCCGCAAGCACATCTGATAACTGTCTTTTCATAGTTCGGGTGAATGCCCTGTTTCATGCATAAACACTCCTTTCTTTACACATAAACTCTATAACAATCGATATGATAACACATCGGTAAACAAAATGCAAGCATTATTTTTAAAAATCGAAGAAATTTTTAATTTTTTCGAAAATTTCTACGGTTTTGAATTTTACGGTATATTTCTTACCGCTATAAGCAAGGTCTGCAGTATCCTTCGACAGTGTCGTCTCCAGACGGTCGGAGCAGGCCCCGACGCAAACTCTCGGGAATATCACACACCACCAGTTTTGACCTTTCCCCTCGCCTACCGTAAAGACCGCAGTTTCGTAACTGCCTGCAGGCAGGGTGAAATCATCATAAACTCTGGTCTCGAAAAATTCCTGACGAAAATCGACCGAGACCTTATAATCAAAGCCGTTTTCATAAACGGTCTTCTGCGCCGCCGAAAGTAACCTATCGAGATTATCGGTCGTCGCGTTTACCGCAAGTTCGTAGGAATCCGTGTCGTTATATATTTCTCCCGAAGCCTCAAGGACCGCGTCCCTTATCTTGATCTTAAGAGCCTGATCCGAATCGGAATCGGAATTTGCGAGGATCCTTATTCGTATTATGTTTTCGTACATTTCCTCGCACGAATCTGTAAATCCTACCATAGAAACTATCAAACAAAAAATAAGTGCAGATACAAGAGCAAGGTTAAACAGTTTTATTTTCGACATAACTTAAACTCCTTTTTATAAAGTCGAGTTAAGTTTTGACCAAAAGACCGTTAACTAAACAATTTCTATTCCAAACGGGACCGAAGATACGGCAAAAGCCTTTACACCTTCGTCACAAAGTGCTTTTGCGCAGGCTTTCGCTTCGAAATCATCGCGGAACAGCGCGCAAACGGTAGGACCCGAGCCGCTTAAAAATATCTTAAGCGGAGAAAAAGCTTTCAAAGGCGCAGAAAGCATATCCATATCCCAGCAAGTCTCAAAAGAATTAAAGATACCCGTAGCTATGACCGAACTGCCGCAGGATATGCTTTCGATAAATCCGTTAAGATCGCCGTGAGGTCTTTCTTCAATACTGTCGAGAAGTCTGTACATCGCTCCCGTCGACTGCTTGCTGTGCTGCTTGAGCAAAACGAAACTAAGGCGTGTATCGGGCAGCTTGGTAAGTATCTCGCCTATTCCGTTTGCCTTTACCGTACCTCCGATAAGAAAGAAGGGTACGTCAGCACCAAGGGACGCCGCTATCGGAACAAGCTCAGAAACGGGATAGTTCTTTCCGCTTGCGATATTCAAGAGAACGAGAACCGCCGCAGCATCGGCGCTACCGCCGCCGAGTCCTGCCGCTGTGGGAATATTTTTCTTGATATACACCTTAACACCGCAGTCAAGCTCCGCAAAATCCAAAAAAATTTCACAGGCGCGATACGCTATATTTTCGGTTCCGTCAAGCTCTTCGTTATCACATTCTACCGATATACCCGAGTCGCTAAGCTCAAGGGAAACAAGATCGTAAACGCTCAGCGACTGCATAACCGAATCGATATCGTGGTAGCCGTCGTCTCTTTTCGAAACTACGTCGAGAAACAAGTTGGTTTTAGCGTAAGCTTTGGCAGTATACCGCATTATTTCTTAATTTCCTTTACAAATTCTCCGATTCGTTCTATGGCGGTTTTAATATGATCGACCGAGTAACAATAAGAAGCTCTTACAAAGCCTTCTCCGCCTCTTCCGAAAGCGGTACCCGGTACGATCGCTATCTTTTTTGCATAAAGAAGCTTTTCGCAGAATTCTTCGCTCGTCATACCGGTCGACTTAATAGACGGGAAAGCGTAAAACGCTCCGAGCGGCTCGCGACAGGTAAGACCGATACTGTTAAAACCGTCAACGATAATTCGTCTGCGCATATCATATTCTTCGACCATCGCAGCAATATCTCCGTCTCCGTTTTTCAGAGCTTCTATTGCGGCGTACTGCGACGTTGTGGGAGCGCACATTATTGCAAACTGATGAATCTTGGTTATCTGATCGAGAATTTCTTCGGGTCCGCAGGCATAACCCATTCGCCAACCCGTCATAGAATAAGCCTTTGAAAAACCGTTAACGGTAACGGTACGCTCTTTCATTCCGTCGATAGAGGCAAAGGAAGTATGTGACTCGCCGCCGAAAGTAAGCTCGGAATATATCTCGTCCGAGATAACAACGATATTCGTATCTCTTAAAACCTCAGCTATAGCCTCAAGATCGCCTCTTCGCATAACGGCTCCCGTAGGGTTACAGGGATAAGGCAGAATAAGAAGCTTTGTTCTCGGCGTAATAGCCGCTTTTAACTCCTCAGGAGTTATCCTGAACTCGTTTTCGGCCTTGGTTTCGATAATGACGGGAACGCCGCCTGCAAGAACGGTTATAGGCTCGTAGCAGACGTAGGACGGCTGAGGAATTATGACCTCATCGCCCGGAGCTACAAGGGCACGAACCGCACCGTCGATAGCCTCACTGCCTCCGACGGTAACCAGGATCTCTTTTTCAGGATCGTATTTGATTCCGTATTTTCGTTCGTAAAGCTTGGATATTTCATCACGAAGTATAAGAAGTCCGTGATTAGAAGTGTAACGGGTCCTGCCTTTTTCAAGAGAGCGAATACCTTCGCTTCTTATATGCCACGGCGTAGGAAAATCCGGCTCGCCGACACCGAGGGAAATTACGTCCTCCATCTGCTCGGCAATGTCGAAAAACTTTCGGATACCCGAAGGTTTTATCTCCGTAACACTTTTGTTCAAAATGCTGTTATAGTTCATCAAAGCGAAAGGGTCCCCCTATCGTCTTCGTTGTCCTCGCAAAGTATAACGTCAAGCTCTTTATATCTGCGAAGAATAAAATGCGTAGCGGTAGACACTACCGCATCGATAGTCGAAAGCTCTTTAGCAACGAACATAGCAACCTGCTGAAAAGTTTTAGATCTTACCATTACGCAAAGATCGTAACCTCCCGACATTAAATATACCGATTCGACCTCGTCGTATTTCATAACGCGCTTTGCGATCTCCTCAAAGCCGTAATCAGCCTGAGGCGAAACCTTAAGCTCGATAAGAGCCGAAACGGCTGCGGTATCAAGCTTTTCCCAGTCGATTACCGTTTTATAGCCTCTGATAAGTCCTGCCGACTCAAGTTCGGCGATATCCTTCTTAACAGAAGCCTCGTCCGTGCCAAGCATGGTAGCGAGGTCTTTGTATTCGTATCTTGCATTCTTTCCGAGAAGCTTTAATAGTTTAATATTCATAAGTATTACCTCCGTTTTTATTATCTTATCATTTTTTCACTCATTATTCAAGATTTTATTTGATTTTCACACGTTTTATGTTATAATAACACCATTACGATATATGAGGTGTTTTCTATGAGAGCAGTTATAACGGTTGTAGGTAAGGATTCCGTAGGTATTCTTGCCAAGGTATCGGCTAAATGTGCCGAATCCGACGTAAACATCAATGAAGTTACTCAGTCGGTTCTTGAAGATATGTTCTGTATGATAATGCTCTGCGATATTTCCAAAATGAACAAGGCTTTCGGAGCTTTTTCAGACGAAATGCAGAAGCTTGGATCAGATTTGGGTATGTCGGTCCACGTAATGCACGAAACAATTTTCAATTCAATGCATAGGATCTAAGGTGTAAATATGATAAACACGCACGAAATACTTGAAACCATAACTATGATTCAGGACGAGAATCTCGATATAAGAACGGTTACGATGGGTATATCGCTTCTCGACTGTATGGACTCTGATATCGATAAAGCCTGTGAGAAGGTTTACAGTAAGATCGTTTCAACAGCCAAAGATCTTGTTCCGGTCTGTAAGCAGATCGAAACCGAGCTCGGTATTCCGATCATAAACAAGAGAATATCCGTCACCCCCATCGCCATAGTTGCTTCGGCCTGCAAGGAGGAGAGCCCCGTCAAGTTCGCAAAGACGCTGGAAAGAGCGGCCCGTGAAGTAGGAGTCAACTTTATCGGCGGTTATTCCGCCCTCGTTCAAAAAGGCTTTGCAGGCGCAGATATCGCCCTTATCGAAAGCATACCCGAGGCCCTTGCCTGCACCGAACACGTTTGCGCTTCGGTAAATATTGGTTCTACAAAGGCGGGCATCAATATGAATGCCGTTAAGATGATGGGAAAAATCGTAAAGGAATGTGCCGAGAAGACAAGCGACCGAATGTGTATCGGAGCTGCAAAGCTCGTTGTATTCTGTAATGCACCCGAGGATAATCCGTTTATGGCAGGAGCCTTCCACGGAGTCGGTGAGCCCGACGTAGTTATAAACGTAGGCGTATCCGGTCCCGGTGTTGTTCGCGCCGCTCTTTCTAAATCGGAAGGTCTCGACCTTACGGGCGTTGCCGAGCTTATAAAACGAACCGCTTTTAAAATTACGAGAATGGGTCAGCTCGTTGCACAGGAGGCCTCTAAGCGCCTCGGTTATCCCTTTGGCATAGTAGATCTCTCCCTTGCACCTACCCCTGCGGTCGGCGACTCGGTCGCGTACATACTCGAAGAGATCGGTCTTGAATGTTGCGGATCCTGCGGAACCACCGCCGCCCTCGCAATGCTTAACGACGCTGTCAAAAAAGGTGGCGTTATGGCGTCTTCAAGAGTCGGAGGCCTTTCGGGTGCCTTTATTCCCGTGACCGAAGACGCAGGTATGATCCACGCCTCTACCGTCGGTGCGCTTTCTATCGAAAAGCTTGAAGCGATGACAGCCGTCTGTTCGGTAGGTCTTGATATGATAAATATTCCCGGAGATACTACTCCCGAAGTTATTTCGGCTCTTATCGCCGATGAAGCCGCAATAGGTATGGTAAATTCCAAAACGACAGCCGTCCGCGTAATTCCCGCTATCGGAAAGAGCGTTGGCGATACCCTTAATTTCGGCGGACTTTTAGGCGAAGGCCCCGTTATGAAAATCTCAACCTACTCCCCTGCTAAATTCGTAAACAGAGGCGGACAGATCCCCGCACCGATGCAGAGCCTTAAAAACTAAAAGTTTACGTTTAAAAGCCACGCTGCCGCGTGGCTTTTAATTTTCTTAAATTAAAGCGTTTTATCATATTTTTCTTTACAGAAAGAATATCGCCGTTTAAAATAGAAAGCTGTGTAAATTTACACGCAGTTAACAATAATATAGGTTATTTATGGTAAAATATGAATGTGTAATAATATATAAGGAGTTTGTTATGCTGAAGCTAACGAACATTGTAAAAGAATATAAGACCGGCGATAGCTCTGTCGTTGCTCTTAAGGGAGTCGACTTAGAATTCAGAAAAAGCGAATTCGTGTCCATTCTCGGTCATTCAGGATGTGGTAAGACCACGCTTCTGAATATAATCGGCGGTCTCGACAGATACACCTCGGGCGATCTCACGATAAACGGAAGAGCCACAACCGAATTTAAAGCAAGGGACTGGGATAACTACCGCAACCATTCTATCGGTTTTGTTTTTCAGTCATATAATCTGATTCCTCATCAGACTGTCCTCTCTAACGTAGAGCTTGCTCTTACCCTTTCAGGCGTTTCTAAAGCCGAACGAAAAGCACGCGCCAAAGAAGCCCTTGAGAAGGTCGGACTCGGAGATCAGCTCAAAAAGAAGCCTACGCAGATGTCCGGCGGTCAGATGCAGCGCGTAGCTATTGCCCGAGCTCTCGTTAACGATCCCGATATACTTCTTGCCGATGAGCCCACCGGTGCTCTTGATACCGAGACCAGCAAGCAGATCATGGAGATACTTCAGGAGATCTCTAAGAATAAGCTCGTTATTATGGTAACTCATAATCCCGAGCTTGCCGATATATACTCTTCCCGTATAATCAAGCTGGTTGACGGTAAGGTTGTAGACGACTCCGATCCTTATACCAAAGAAGAACCCATCTCCGACGCAGCACCCGAAGTTAAAAGAAAAAAGGCCAAAAGGCTGAAAAAAAGATCAATGTCTTTCCTGACCGCACTTTCTCTGTCTCTTAACAACCTTATGACAAAGAAAGCAAGAACTATACTGACCTCCTTTGCAGGCAGTATAGGAATTATTGGAATAGCTTTGATTCTTGCCCTCTCCAACGGCATTCAGATATACATCGACCAAGTTCAGGAAGAGACCTTATCCTCTTATCCTATCACTATCGAAGCAGAAAGCGTTGATATGTCGGCTATGATCACCGCCCTTATGGGAGCAAATGCCGAAAATACCGACCACAAGCTCGACAAGGTCTATTCAAGCCCTGTTTTAAACGAGCTTATAAACTCAATGACCAACGCAACCATAACTGAGAATAATCTTAAGCCCTTTAAGGAATATCTCGACAACGCCGATCCCGAGCTTGCGGAGCTTATATCAGCTCTCGATTATTCCTACGCCTTCGATTTTAACGTTTTCTTCAAAGACAGTGAGGGCAAGATCTCCAAATCTGACGCTATGGAGCTTATGCAGGAAACGATGGGTATAAGCATGGATATGACCGGAGTCAATAATCTTGCCGGCGGTATGAACCGTATAGAGATATACGAAGAAATGCTGTCGGGCGAAAACGGTGCCCTCATAAATGACCTGCTCTACGACCAGTACGACTGCATTAGCGGAAACTGGCCTAAAACCTACGACGAGATCGTTCTCGTCGTCGATCAAAACAACGAGGTAAGCGATTTTGCTCTCCTCGCACTCGGGCTTACTACGATGGAGGAAGCAAAAGAATCCTGGGACAAGATCGAGCAGGGTGCTGAATTGGATACCGCAATAAAGAGCTGGTCCTACGAAGAGATCCGAAATATGACCTTCAGCCTCGTACCCTCTTATCTCTACTACGCTTATGATAAAAACACCAACACCTATCACGACATAAGCTCAAGCGACGCAGGTCTCGCATATATGTACGATAACGGAATCAAGCTAAAGATAAGCGGTATTATTCGTCCTAAAGAGGACGCTACCGCATCGATGCTTATGGGAACTATCGGATATACCAAGGCTCTTACCGATAAGGTTATAGAAATGACCAACTCAAGCGATATCGCCAAGGCTCAGCTAAACGACCCCAAGACCGACGTTATTTTAGGCCTGCCCTTTGCTACCGAAGACGACGTTGAGCCTTCGCATACCGAAAAAGCCAATGCTTTTACCGAGTATATAGCAGGTCTTACCGACGCCGAAAAGGTCGAGCTCTTTAAGGCCATTGCTTCTACTCCCGACCCTGAGTTCATCAAACAGACGGTTGACGCTCAGATGCAACAAATGACCCGCGAATATATTGAAACGGTAATGGTAGAGGAATATGCCGCTCAATCAGGCATCGACAAGGAAACTCTGCAGCAGTATTTGGCTGAAATGTCCGATGAAGAGCTCTATGCACAGGTTGAAAAAATGATTACCGAGGCTACATCCGCAGCTTATACCGAGGAGACCCTCTCTCAGCTCAGCGCCCTTCCCGAGGCAGCACTTATTACGCAGTTTAACGGATATTTTGCTCAACTCGGTGAGGTAAGCGAGGAGAATGCTGCCGAATACGCCGAGCTTTACGATGCGCATATGCCTCCGACCACTTCCGAAAGCAACTACGAAGAGGTTCTTTCCGCGCTCGGAATAGTTTCAAAGGACTCCCCCTCCTCGATAAATATCTATGCTTCGACCTTTGAGGCAAAGGATGAGATCGCGGCTGCGATAGAGGAATATAATTCCAAGGTATCCGAAGACGACCGTATTACCTATACCGATTACGTTGCAATGATGATGTCTTCGGTTACGATAATAATAAACGTTATTTCTTACGTTCTTATCGCGTTCGTTGCAATTTCACTGGTCGTTTCTTCGATAATGATCGGAATCATAACCTATATCTCGGTTCTCGAGAGAACTAAGGAAATAGGTATTCTTCGCGCTATCGGCGCCTCCAAAAAGGATATTTCGAGAGTGTTCAACGCCGAAACTCTTATAGTTGGTTTCGTCGCAGGCGCCTTCGGAATAGGACTCACTTTACTTCTTTGCTGGCCCGTTAATCTCATTATCAGAGGTCTTTCGGGAATTGAGAATATCGGTGCACAGCTTCCGGTTGTCGGAGCCGTTGTACTTGTGATCATCAGTATGCTTCTTACCTTTATCGCGGGACTTATTCCCTCAGGCGTTGCCGCCAAGAAGGATCCTGTCGAGGCTCTCAGAAGCGAATAAACGTTTTGGTGAAATAAATGAACTTTCGTTACAAACTCGCACAGTTTTTTTATGGAAGATACCTTACCTACGGTCTTGACGCTTTTACCGTAATTTTAACGGTATTCTGCCTTATAATCTCTTTCGTCAATATTTTCGCAGGCAGTATTCTCCTTTATCTGTCTCAAACCTGTCTGCTTATATATATGCTATACAGACTCTTCTCAAAGAATATATCGAAAAGGCAGAAAGAGAATAAGGTCTTTGCAGATTTTTTCGCAAACATCAAAGCTTCAAGGCAGTTGAGAAACCGGATCAAAAGCGAAAAAAACACCCATGTTTATAAAAAATGTCCGCACTGCAAGGTCGTTCTCAGATTACCGAGAAAACCCGGTGAGCACACCGTAAAATGCCCCAGATGCGGCGAATCCTTCAAGGTCAAGGTAAAGTAAATAAATCGACCCGAACGGGCAATATCTTAACTTAATGACATTGCCCATTCAGGTCGATTTTTTGTTGTTATTTTTAAGCTTCTGTGATACAATACATAGGATAAAATCATAAGGAGATATGATATGAGCTTTACCAAATGGGTAAACGGATGGGGACTCGGAGTCACGCATCCGCCGCTAAGCGAAGCCCAATGGACAAAAAATACGACCGTCCGCTACGTACTTATAAACTCGCTCGATGCCGGAGCCGTTCGTCTAAAGTTTTCAAACAGATTCGGCGACGAGCCTGTAGAGCTGAGTGAGGTGACCGTGGCGATATCCGACGACGGAAAATGCAAAATACTTTCCGACACTGTTAAAAACGTTACCTTCAGCGGAAGCCTCAGCGGAATTATCGAGCCGCACGGTGAGCTCGTAAGCGATCCCGTAGACTTCGATATAAGATCGGGTCAGAAGCTGTCCGTCAGCATATATTTCGACAAATTCACACAGATGAACACAGGGTTCACCTACGAAAACACCTATATGGTGCGTCGGTTTATAGAAGGCAACCACACTCATTCGGCCGATCTTGATTTTTACAAGATGTCTTTTTCCGTCGCATATAACTTTCTTTGGAGCGTTGATTTCCTGACATACGAGGACAGCTACTCCGTAGCCGCCTTCGGTGACTCTATCACCTCGCAGGAATGGGTCGATATTCTCGCAGAAAAACTTATAGAAGTCGGTAACGGAAAGCGTGCCGTCGTTCGAAGGGCCGTCAGCGGAAGCCGAATAAAAGGCTGCTACCCTGCTCTATCCTACTTTCACTACGGTGAAGGCGGAATGACGCGGTTTGTTCGCGAGGTTGATCACGACGGAGTTGACGCCGTCATTATTCTGCACGGTATTAACGACATAATTCATCCCGACGGCAAAAATCCGATGCGGCCGATGAGTAATATGCCTTCGTCGGAGTCCTTGGCCGAGGGTGTTACCGAATACATAACCGAAGCTAAAAAGCTCGGTATGCGAACCTATCTCGCAACCCTTCTTCCTTTTAAAAACTGGAGGACCTACGACGAAAACAGAAACAGCATCCGAAACGAATTCAACGACTGGATAAGAACTCAGAATGTTTCTGACGGATTCATCGATTTTGATAAAGCGGTAAGAGACAAATCGGATCCCGCGGCCTTTGACCCCGCCTGCAACAGAGGGGATAATCTCCACGCAAGCGTTGAGGGATATCGAAGAATGGCCCAAGCGGTCGATCTGTCTATATTTAAGTAAAAAAGGATGTGCCGATGGAAGACACTTCGTAAAGAAGTTGTCTTCCATCGCTTTTTATAAATAAAAAAAACACTTTCATTTGCTGAAAGTGTCATAGTGGGTTACGCACTTTCAAAAGGTGCTTAACGAAAATATATGTTTTAAAATTAACCCGTCTCAAATATAAGTATAATAAGTGATATTGTGAGACAGGTCTCACAGTTATATTCCTTTGGAATACCTCGCCGTCGGCGAGATATTTCCAAAAGAGTTATATTATATTCGCCCTAAAACTCGCGAAGCGAATATAACTTGGGCGAAGCCCAAATATAACTGCGAAGCAATATAACTCGCCGCAAGGCGAATATAACTGAGGCACACTTCCTTACGGAGTGTGCCTCATCAGCACATCCTTTAATTTTCACTAGTATTTCTGAAAACCAAAAGCTTACTGCAGGTATAGTTTAAAATTATTACCACAGAGCTTGAGATCAGCTTAGCAACAAATCCTTCAATTCCGAAAAGCGTCCCCGTAATACCGAGATCCATAAACATAGCGGGACCGAATATATCTATAATGCCGGTAGCGGCACGGGACGCACCGAAAGAGATCGCCTCTCTTAAAACCGTTTTTGCGCTTTTTCCCCTGCTCTGAAAAACGTAGAGCTTGTTTGTGACGAAAGCGAATATAACGCCGACTAAGCAAGCAAGTGCATTACTGACGGTGATATCAAGGTGAAAAACTTCAACGCATATACAGTAGGTAAACCAGTTAGAAAACGTCGTTCCGCAACCGAACAGGACATAAAGAAGACCTTCGCGGTGCCTTTTTAGTAAATCAATCATATAACGTTCCTTTTAATAAAAAATAGCCAAAACGGCATTACGATCAGACCCAGAATCGTACCGATCCCGTAAAACCAATGAACAAGAAATAGTACAAGCGGGAGATATAAATTACATAAGACAGGCTCTTTAAATACAGCCGCCACAGTCGCGGCGCACAGTAGGGTTCCGTACAGCGAGCATAGAAATAGCAAAGGAAAAAAGTCACCTTTAAGACAAAGAAGAACCGCGACAAAAAGAGACAAAATAAGGAATAAAGGCGCAAAGTGAAACAAAGAAAAGCACTTTGGCTCGACGGCTAAGGTTTTCCCTACCGCAAAACCGTTCAGCAGTTTCTGCCTCAGCATAGAGAAAAGATCGGCTCTCATATACTGAAAGAATACGATCTCAGGACTATAGCAAAGACGATATCCCGATCTTCTTATACGATAGCACATTTCGTTATCTTCACTTCTCGGTAGAAGCTCGTTAAACCTTCCTGCCTTTTCAAAAACCTCGCGTCTGTACATTCCGCAAAAAAGCGAATTCGTATAAAGCTTCTCGCGGCTTGTCCTATAAGGAGCAAAGCCACTACCGAAAACTGAGTTTTCGGCAGAAAGAAGAAGCTTGCCAATACGATCGCTTCTCCTTACTATGCAGGGACGTCTTCCGCCAACCGCCATTTCCCCGCTATTTAACACTTTGACGTTTTTCGAAATGAAATCAACGGGAATTCGGGCGTGAGCGTCAATACGAATAAGCGCATCGCCGATAAAGTTATCTATAGCAAGGTTGTGCCCCGCAGGAATAATGCGCTTTTTGTTTACGAGGAGCTTGCAAGAAAGAAAGTCGCACTCTTCCTTAAACTTGCACATAATTTCAGGAGTATTATCGGAAGAAATACTGTCGATAAGAAGTAGCTCGATCTTATTATGCGGATAATCCTGCAAAGCAATATCGGATAACAGAAGCGGTAAAAACGTGCCTTCATTATAGGCAACAACGGCGATAGAAACGGTCATAAAAGAATATCTACACTCTCTTATTTGATATTATAGCATATTTTTTAAAAAGTTTAAAGAACTTTTTTATTTTATTTGACAGCAAGGCATATTGAATGTAAAATAGTAAAAGAAAGGAGGCGTAAATTATGTCAATTAAAAAGGTTAGAGAATATTTCAATCAGTTTAATATTCAAGACAAAATTATGGAATTCAATTCATCAAGCGCAACCGTAACACTTGCGGCAGAGGCTCTTGGATGCGAACCCGCAAGAATAGCAAAAACCCTTTCGTTTATCGTAGGAGACGGCTGTGTTTTAATAGTTACCGCAGGCGACGCTAAGGTTGACAACTCGAAATTTAAAGCATTATTCGGCACGAAAGCTAAAATGCCTTCTATAGATCAGGTAGAAGAGCTTTGCGGACACGCTGTTGGCGGAGTTTGCCCCTTTGCGGTAAAGTCGGGAGTTAAGGTATACCTCGACGTTTCTTTAAACCGTTTCGATAGCGTATTCCCTGCTTGCGGTAGCAGTAATAGCGCAATAGAGCTAACTATAGATGAATTAAAAAAATATTCTAATTATACCGATATCATCGACGTTTGTAAAGAATGGAACTAAAAATCCGCCTCACTTAGTGTGAGGCGGATTTAACTGTATTATTCCTCTTCTTTCGGCGCTCTGCCATAAAGCTTCGTATTTTCAGCTATAATATTAGCAAGCCAATCGTTGATACAACCGCCGTCAATTCTCCATTGCCAGTTTCCACCGACGGTTGACGGGATGTTTATACGTGCTTCGGAGCCGAGACCGATAACATCCTGCATCGTGAGAATGCACATATCCCCTACCGAGCCGAGCGCAGACCTCATCATCGCCCAATTAAATCCCTCGTTTTTATCAACGTGTAGATACTTTTCGGCAATCTCGATCTCTTCAGAAGCGGCGCTTTCGGTCCATCCGAGAATAGTATCATTATCGTGGGTTCCTGTATATACAACGCAATTCTTAACGTAATTATGAGGCAGATACACGCTATCACAGCTTTCGTCAAAAGCAAACTGTATTACCTTCATACCGGGGTAGCCCGACTTTTTAAGCATAGTCTGGACCTCAGGCGTTAAAAAACCGAGATCCTCCGCAATAATAGGAAGATCGTCACCAAACTCCTTTTTAAACTCATTAAACAGTGTCATATTTGGGCCCTTCATCCATTTGCCCTTGCGAGCGGTCTTCTCTCCGTAGGGAATCGCGTAAAAAGACTCAAAGCCTCTGAAATGATCTATTCTGACCATATCGTAAAGCTTAAGCGCATATCCGAGGCGCTTTTTCCACCAATTATATCCGTCCTTCTTCATAAGAGGCCAATTATAAAGCGGGTTGCCCCAAAGCTGACCGTCCTCGGAAAAGGCATCGGGAGGGCATCCTGCAACGTCGACAGGCTTTAGATCCTTATCGAGAAGAAACTGATCGGGCTCGCTCCATACGTCGGCAGAATCGTAAGCTACGTAGATGGGTATATCTCCGATAATACCTATCCCCTGCTCGTTTGCATACTTTTTAAGAGCAGACCACTGCTCACAGAACTTATACTGAACAAATCGGTAGAAATCAAGATTTTCGGTTTCACTCTCTTGGATTTCGGCAATGAGTTTCGTATCTCTGAAGCGGAGCTTACTCTCCCACTCCTCCCAAGCTCTGTCCTCGTGCATATTTTTAAGGCACATAAAAAGGCAATATTCCTCGAGCCAGAATGCATTTTCATCACAGAAGCACTTGTACTCTTCATCAGGTTCAAATCGCGAAAAAGCCGTTCTCAGCATCTTAAGGCGGTTTTCGTAGAGTTTTCCGTAATCTATCGCCGAAGCATCGCTACCGAAATCGTAGGACAAAAACTCTTCTTCGGTAAGAAGCCCCTCTTTAATAAGAAGCTCGGGGTCGATAAAATAGGGATTTCCCGCATAGGCCGAAAAGGACTGATAAGGAGAGTCGCCGTAATTAGTGGGATTAAGAGGAAGAATCTGCCACCAAGACTGCTTCGAGGCCTTTAAAAAGTCGACAAAGCGGTAGGCTTCCTTTCCGAAGGTTCCGATTCCTCCTTTTGACGGAAGCGAGAAAACGGGCATTAGTATTCCGCAGGTACGCATAGTATACTCCATTCAAAAGATATTTGGTACGATCAACCCTTGACCGCACCGGACAGCACACCTTTAATTATATGCTTTTGACAGAAAAAGTAAATAGAAATTATCGGAATAAGGCATAAAATTATCAGAGCCATCGTTGCACCGTAGTCCACCTGACCATAGCTTCCCTGTAAATACTGTATCTGAATCGGTATCGTTCTGTATTCCCTTTTATCGAGAACGAGATAAGGCAGAAGATAGTCGTTCCATACCCACATTATTTCAAGGATCGCAACAGAAATGTAGGTCGATCTCATTATCGGAGCAACGACCCTGAAAAATATCTGAAGCGTATTACAGCCGTCAATGGTTGCCGCCTCTTCGATTTCGAGAGGTATACTCTTAATGAAGCCGCTAAACAAAAATACCGCAAGTCCTGCTCCGAACCCGAGATAAACTACAGGTATCGTAAAAGGCGTATCAAGCAAAAGCTTATCGGCGGTTTTGGATAGCGTAAACATAACCATCTGAAAAGGAACGACCATTGAAAAAATACAAAAGTAGTAAACTATTCTACAAAAAAGGCTGTCTACTCGGTTAATATACCAAGCCGCCATAGACGTGCAAAGCAGGATAAGTCCGACGGATAAGACCGTAATAATAAAACTATAGATTATAGCGAGATAAAACGGATAGTTTCCCTGAAAAATTCCTTTTATATAGTTTTCGAGGCCTACGAAGCTTTCAGTACTCGGTAGCGTAAAAAGAGAGGTTTTAATAGAATCGTTACTCTTAAACGAGTTAAATAAAACAATAACAACGGGCAGTACCCATACAGCAGAAATCAGGGAAAAGAAGCCCGTCGTAAAAAATGATCGTAGTTTTCTCACTGCTGAACCTCCTTACTTCGGGTAAAGTATAACTGAGAGAGCGCGATAATCACCACAACCGCAAAGAAAACGACCGCCTTAGCCTGTCCGACGCCCATATTTGTCGAGCTTTCGTAAAAAGAATTATAGATGTTTAAAGCTAACATTTCGGTTTCATTGTTCGGCCTGCCTGCAGTAAGAGCCAAGTTCTGATCGAACAGCTTAAATCCGTTAGTTAAAGTTAAAAAAGTACAGATCGTTATCGATGGCATAACCGATGGAATTGTTATATGACGAAGCAACTGACGGGAGTTTGCACCGTCTATTTTTGCCGCCTCGGTAAACTCGGTCGGTACGTTTTGAAGTCCGGCAATATAAATGATCATCATATAGCCTATCTGCTGCCAGCTTACAAGAATTATCAGACCTATAAATCCGTATTTTGATTCCAGTGCCAGTGCAGAACCGAAATATCTAATAATTACAGCGTCAAGAATTATTTTCCAAAGATAGCCAAGAACGATACCGCCTATAAGGTTAGGCATAAAAAAGATCGTTCTGAATATATTTGAGCCGCGGAGCTTACGGGTAAATGCATAGGCGAGAAAAAATGCAATAAGATTGATTACTATAAGTGATACGACCGTGAATGCGAGGGTAAACCAAAACGACGAAAGAAAGGTAGTGTCATTAAAGGCTTTAATATAGTTATCAAAGCCAACGTAGGTCGTCTTCCCAAGCGTTCTGAATCTGAAAAACGATAGATAAACTCCCCATACAAACGGCCACACGAACCCGATAATAAAAGCTGCGACGGTCGGTAACAGAAAGAATGCAGAATACCTTTGGATCGCTCTGCGCTGACTCTTGTTAATAACTGCAGATGAATTATGTCGGGCAGATCTCATCCTGCAGATTCCTCCTTAAATTTACTAAGTGATTTTAATATCCCGGGCACGCTCACGTGTCCGGGATCAGCTTAACCTTTTGAAGCGTTATAATGCTTTTTCCATCCGTCAACAAAGGCTTTTTCTACAGCCTCCCATTTTCCCTTGCCTGCCGAATATGCCGCAAGAGCGTCAACAAGATCGTTTCGCCAAACATCTACGTTAGGAGTAACGGAAAATTTCCAGGTAATGGGACTCAGACCTTTTTTGGTATACTCGGTCATTATTTCGGTAAGATGATTGTCTACCGATTTGGCCTTTTTAAAAGGAGAAGCAAAGCCCATATCCTCGGCTAAGGCTCTGGTCCCCTCTTCGCTGGTTGCGATCCATTTTAAAAATTCTAAGGTTGCATCTCTGTCTTCTTTTGAGGATTCGGAATTTACAGCCCAATAGTTTTCGGTTCCGCTGCAAAGCCCCTGCTTAGCGTCGTCAACACCGAAATATATGGGCAAAAATCCGATATTTTCCTCACCGATAGATTTAATATTTTCGTATTCCCAAGTCCCGTTCTGATAGAAAACGGCCTTTCCTGCCTTAAATTCAGCCGCGGCATCGTTTTGATCTGAGGTTATTGTATTTTTGTCTATTGTCGAATTATTTATATAAAGATCCCATACTGCTTTAAACTCGTCAAGGTAGGTTCCTTTTATAGATGAGGGCTGACCGTTTACGTCGTCCTTTTCAAACTCGTAATAAAGCGGAAGATTTGCAAGGTGTCCCGAAAATCTCCAGCTTGACGCCGAACCGAGACCTGAAGAGGTAAAGGCGGAAAATCCGAGCTTTTCCTTTCGCGCGGTTATATCCTCAGCGATCTCCTTTAACTTTTTAAAAGAGGTTATATCTTCTATTTCGTAACCTGCCTCTTTCAGAAGCTTTTTGTTAGTAATAAGACCGTAGGCCTCGTAAACATAGGCTACTGCATAAATTTTTCCGTCATCCTTAAGGGTAAATTCATCTGAAACCAGCTCTTTAGCGATATCGGTGTTGCTCAGGTCGAGACAGTAATCCTTCCAAGACTGAAGGCCGACGGGACCGTTTACCTGAAAAAGAGTCGGCGGGTCATCCTTATCTATTTCGGATATAAGCGTTTGCTCGTATGTCCCCGACGCCGCAGTAACTACCTTAACCTCTACTCCGGTATCGCTTGTATATTTCTTTGCAAGTTTTTGCCACGCCGCATCCTGCTCAGGCTTAAAATTCAAAAAATATACTCTTCCTTCACGTGGTTTTGAAGTATCCCGCATACATCCCGTAAGCATTGTAGCCAAGGCTACCAAGACTAAAATAAGTGATATTATTCTTTTCATATTTTCCTCCGGATATTAAATTTACATACGCCTATCCGCTAAAACAAGCAAATAAGCATATATTTCCGAAGTTAGTATGTTCAAAAAAACAAAAAATAACCCGAAGATAAAAATCTTCGGGTTCAGATTACTGACAAACCCACCAAATTTTTGGTGGGTTTAAATATTTTAATACAAAATTAAGGAATGGATGCAATAGATCCTTGCTTGCAAGGATAGTTGCGATCTTTTTCATATTTTGCACCACTGCGGTGAATAA
>CASFDQ010000003.1 GCA_949293385.1 uncultured bacterium | reverse complement strand
GACGACTATGACGTCCCCTTCGACCGCAAGGAGATTGATGCCCGTCTTAAAAGGGTCGGAAGCTCCATAACCGCCGTCGAGGTTTTCGGATTTACCCGTGTACTCGACTATTTTGAAGACCAGCCGTTTGTAAAGAACTTCGGTATGGTCGGTATGTCATACGGCGGATTTTACACCCTCTTCACCTCCGCTGTCGATACCCGTATAAAATCGGCTGTCTCCTGCTCCTTCTTTAACGACCGCGATGAGGTCGCTTGGCCCGACTGGGTATGGCAGAGCTCGGCTTACAAATTCAACGATGCCGAGGTTGCCGCCCTTAGCTACCCCAGACGACTTTGCGTTCAGATGGGAAATAACGACAACCTTTTCGATTATAAATTTACCGAAAGCTCCTTTTCAGCCGTCAGGGCATTGGCACAGGAGCAGGGAGTTTCGTCCGACTGGCTCGACCTTATGATCTTTGAAGGTACTCACGAATTCTGTAAGGATGACGCCCCCATCGAAAGGCTTATATCCGACCTTAAATAAACAAAAACGGTTACGAAATTTTCGTAACCGTTTTATTTTTTACCCTTAAAGTTCTTAGGGGAAATACCGAAATGCCCCTTAAAGGCCTTGCTGAAGGCGTAAAGGGTAGAATACCCGAGACGCTCGGCGATATCGGTAATTTTGAGATCTTCTTCGGTCAGCATAAGCCTTGCGGCCTCCATCCGCTTTCTTATATAATAGTCGCAAAGGCTTTCTCCCGTGGTCTTTTTAAAAACCGACGAAAGATATCCGTAGCTGTAGTCGACGACCTCGGTCAGCTCCTCAAGATTTTTAAGGGAATAGATGTGGGTATCGATATAGCTCATAAGGCGGTAGCAGAGGGTCTCGCTATCCTTTATATTTTTCGGATAAATGCTTTGCGGCGCGGCGTCAAAGGCCCTTACGGTATAGATCGCCGTCTGCTTCAGTATTGCAGACAGAGCCTCTAAAGAATATTTGCTTTCTCGGCTTACCTCGGTTATCGCATTTGTAACAAGGGGCGGAATACGCTCGTCTTTAAACACTCTCAACTCGGCCCCGTGATAGTGGTCGGCGATGCGGTCGAAATCGGCCTTAAGGCTTTCGTCCTCTACCGAAAAGGCCAAAAAATCGAACCTTAAGGGGTCGTTGCTGTCGGATATGATCTCGTGCGAATCGCAGGGGAGGGAAAGATAGATGTCTCCGCTCTGAACCTCTACGGGGGTCTTATTGGTTACTATTCGGCCTTTTCCTCCCGTTACTATCGTCAGCTCGATAAGCTGAGTCTGAATATGCTCGGCGATATGGGAGGTTCGGTCGCAGTACATTCGTCCTATCTGCAAAAGAGAAAGTCCGTCCCTGAAACGGTGATCACCGAAATATTTTTTGTCGAGATGGTAACTTGACGGCATCCTTCATCACCCGTAAAAAGTATAACCCCAAAGCTCTCCGCAGTCAATAAAAATATTAAAAAAGGATATCTTTTTGATATACTTTTAACATTTTAATATGATAAAGGTGAATATATAATGAAATCAAACGAAGCCTTCGTTTAAACCTTTTTGTAAAGTGAGGATCTATTATGAAAACAATTGCTGTTGTAGGTTGCGGACGTATCGCACAGAATGCGCATTTCCCTGCGTTTGAAAAAATGGGAACCGTAAAGGTCAAATATGCCTGCGATCTCATCATCGAAAAGGCGCAGGCTATGAAGGACAAGTATTCCTTCGTAGAAAAGGTTATCGACGATTATAAGATCGCTCTTGCCGACCCCGAGGTCGAGGTGGTCTACGTTCTTACCCCCAACAAGGCTCACTATACCGTTACTATGGATGCTCTAAAAGCAGGAAAGCACGTTTTCTGCGAAAAGCCCATCGCTACAAGCTACGACCTTGCCTGCGAGATGGCCGAAGAGGCCAAGAAGCAGGGCAAAATGCTTAACATCGGCGTTTGTAACCGTTTTAACAAGTCGGTTGAGATGCTTCGCGAGCTTAACGAGCAGGGTCGTTTCGGAAACATCTATCACGTTTACTGCTCCTTCCGTTCCTTCCGCTCTATCCCCGGTCTCGGCGGTGCCTTCACCGACAAGAGAGAGTCGGGCGGCGGAGTTCTTATCGACTGGGGCGTTCATTTCCTCGATCTTATCCTCTATATCCTCGGCGGCGCAAAGCTTAAGACCCTTACCTGCGACGCATACTGCGAAATGGCAAAGGATATGAAGTCATATAAGTACGAGTCTATGTGGGCGGAGGATACCAAGGATATCGAAAACGGAGTTAACGACGTTGACGACTATATCTCGGGTCATATCCGTACCGATAAGGCCTCTATTTCCTTTAACGGTGCCTGGGCTCAGAACATCAACAAGAACGATATGTTCATCGACTTTATGGGTGATAAGGCAGGTGCCCGTCTTACCTACGGCGGAAAGTTTGAGATCTACGACGGCGCGACCCTCGAGACTATCGCTCCCGAATACGATATTCCCAATCAGTATTACTGTGAAAGCGTCGGCTTTATGGAGTCTATCGACTCGGGCGTTAAGAATAAGTGTTATATCGACGAGATATTAGAGAGCGCCAAGCTTCTCGACTATCTCTACCGTTCTTCGGAGAAAAAACAGGAGATTTCGTTCTAATGAAAAAAATCGGATTTGTAGACCTGTATATAAGTGAATGGCACGCCAATAACTATCCCGCCTGGATAGACGAGGCGGCTAAAAAGCTCAGTCTTGACTATAAGGTGTCCTACGCCTGGGCGAAGGAGTATATCTCTCCCGTAGACGGCAGGAATACCGACGAGTGGTGTGAGCAGTTCGGAATAGAAAAATGCGAAACTGTGGAGGAGCTTTGCGAAAAGAGCGACTTTATCGTCCTTCTTGCCCCCTCGAACCCCGAATCGCATCTTGAGCTGGCCGAAAAGGTCCTTCCCTTCGGAAAGCCTACCTATATCGATAAGACCTTCGCCCCCAACCTTGCTACGGCAAAGAAGATCTTCGACCTCGGCGAAAAATACGGCGTCCCCTTCTTCTCAACCTCTGCCCTTCGCTATGCGGCCGAGCTTAAGGAGTTTAAAGGGGTCAAAAACCTATTTTTGACCGGTGGCGGCCGAAGTCTTGACGAATACATAATTCATCCCGTCGAAATGGCGATATCCCTCTTTGGCGGCGCCTTCAATAGGGTAAAATGTGAGCCTATGGGTCAGCAGATATATATAAAGGCCGAGGGAAAGGATGCAGAGCTCGTTATTATGTTTTCTCCCGCCTTCGGCTATAGCCTGAGCGGCGAATTTTCCGACGGAAGCGTAAAAAAGCAGGACGTTTCGGGCGCCTTTTTCCAAAACCTTGTTGAGGATATCCTGCTTTTCTTCGAAAACGGTAAAATGCCCTTTAGCGGCGCCGAAACCTTAGAGGTAATGCGGCTCCGCGACGGTATACTTGCGGCCGAAGAAAGCCCTGATATTTGGATAGAAATATAGGAGAGAATTTATGAAAATAGGAGTTATAACCGACTGCCTTAAGATAGGTCATTTAGCCGCCGTTAAAAAGGCGGGTGAGCTGGGCTTTTCGGGAGTTCAGATCTACGCTACCACCGGCGACTTTTCTCCCTGGACCTTATCTAGCGAAAAAAAGGCCGAATATAAAAAGGCGCTTGCCGATTCGGGCCTCGAAATATCGGCCCTTTGCGGCGATATGGGAGGTCACGGCTTTCAGAACGCCGATGAGGTTCCCGAAAGGATAGTAAAGACCAAGGCTATCGTCGATCTTGCGGTAGAGTTCGGAACCTCGGTGGTTACTACTCATATCGGAGTTATCCCCGCCGATAAGGATAACCCCCGCTATAAGGTAATGCTCGACGCGCTTACCGAATGCGGCCTTTACGCTAAGGAGAAGGGTGTAACCCTTGCAATAGAGACCGGTCCCGAAACTGCCGCCGTTTTAAAAACGTTTCTTGACGACACCAAAGGCGGCGTAGGCGTTAACCTCGATCCCGCAAACTTCGTTATGGTGACGGGTCAGGATCCCGTAGAGGCGGTCGAGCTTTTAGGTGAGTATATCGTTCATACCCACGTTAAGGACGGAATTATGCTCAAAAAGACCGACCCCGAGATAATCTACGAGCATTTTGCGACCGGCGGAATAGAGGCGCTTAACGTTGCCGACTACTTTATTGAAACTCCCCTCGGCGAAGGTAAGGTGGACTTTCCCGCATATATAGCCGCCCTTAAAAAGGTCGGCTACGACGGTTATCTTACCGTAGAGCGCGAGGCGGGAGCCGATCCCGTCGCCGACGTAAAGCTGGCCTTCGACACGGTAACTAAGCTTATCTAACAAAAAACACAGGACGATAACCCTATCGTCCTGTCAGATTACTGACAAACCCACCAAATTTTTGGTGGGTTTAAATATTTTAATACAAAATTAAGGAATGGATGCAATAGATCCTTGCTTGCAAGGATAGTTGCGATCTTTTTCATATTTTGCACCCCTGCGGTGAATAAGCATTGTTCTTCGACCTTTGCAAGGCCGCGCATACGGCAGTAGCGAAGCCCGTGCAGTTCTTTTGAATCTGCGAAGCTTCGCTCAATAGTTTCTTTTCGGCGTTTATATATCTTTTTACCGTAATCAGTATGGGTAAAGGCGTATGCCTCATCCTTGAAATCTTCCCATACGTGACGGCGCAAGCTTTTAGTTTTTTGTTTTGCACTCAAACACATCTCCCTTTGTGGACAATTTTTACATCTGTCATTTT
>CASFDQ010000002.1 GCA_949293385.1 uncultured bacterium | reverse complement strand
CGCATAAGAGATGGGAAGTCGCCGGCGCCGATGTTGGATTTCTCCGTTCGGGCTTCGCCCTCTCTCCGCAATCCAACATCATTCTACGCTAATCGTTACTTTTCTGTGAATTATTGCAGGTTGCTATTGCAATTTGCGATTTTTTAAATTTGTTAAGTAGCACTAGACTTTTTAAGAAGAGTATGTTATAATTTTAACAGATCTGCGGTATAGGGTGACCTTAACCGCATTTTGCCTTGTATAAAGTAATTCAGGAGGAATGTTATATGAAAAAGACACCTACTTCTATTCCCTTTAAAGGCACCCCCGAGCAGGAGGCAAAATTAAAGGCAATAATCGAAGAAAAAAAGCACATTGACGGCTGCCTTATGCAGATAATGCAGGAGGCGCAGGAGATCTACGGTTATCTCCCCCTCGAGGTTCAGACCATGATCGCAGAAGGCCTCGGAATCTCTGTTGAAGAGGTTTACGGTGTTGCTACCTTCTATGCGCAGTTCGCTCTTTCTCCCAAGGGCAAGTACAACATTTCCGTATGTCTCGGAACTGCTTGCTACGTTAAGGGCGCACAGAAGCTCGTCGACCGCCTTACCGAGGTACTCGGAATCAAGCCCGGCGAATGTACCCCCGACGGAAAGTTCTCTTTAGAGGCCTGCCGCTGCATCGGCGCCTGCGGACTTGCTCCCGTTCTTACCGTTAACGATGAGGTTTACGGACGTCTTACCGATAAGGATATCGACTCCATCCTCGCAAAGTATCAGGACTAATCTTACATAAACAAAGGAAAGTCTTTTATGAAGTTAAACGAGATCAAAGAAATCCTCGCCGCCGAAGTCGTCTGCGGAGACGGGCTGCTCGGCCGTGAGGTAACCTCTGCATTTGCCTGCGATATGATGAGTGACGTTTTAGCCTTTGCCAAGGCCGATTCGGTACTTCTTACCGGACTTGTGAATCCTCAGACTATCCGCACCGCCCTTATGCTTGATATGCAGGCTGTGGTTTTCGTCCGTGCGAAAAAGCTTACCGAAGAGGTAATTGCTCTCGCAAAGGAAAGCGGAATCGCCGTTCTTTCTACCGATTACCGTATGTTTGAGACCTGCGGAAAGCTTTATGCAAAGGGCCTCAAAGGAAGCGGAGAAATCGATGGCTGAGGTCGTCAGATTTCATTTTGACGTTGACGGAAATAACTTTACCATGGCCGGTCAGGCATCGGTCGAGGTAAAGAAAAGTCTTCGTCAGCTTGGGATCTCCCCCGAAACCATCCGCAGAGTATCTGTCGCGATGTATGAGGGCGAGATAAATATGGTCATACACGCAGGCGGCGGAACCGCCGACGTTCTCGTTTACGAAAACTTTATAGAAATAATTCTTGCCGACGAGGGTCCCGGAATCTCCAACCTTGAGCTGGCTATGCAGGAGGGCTTCTCTACCGCCCCCGACAACGTCCGCTCCTTAGGCTTCGGCGCAGGTATGGGTCTTCCCAATATGAAGCGCTACACCGACAGTATGGACATCGAAACGGCTCTCGGCAAGGGCACTAAGATCACCATGAGGGTAAATTTTTAATAGATGATTGCGTATAAACATTCGGTTTCTCTCGAAGCTTCAAAGTGTACCGGTTGTACGACCTGCCTTCGTCACTGCCCCACCGAGGCAATACGAATAAGGAAGGGTCACGCCGTAATAAACGCTGACAGATGCATCGACTGCGGTGAATGTATAAGGGTATGCCCCCATAATGCAAAGAAAGCGGTCTGCAGCAGTCTCAGCAAAATGGACAGGTTTAAGTATAAAATTGCTTTGCCTGCCCCGACCCTTTACGGTCAATTTGAGGAGCTGAGTGACGTCGACTACGTGCTTCAGGGGCTTCTCGATATGGGCTTCGACGAGGTATACGAGGTCTCGAGGGCTGCTGAGCTGGTAAGCGAATATACGCGGAAATATCTCGAGACCGACGGCATAAAAAAGCCGGTCATAAGCTCGGCCTGCCCCGTTATCACGAGACTCATCGCTTTAAGATTTCCCTACCTTAAGGATAACCTTCTGCCCCTTCTTCCTCCGATGGAGATCGCGGCAAAGAGGGCCAAGCGCAGAGCCCTGCGCGAGCACGAGGACCTAAAGCCCGAGGATATCGGAGTTTGCTTTATCTCCCCCTGCCCCGCAAAGGCGAGCTACGTTAAAAACGGCTTCGGAAGCTATAAAAGCGCAGTCGACTGCGTGGTCGCCATAAGCGACATATACTTCGAGCTTTTAAATCTTATGAAGAGGGAGCTCCCTATAAATCCTATTTCCCGTTCGGGAGTTATAGGAATAAGCTGGGCGACCTCGGGCGGAGAATCCTCCGCACTCTTTAACGAAAAATTCCTTGCGGCCGACGGAATCGAAAACTGTATAAAGGTTCTCGATCAGATCGAAAGCGGAGCCATTCCGAATCTTGAGTTCGTTGAGCTCAACGCCTGTACGGGCGGCTGTGTCGGCGGTGTTCTTACTATGGAAAACCCCTTCATCGCAAAGGCCCGACTCCTGACCCTTCGCCGCTACCTCCCCGTGTCACAGAATTTTCACGAGGGAAGGGAATTTATCCCCGAGGACACCTTCTTTGAAGACGTCCCCGAATATAAACCTATGAACCGACTTGCCGACAGTATCGGCGAATCGATGAAGATGATGGCGAAAATGCAGAGCATCCGCGAAAGCCTCCCCGGTACCGACTGCGGAGCCTGCGGCGCACCCAACTGCAGAGCCCTTGCCGAGGATATCGTAAAGGGCGAGCGCAGTATAAACGCCTGCGTTTTCATAAAGCTTAAAAACCTGACGGAGGGACAAGAGAATGACGGTAAGCGAGATAAAAAATAAACTTGCCTTAAACGGTATCTCTATGCCCGACGGGGATCGGGAGGTAACCGGCTGCTACATCGGCGACCTGCTTAGCTGGGTCATGGGTGCGGCAAGCTCGGGAGACGTCTGGATCACCATAATGTCAAACATAAATATCGTTGCCGTTGCGGCCCTCTGCGACACCGCCTCCATAATCCTTGCCGAAGGGGTTACGGTTGACGAAAACGTTAAAAAGACGGCCGAAGAAAAGGGCATAAACCTCCTTTCATCCGAAAAGAGCGCCTTTGTTCTTGCGACCGAGCTTGCGGAGTGTTTCGCTTGAGCCGCTACTTCTACGATCTCCACATTCATTCCTGCCTCTCCCCCTGCGGAGACGACGATATGACCCCTGCCAACATCGCAGGAGCCGCAACCCTTGCGGGACTGCAGATCGTCGCCCTCACCGATCATAATACCGCGAAAAACTGTCCCGCTTTTTTAAAGGCGGCGAAGAGCTACGGTCTTATCGGAATTGCGGGAATGGAGCTTACCACCGCCGAGGATATTCACGTGGTCTGTCTCTTCGAAAAGCTCGAAGAAGCTATGGCCTTCTCGGAGGAGATCGGAAATCATCTTATTAAGATAAAAAACCGTGTCGAGATCTTCGGCCGACAGCAGATAATGGACGAGGAGGACAATATCCTCGGAGAAGAGGAGTATCTTCTCTCCA
Source organism: uncultured bacterium (assembly GCA_949293385.1). Taxonomy (GTDB): domain Bacteria; phylum Bacillota; class Clostridia; order Oscillospirales; family Acutalibacteraceae; genus SFWF01. The sequence continues at coordinate 7,113 of CASFDQ010000002.1, read as the reverse complement.
ACGCTACCGATATTTCGGTGGAGGACGTGCCCGAGCTGGTAAACCGCTTCGGAGGAGTCTGCTGGCCTGCACATATCGACCGTACCGCAAACGGGATCGTATCGATCCTCGGCGTTTTTCCCGAAGACGCGGAGTTTTCCTGCTTCGAGCTTCATAGCGCCGAAAAACGGGACGAATACGAAGAACGCTTTGCCTTTCTTAAAGATAAAATCTGCCTTATCGGCTCGGATGCTCACTATCTTTGGGATATCCGCGACGCTAGAGACTATATCGAGCTGGACGACGAGCCCTATTCGGGCGATCTTGTAAGGAAACGACTTTTTGAGTATCTGAGGAGCGAAAAATGAAGGAACTGTCTCTGAATATACTTGATATTGCCGAAAACTCGGTTAAAGCCAAGGCTACCAAGGTCGAAATAAAGCTCGAAGAGGACGGCGAAATATTAAAGTTCTCAATCTCGGATGACGGCTGCGGTATGAAGCCCGACTTTTTAAAGAGGGTCGTCGACCCCTTTGCCACCACCAGAACTACGAGACCCGTCGGCCTCGGAATTCCTTTTTTGAAGCTGGCGGCGGAGCAGACGGGGGGAAGTATGGAGATAACCTCGAGGCATATCGAGGACTTTCCCGACTCCCACGGCACCACTACCTCGGCAGTGTTTTATAAAAATCATATTGACGCCGCCCCTCTGGGCGATATAGTCGAAACGGTGGTCACGCTGATACAGTGTAACCCCGATATTGAGTTCAGTTTTACCCACGTTACCGAAGACCGTACCGTTCGGCTCGAAACGGCCGAGCTTAAAGAGGTTTTGGGCGACGTTCCGCTCAACAACATCGAGGTAATTCTTTGGATAAAGGAATATCTCGTTGAACAATATAATTAATTACAATTTTATAGAAGGGGACAACTACTATGAAATCATTAGCAGAACTTGCAGCAATCAGAGACAAGATGAAGAACAAGGTCGTCATCCGTGAGGGAAGCAACGAGACCCGCGTTGTAGTGGGTATGGCTACCTGCGGTATTGCGGCCGGCGCACGTCCTGTTCTTTCGGCATTCGTCGAAGGAGTTAACGAGGCAGGCCTCGCGGGAAGCGTTACCGTAACTCAGACCGGTTGTATCGGCATCTGTCAGTACGAGCCTGTCGTAGAGATCTACGAGTCGGGCAAGGAAAAGGTAACCTATGTTAAGATGACTCCTGAAAAGGCAGCCGAGGTCATTGAAAAGCACCTTAAGGGCGGCAAGGTCATCGAGGAATATACAATTAAGTAAGTCAAACTGAGGAGGTTTTTATAATGATTCGTGCACACGTACTGATTTGTGGCGGTACCGGCTGTACTTCTTCGGGCTCCAAGACCATTCAGAAGTCTTTTGAAGACGCTCTCGTGGCTAACGGCCTTTCCGAAGAGGTCAAGATCGTTCAGACCGGATGCTTCGGTCTCTGCGCTTTAGGCCCTGTCGTTATCGTTCACCCCGACGGAACTTTCTATTCGAGAGTTACCGCTGAAGATGTTGAGGAGATCGTAAAGGAGCATCTCTTAAAGGGACGCGTTGTTGAACGTCTTGTTTACAACGATACCGGCGATGCTGCTCACGTTGAGCCTGAGCACGCTTCCCTTAACGACACCGCTTTCTATCGCTCTCAGAAGCGCGTTGCTCTTCGCAACTGCGGTGTTATCAACCCTGAAAACATCGAAGAGTATATTGCTATGGACGGTTATGCCGCCCTTGGTAAGGTTCTTACCGAGATGACCCCCGATCAGGTCATCGAAACCATTCTTGCTTCGGGTCTCCGCGGACGCGGCGGCGCAGGCTTCCCCACCGGAAAGAAGTGGGAGCTGGCCCGCAACCTCGTTAAGGACGCTGACCAGAAGTACGTTGCCTGTAACGCCGACGAAGGCGACCCCGGCGCATTTATGGACCGTTCGGTTCTTGAAGGCGACCCCCACGCTCTTATCGAGGCTATGGCAATCGCCGCCTACGCTATCGGCGCAAACCGCGGCTTCGTTTACGTTCGTGCAGAGTATCCTATCGCTGTTGCACGTCTTGAGATCGCAATCAATCAGGCCCGTGAATACGGACTCCTCGGTAAGAATATTTTCGGCACCGACTTCGATTTCGATATGGAGCTTCGTCTCGGCGCAGGCGCATTCGTTTGCGGTGAGGAAACCGCTCTTATGACCTCTATCGAAGGTCGCCGCGGCGAGCCCAGACCCCGTCCTCCCTTCCCCGCAGTTAAGGGTCTTTTCGGAAAGCCCACCGTACTTAACAACGTTGAGACCTATGCCAACATTCCTCAGATCATCCTTAAGGGTGCTGATTGGTTCCGTTCTATGGGTACCGAGAAGTCTGCAGGAACTAAGGTGTTCGCCCTCGGCGGTAACATCAAGAACACCGGCCTCGTTGAGGTTCCCATGGGAACCACCCTTCGTCAGATCGTTGAAGAGATCGGCGGCGGCATCCCCGGCGGCAAGAAGTTCAAGGCTGCTCAGACCGGCGGTCCTTCCGGCGGATGTATCCCTGCTGAGCATCTCGACATTCCGATCGACTACGATAACCTCCTTGCTATCGGCTCTATGATGGGCTCGGGCGGACTTATCGTTATGGACGAAGACAGCTGTATGGTCGACATCGCTAAGTTCTTCCTCGAGTTCACCGTTGACGAGTCCTGCGGTAAGTGTACTCCCTGCCGCGTAGGTACTCAGAGACTTCTCGAAATGCTCACCAAGATCACCGAAGGCAAAGCTACCCTCGAGGATCTCGACAAGATGGAAGAGCTCTGTCACTACATTAAGAGGAACGCCCTCTGCGGACTTGGACAGACCGCTCCCAACCCCGTTCTTTCTACCCTTCGCTTCTTCAGAGACGAATATGTTGCTCATATCGTTGACAAGAAGTGCCCCGCAGGCGTATGTAAGAGCCTTCTTACCTACTCCATCGAAAAAGACAAGTGCTTCGGCTGCGGAATGTGCGCTAAGCAGTGTCCCGCAGACGCTATCACCAAGACCGACTACGTCGCACCCGGCAAGAAGCTTCCCGCTTACGAGATCGATCCCAATAAGTGCGTAAAGTGCGGCGCTTGCGTAGGCACCTGTAAGTTTAAGGCTATTATCAAAGGCTAAGGAAAGGAGAAAACATACTATGGCTAATATGATTAATCTTAAGATCGACGGTATGGACGTCTCCGTACCTGCCGGTAGCACCATCCTCGAAGCAGCACGTCAGGTCGGAATCGACATTCCTACCCTCTGCTTTATGAAGGAAATGAACGAGATCGGCGCCTGCCGTATCTGCGTTGTTGAGGTAAGCGAGGGCGGACGTCCCTTCAGAATCGTTGCCTCCTGCGTATACCCCGTAACCGAAGGAATGGTCGTTAAGACCAATTCCCTCGCAGTTCAGCAGTCCAGAAAAATGACCCTCGAGCTTATGCTTTCCACCCACGAGCGCAAGTGTCTTTCCTGCGTTCGCTCGGGCAACTGCGAGTTCCAGGCTCTTTGTAACGACTACGGCGTAACCGACGAAGCTAAGTTCGACGGAATGAAGCCCGAGTACAAGATCGACTGCTCTGCTCCTCATATGATCCGCGACAATAACAAGTGTGTTCTTTGCCGTCGTTGCGTTGCCGCTTGTAAGGCACAGAAGGTTGGCGTTATCGGCGCTAACGACCGCGGTATCGATACTAACGTTGCCTGCGGCTTTAACCTCGGTCTTGCCGAAGTTGGCTGCGTATCCTGCGGTCAGTGTATCGTAAACTGCCCCACCGGCGCTCTTCGCGAGAAGGACGATACCGATAAGGTATTCGAGGCTCTTAACGATCCCGAGAAGATCGTTATCGTTCAGACCGCTCCCGCAGTTCGTGCCGCTCTCGGTGAGGACTTCGGTATGCCTATCGGAACCGGCGTTGAAGGCAAAATGGTTGCCGCTCTTAAGCGTCTCGGCTTCGATCAGGTATTCGACACCAACGTTGGTGCAGACCTTACCATTATGGAAGAGGGAACCGAATTTATCGACCGCGTTAAGAACGGCGGCGCCCTCCCCATGATCACCTCCTGCTCTCCCGGATGGATCAAGTTCTGCGAGATGTATCATCCCGCTCTTCTTAAGAACCTCTCATCCTGCAAGTCTCCTCAGCAGATGTTCGGCGCAGTTATCAAGACCTGGTACGCTGAGAAGAACGGAATCGACCCCAAGAACATCGTATCTGTTTCGGTAATGCCCTGTACCGCTAAGAAGTTCGAGATAAACCGCGACGATCAGAACGCCGCAGGACTTCCCGACGTTGACATTTCTATCACTACCCGCGAGCTTGCCCGTATGATCAAGCGCGCAAGAATCGACTTTGTAAATCTTCCCGACGAGCAGTTCGACTCTCCCCTCGGCGAGTCTACCGGTGCCGCAGTTATTTTCGGTGCTACCGGCGGTGTTATGGAGGCAGCTCTCCGTACCGTTGCTGAGGTCCTCGAGGGCAAAGAGCTCGAAAAGGTTGATTTCCATGCCGTTCGCGGTATCGACGCCGTTAAGGAAGCTACCATTAACGTTGCAGGAATGGACGTTAATATCTGCGTAGTAAGCGGACTCGACGCTGTTGATAAGGTTCTTACCGCCGTTGAAAACGGAGAGAAGAACTACCATTTCATCGAGGTTATGTGCTGCCCCGGCGGTTGCGTAAACGGTGGTGGTCAGCCCATTCAGCCTGCCGCAGTTCGTCAGAAGATCGACCTCCGCGCAGAGCGTGCAAAGGCTCTCTATTCTTACGACGAGGCTAATACCCTCCGTAAGTCTCACGAAAGCCCCGTTGTTAAGGCTCTCTACGACGAGCACTTCGAGAAGCCCGGCAGCCACAAGGCTCACAAGATCCTCCACACCTCTTACGTTGACCGTTCCAAGGACGTTATAAAATAGGAGATATAAAAAAACCTCCGTTCGGGCGCACCCGCTCGGAGGGCTTTTTTTAGGGCCGAGGGCCTGTGGCCGCAGTGGACAGTGACCAGTGAACAGACGGATACCGAAGGCGTTAGTACCCTCTTCGACGAGATCCCGCCTACGGCTATGCAAGCGACAATGGGTCATTCTGAGCTTGTCGAACCCGTAAGGGCGGCACCGTAGGTGACGGAATCTCATTGTCGCAAAATTTCGACTTGCGCTCAGGATGACCCGTCGGGGCACGGTCGAACCGCAAATAAATATATACGGCGAATGAAACGGATTTGATTTCATTTTCTAACGGCAACCGTATATATTTACGTTTTCGGTATCCGCTACTCTTTTCTGTCCACCGACCACTGATCACTGACCACTGTATTCGCGTATGGGTGGCGGCAGCCTGCCGCGCAAAGTGCTACTCGCGGCGTAGGCGTTTCTCTGAAACCTGACAAAACCAAGCGCCCCCGAACTGACCGTTCGGGGGCGCTTGGCACACACACATTTACATAAGGAGATTTATGAAAACTCACAAACATACTAAATTTTAGCTCCGCAGGCGGCGCAGAAGTTTGCACCGTCGTCTATGGTATAGCCGCAGTTTCCACAGCGTCGGGGACCTGCCGTGGGGGCGGGGGCTACGGGAGCCTGAGGAGCGGCGGTCTGCTCTGCCGCAGGGGCAGGAGCGGAAGGCGCAATATTCTGCGGAACCTTATATATAAGCCAGAGCTGACTGCGGTTTCTTGCGCCGATTCCGTTAAGCCAAAGGCTTCCCGACTGGCCTCGGCCGTGATAACTGTAGGTATAGGTTACCGCCTGAAGGTGGGGGTTGACCTGCTTCCAATTTTCGACCATAGACGCCATGCTTATTTTCATAAGAGCGAACTTCTCGTTATAGTCGAGGCCGTAAAGGTTATTATAGCTGCTACCCTGATCGTAGATCACGGTAAGGTCGGAAAGATCGCTTTTATTAGTAAGCAAACCGAATTTCGTTCTGGTAGAAGTGAAAAGCTTTGAAACCTTGATGTTACTGTAAAACCAATTGTTGACGTAGTTTATAAACTGCTGCTGATCCATATTATTAACGTAGAAAGTATGTTCCATTTTAAACCTCCGAAAATTGCCGCATTTTCCTTGTTATAATTATAAGGGGAACGAGAAACCGAATCAGTTTTATAAAATTAAAAAAATTTTATAATTTTTTGTCTTTCAACCACTAAATTTCTGCTTGGGTCTTTAATTTTGCGGCGGTCTGTGTTATAATCAAAAGGCAAACTTGTTTTAGGAGGATTTTCTATGTTCGACGCGAAAAAGGTCACAAAAGAATGTATCGAATGGATAAGAAAGTTTTTCGAGGAAAACGGAGCGGGCTGTAACGCCGTCGTTGGAATATCGGGCGGTAAGGACAGCTCTATAGCCGCCGCTCTCTGTGTCGAGGCCCTCGGTAAGGACCGCGTTATCGGCGTTTTAATGCCCAAGGGAGAGCAGCACGACATAGATATGGCTTATCTCCTCGTAGATCATTTAGGAATTAAGCGTTTCGAAGTAAATATAGAGGACGCCGTCGACGGACTTATGAAAAATATGCCCGAGGGGCTCGAAATTACCGCTCAGACGGTTCAGAACGTCCCTCCCCGAATTCGTATGACGACCCTCTACGCCATTTCGCAGAGCCTTAACGGCCGCGTCTGCAACACCTGTAACCTTTCCGAGGACTGGGTCGGTTATTCGACCCGCTATGGCGATTCGGTCGGCGATTTCTCCCCCCTCTCAAACCTTACGGTCACCGAGGTCAAGGAGATCGGCCGAGTTTTAGGTCTTCCCGACGTCCTTGTGGACAAGACCCCCATCGACGGTCTCTGCGGCAAGACCGACGAGGAAAATCTCGGCTTTACCTATGCCGAGCTTGACGTTTATATCCGAACCGGCTTTATTGAGGATCCCGATAAGAAGGCAATTATCGACCGCAAGCACAAGGCAAACCTCTTTAAGCTTCAGCTTATGCCGTCCTTCAAGCCCGAAATATAAGCAACCCCCGCCGTAAGGCGGGGGTTCAGATTACTGACAAACCCACCAAATTTTTGGTGGGTTTAAATATTTTAATACAAAATTAAGGAATGGATGCAATAGATCCTTGCTTGCAAGGATAGTTGCGATCTTTTTCATATTTTGCACCACTGCGGTGAATAA
>CASFDQ010000001.1 GCA_949293385.1 uncultured bacterium | reverse complement strand
AAGGTCGTCGTAAACTCGGGTGAATATTCCGCAAAGACCATCTCAACCGATACAAATGCTGCTCAGGGTACTTGGGTTGCATACGTTATGAGCTCGGGTGGAACCCTTGAGATCAACGGCGGTACCTTTAACGGCGCAGTTGCAAATACTGCTTCGGCTGAAAACGCTTGCGGAATCATCTGCGCAGACAGAGCTGCAGTTGTTGAAATCAATGGTGGTACCTTCAATTCAAACGGCGCTACCTTAGATATGCGTAACAATGTTGGAACTCAACCCAACCCCGTTGCAACCCTTAAGGGAGGCACCTTCTCTGCAGATCCCACCGTTTCGGGTCTTTACGGCAGCAACCTCATCACAGTTGCCGACGGCCATACGGTTAAAGACAAACGGTGACGGCACCTGGACGGTTGAGCGCGAGTACATAACCGTAGCACCTGCAGGCGACGATAAGGTGGCTAACGGAAACGCTCTTGCCGATGTTATTAACAGCACAACCGAAGGTTCTTATATTGCTCTCGGCGCAGGCGAATACAAAATGCCCAGCGTTGCAGGCAATAAGGAAGTTACCATCGTAGGAACAAAGGATACCGTTATCGACGTAACTCTCGGCGCTTATATGGATGGCAGCACAGTAGCTTTTGAAGGCGTTACCATTAAGGGAAGCCGTGGCAAGGCAAACGGAAACGGTTCTGACGATGCAGCTCTTTATACTCCCAACGTAACCTACACAGATTGTACCTTTGACGGTCCTTTTGCTGTCGGTCGCGACGGAGCTAAGTTCATAAGATGTACCTTCAACAACCTCGGAAACGATTACGTTTGGAATATGGCATGCGACACTGTCTTTGACAGCTGCACCTTCAACACTGACGGTAAGGCCCTGCTTCTCTATGCACACGGATCTGAAGCCGGTGATGAGATGACCACCGTGGTTGTCAAGAACTGCGTATTTAATGCTACTAAGGAAGCATATGCAGGTGCCGTATCCAATCTGCCTTGTGCCGCTATTGAGATTCACAATTATGGCTGCGGCTTCAATCTTACCACCTCCGGAAATACTTACGATTCCAATTTCTCGGGCGAGTGGAGAATTAAGACTTACGAAACCGGAAACGCTCTTTATACTATTACAGTTAATGGCGCAGAATACACAACTACCGCTCTTGACGGCAAGCTTATGACCGTTACCGGCGGCGTGGCAAGCTTTAACTAATAGGCTAACAGAATCAAACCAAAACAAAAACCCATCTTCTATCAAGGGGATGGGTTTTTTTGTTTGTTTCAGTACAAATCGTCATCCGCTCTACCTTATATATAATATACGCGCGCGAGGGGAGAATAAAATTTTCGGTATCCGTCTGACCACTGACCACTGACCACTGACCACTGCGGCCAACGGTCGCAGGCCCTCGTCCCTAAATCTTGTGTCATTTTTCCGAAAAAACACAACCTTTAGGGGCGGTAAAAATAACCAAAAAAATTTTAAAAAAATTGTAAAAAAAGACTTGATTTTTCTGTTTGATTATGGTATTATACCAAAGTACGCTATGAAAATAGCGCCAGATATGCGTTGATGCGGGAGGTGGCCGACCGTTTTGAGTCGGGAAATTTCCGCGGAGTATGTCCGATTTTAAACCGGGCGATGTAGAACTTATTTCGGTCCTGCGGCAACTTGCGATGCCGTGCGACCAAGGCAGCCTCTTTGCGCTGTCAGCCCCGGAATGACTGCGACCCCAGCCATCCGGTTTTATAATGTGCAGAGAAGAAACACTCGGCACGGTGTAAGTTTTGCCCGCAAATCCAACAAGGAGGAGCACAGTAAAATGGCAGTAAAAGAAAAAATCAGAATCCGTGTTAAGGGTTACGATCACGCTCTTGTCGATCAGGCAGCCGAGAAGATCGTTGACACCGCAAAGCGCACAGGCGCTCGCGTTTCCGGACCCGTTCCGCTACCCACCGAGAAGGAAGTAGTTACCATCCTTCGCGCTGTACACAAGTACAAGGATAGCCGTGAGCAGTTCGAAACCAGAACACACAAAAGGCTTATCGACGTGTTAAGACCTTCCAACAAAACTGTTGAAGCGCTTACAAGTCTCGAGCTTCCCGCCGGCGTAGACATCGAAATCAAGCTTTAATTTCGGCGTTTGCAAGGCAGGTCATGTTGGGGAGACCCAACCAATAACCTTAAGGAGGAAATAAAAAATGCAAAAAGGTTTAATCGGAAAAAAGCTTGGTATGACTCAGCTTTTTGACGCAAACGGAAACGTCGTTCCCGTTACCGTGATCGAAGCAGGCCCCTGCGTGGTTGCTCAGAAGAAGACGGTAGAAAACGACGGCTACGATGCAGTACAGGTCGGCTACGGCGACCTTAAGGCATCCAAGGTAAACGGACCTATGAAGGGTCACTTTGCCAAGAACGACGTTGCTCCCAAGAAGGTGCTTCGCGAGTTCCGCTTCGACGACTGCTCCGCAGTTAACGTAGGCGACGTTTTAAAGGCTGACGTTTTCGCAGAAGGCGACAGCGTAGACGTTCGCGGAACCTCTAAGGGTAAGGGCTACGCCGGCGTAATCAAGCGCTGGAACTTCAGCCGACTCAAAGAGTCCCACGGTACCGGTCCTGTTCATCGTCACGGCGGATCCCTCGGTGTTATCGACCCCGCCCGCGTATTTAAGGGAAAGAAGATGGCAGGTCACCTCGGAAACGAGCGCGTTACCGTTCAGAATCTCAAAGTTGTTAAAATCGACGCAGAAAACAACATAATCGCCGTTAAGGGTGCCGTTCCCGGTCCCAAGGGCGGAATCGTTGTTCTCTTCGACAGCGTTAAAGCTTAAGGAAGGAGTGCTTAGAAATGGCTAACATCGCAGTAGTTGATATGGCGGGCAAGAATGTGGGCGAAATCACATTAAACGACGCTATATTCGGAATCGAGCCCAATGCAGTAGTTATGCACGAGGCTGTTGTAAATTACCTTGCTAACCAGCGTCAGGGCACCCAGTCCACCTTAACCCGTACCGAGGTTTCCGGCGGCGGAAAGAAGCCCTGGAGACAGAAGGGTACAGGTCACGCTCGTCAGGGTTCGACCAGAGCTCCCCAGTGGAGACACGGCGGTATCGTTCACGCACCGAAGCCGCGCGATTACTCCTACGTAATCAACAAGAAGGAAAAGAGAATTGCTCTTAAGTCTGCTCTTTCCGATAAGGTACTCACCGGTTCTCTTATCGTTCTTGATGCGCTGACCCTCGACTCTTACTCCACCAAGACTGTTGCTGCTTGCCTCAAGGCTATCGGCGCAGAGAAGAAGACCCTCATCGTTCTCGAGAACAATGACTCCTTCGCAGTTAAGAGCGCAGCAAACATCGAAGGCGTAAAGACCGCTCAGTACAACACTTTAAACACCTACGACATCGTAAATGCCGATTCTCTCGTAATCGTAAAGAATGCCGTAGCCAAGATCGAGGAGGTTTACGCATAATGACAGCATACGAAATCATTATCGCTCCGGTAATCACCGAAAAGAGCATGTCAGGAATCGCTGACAAGAAGTACACCTTCAAGGTTGCAAAGACTGCCGGCAAGGTAGAAATTGCAAACGCTATCGAAGAGGTTTTCGGCGGCGTAAAGGTCCTAAAGGTCAACACCATCAACGTACGCGGTCAGGAGAGACGTCGCGGACGCTTCACCGGCTACACCGCAAGCTGGAAAAAGGCTGTTGTAACCCTCAAGAAGGATTCCAAGCCCATCGAGTTCTTTGACGGATTGATCTAAGTCAAAGCTAAAGCCTAATTAAAGGAAAACAAGTTTTTCCGGTGATGTATGAGGTCGCACAGACGACTTCGCTAAGCCTAAAAAAAGGAGAGTAAACAAAATGGCAATTAAACATTATAAGCCGACTACTCCGGGCCGCCGCAATATGACGACTATGGATTATTCCGAGTTATCAAAGGTGGCTCCCGAGAGAAGCCTGCTCGAGCCTATCAAGAAGAATGCCGGACGCAACAGCTACGGCAGAATCACCGTTCGCCATCGCGGCGGCGGAAACCGCAGAAAGTACAGAGTGATCGATTTCAAGAGAACCAAGTTCGGAGTTCCCGCAACCGTTATGACTCTTGAGTACGATCCTAACCGTTCTGCTTTCATCGCCCTCATTCAGTACGAAGACGGAGTTAAGAATTACATCATCGCTCCTGTCGGACTCAAGGTCGGCGACACCGTTATCAGCGGCACTGATGCCGACATCAAGCCCGGTAACGCCCTTCCCCTTACCAATATGCCCGTCGGTACCGTAGTTCACAACGTTGAGCTTTACCCCGGAAAGGGAGCACAGCTTGCCCGTTCTGCCGGAAATATGGCTCAGCTTATGGCTAAGGAAAACGGAATGGCTCTTCTCCGCCTTCCCTCCGGTGAGCTCAGAAACGTTCCCGAGAAGTGCATGGCCACTGTAGGTCAGGTATCCAACCCCGAGCACGCAAACGTTAACTACGGTAAAGCCGGACGTAAGCGTCATATGGGATGGAGACCCACCGTTCGCGGTTCTGTAATGAACCCCTGCGATCACCCCCACGGCGGTGGTGAAGGTAAGTCACCCATCGGTCGTCCCGGTCCTGTTACCCCCTGGGGCAAGCCCGCTCTCGGATACAAGACCAGAGATAAGCATAAGCGCTCCGATAAGTATATCGTAAAGCGCCGCGATAAATAGTCAGGCGAAAGGAGATAAATTCTAATGGGAAGAAGCATTAAAAAGGGACCTTACGTGTTACCCTCCCTTCTTAAGAAGGTAAAAGAAATGAATGCTGCCGGTGAGAAGAGAGTTCTTCAGACCTGGAGCCGTTCCTCCACAATATTCCCCGATTTCGTCGGACACACCTTCGCCGTTCATGACGGACGCAAGCACGTTCCGGTATATGTTACCGAGGATATGGTAGGACACAAACTCGGCGAGTTCGCCCCCACCCGTACCTTTAAGGGCCACGCCGGTTCCAAGACCACTAAGAAATAAGCAGCGAAAGGAGTTTGAACAATGGAAGCAAGAGCTACTTTAAAGTTTCTTCGCATCTCTCCCCGTAAGGTAAAGATCGTTCTCGATCTCATCCGCGGCGTAGATGCAGCCAAAGCAATGGCAATTCTTAAGTTCACACCCAAAGCTGCGTGTGAACCCCTTGAGAAGCTTCTCGCATCTGCTATGGCAAATGCTGAGAACAACCACAGCATGGACGTTTCCAAGCTTTACGTTGCAGAGTGCATCACCTGCCCCGGACCGATCCTCAAGAGAATCCGTCCGAAGGATCACGGCCGTGCACACCGCATCTTAAAGAGAACCAGCCATGTAACCCTCGTTCTTAAAGAACGTGAAGACTAAAACAGGAGGTTAAAGTTATGGGCCAGAAAGTAAATCCCCATGGATACCGCGTAGGTGTCATTAAAAACTGGGACTCTCGTTGGTTCGCCAAGGACGAAGTTTTCGGAGATACTTTGGTTGAGGACTACAACCTCCGTAAGTACCTTAAGAAGCGTCTTGGCGCCGCAGGCGTTCCCAAGATCGAGATCGAGCGTACCGCTCAGCGCGTACGTCTCCACATTCACTGCGCTAAGCCCGGTGTTGTAATCGGTGCCAAGGGTGCAGAGATCGAAAAGCTCCGCGCAGATGTTCAGAAGATGATCGGCAAGCCCGTCGTTATCAACATCGTGGAGATCAAGAACCCCGACCTCGATGCTACTCTCATTGCAGAGAACATCGCAGCTCAGCTCGAGAAGCGTGTTGCTTTCCGTCGCGCTATGAAGCTTTGCATCGGCAGAGCTATGAAGTTCGGCGCAAAGGGTATCAAGGTTAAGTGCTCCGGCCGTCTTGCAGGAGCAGAAATCGCAAGAAGTGAAACCTATCATGAGGGAACCATTCCGCTTCAGACCATCCGTGCCGATATCGACTACGGCTTTGCTGAGGCAGACACCACCTACGGCCGTATCGGTATTAAGGTATGGCTCTACAAGGGTGAGGTCCTTCACGATAACCGTAAGGCTAAGAGAGAAGGAGGAGCTCGCTAATGTTATTACCTAAGCGTGTTAAATACCGCCGTCAGCAGCGCGGTCGTATGACCGGTGTTGCTTCCCGCGGAAACACCGTAACCTACGGTGAGTTCGGTCTTCAGGCTCTTGAGCCTGCATGGATCACATCAAACCAGATCGAAGCTGCCCGTATCGCTATGACTCGTTACATCAAGCGTGGCGGTAAGGTTTGGATCAAAATATTCCCCGATAAGCCGATCACTGCTAAGCCCGCTGAGACTCGAATGGGTTCCGGTAAAGGTTCTCCCGAGTACTGGGTTGCAGTTGTTAAGCCCGGCCGCGTAATGTTCGAAATCGGCGGAGTAAGCGAAGAGCTTGCAAAGGAAGCTATGCGTCTCGCAGCCAATAAGCTTCCTATCAAGTGTAAGTTCTTAACTAAAGAAGAAATGGGTGGTGAGCAGTAGTGAATGCAAAAGAAATCAGACAGAACACTTTACCCGAGCTTCAGAAAAAGTTAGCTGAGCTTAAGGAAGAGCTTTTCAACCTTCGTTTCCAGCATACAATTAACCAGCTCGACAACCCCATGCGCCTTGTCGCTGTCAAGAAGGATATCGCCCGCGTACAGACCGTAATCCGCGAGCTCGAGTCCAAAGACAGCGCTAACGCTTAAGAAGGAGGTAACCCGGTATGGAAAGAAACCTTCGTAAAACCAGAGTGGGCGTCGTTGTAAGCGACAAGATGGACAAGACCGTTGTTGTTGCAATTAAGGACAACGTTAAGCACCCCCTCTACAAGAAGATCGTTAAAAACACTGTTAAATTCAAGGCTCACGATGAAGAAAACGCTTGCGGCGTAGGCGATAGAGTTCTCATTATGGAGACCAGACCCCTTTCTAAGGAAAAGAACTGGCGCGTAGTCGAGATCATCGAGAAGGCTAAATAATCTAAAGGAGGAAAACACTGTGATACAGCAACAGAGTTACCTTAAGGTAGCCGATAACACCGGTGCAAAAGAAATTATGTGCATCAAGGTTCTTGGCGGCTCCGGCAGAAGGTACGCCAATATCGGCGATGTTATCGTTGCTTCTGTAAAGAAGGCTGCTCCCGGCGGCACTGTAAAGAAGGGCGATGTAGTTAAGGCAGTAGTTGTCCGTTCTGTAAGAGGCCTTCGTCGTAACGACGGTACCTACATCAGATTCGATGAGAACGCTGCAGTTATCATCCGTGATGATAAAAACCCCAGAGGAACCCGTATCTTTGGACCCGTTGCCCGCGAACTTCGCGACAACGACTATATGAAGATCCTGTCCCTCGCTCCCGAAGTACTTTAAGGAGGTAGGAAGTAATGAATAATATGTTTGTTAAAACAGGCGATACTGTTGTTCTTCTTACCGGCGACGACAAGTACCGCGGCAAGAAGGGCAAGGTTTTAGCCGTTAGCCCCAAGGAAGGCAAGGTTATTGTTGAGGGAATCAACGTTGTTAAGAAGCACGTTAAGCCCCGCAAGGCCGGCGATCCTTCCGGAATAATCGAGACCGAGAGCGCCATCTATGCCTCCAAGGTTCAGGTTGTCTGCCCCAAGTGCGACAAGCCCACCAGAGTTGGCCACAAGATCGCAGAAGACGGCGCCAAAGAACGCGTTTGCAAAAAATGCGGCGCAACACTTTAAGAGTAGGAGGAATATCACATGGCAAGATTATATGATGAGTACAAAAAGTCTGTTGCTCCGGCCCTTATGAATAAGTTCGGTTACAAAACCGTCATGCAGATTCCGAAGCTCGATAAGGTTGTTATCAACGTAGGCTGCGGAGAGGCTAAGGACAATTCCAAGGTCATCGACGCAATTATGAACGACCTCGCAATTATCACCGGTCAAAAGGCTGTTCCCTGTAAAGCAAAGAAGTCTGTTGCAAACTTCAAGCTTCGTGAGGGTATGCCCATCGGTGTTAAGGTAACGCTTCGCGGACAGAGAATGTACGAGTTCATCGACAGACTCTTCAGCGCAGCACTTCCCCGAGTAAGAGACTTCAGAGGAATTAACCCCAATTCCTTCGACGGCCGCGGTAACTACGCTATGGGCGTTAAGGAACAGCTTATTTTCCCTGAAATCGAGTATGATAAGATCGACAAGGTCCGCGGTATGGACATTATGTTCGTAACCACCGCTAAGACCGACGAAGAAGCACGTGAGCTGCTCACTCTTATGGGCGCTCCCTTTGCGAAGTAAGAAGGAGTAAGGAACTATGGCTAAGACTTCTATGAAGGTTAAGCAGGCAAGACCTGCAAAGTTCTCGACAAGAGAATACAACAGATGTAAGATCTGTGGCCGCCCCCACGCTTATCTTCGCAAGTACGGTGTATGCCGTATCTGCTTCAGAGAGCTTGCGTACAAGGGCGAGATCCCCGGCGTAAAGAAAGCCAGCTGGTAAAGGAGGACGATTGGAATGCAAATTACAGATACTATTGCAGATATGCTTACCAGAATTCGTAACGCATCCGCTGCAAAACACGATTCTGTCGATGTTCCTGCTTCAAACGTAAAGAAGGCAATCGCCCAGATTTTACTTGATGAGGGATACATCAGCAGCTACAATGTCGTTGAAGACGGCAAACAGGGTATGATTCACATCGTACTTAAGTACGGTGCCGGAAAGTCTCAGATAATCACCGGCCTCCGCCGCATATCTAAGCCCGGTCTTCGAATCTATACTAACGTTGAAGATATGCCTAAGGTAATGAAGGGTCTCGGAATCGCTATCCTTTCGACCTCTAAGGGCATCATGACCGATAAGCAGGCTCGCGCTAACAACGTTGGCGGCGAAGTTCTCGCTTACATTTGGTAAGGAGGTGCTCTAAATGTCACGAATCGGAAGAAAACCCATTACCATTCCCGCAGGCGTTGAGGTTAAGGTTGACGGCTCCAAGGTTACCGTTAAGGGACCCAAGGGAACCCTCGAAAACACCTTTAAGCCCGAAATGGCAATCGCAGTTGAAGGTAACGAGATCGTCGTTGCCCGTCCCAGCGACAATAAAGAGCATCGCTCTCTCCACGGCCTCACCCGCACCCTTATCGCCAATATGGTTCTGGGTGTAACCGAGGGCTTCAAGAAGGAGCTTCAGGTCAACGGTGTTGGTTACCGTGTACAGAAGCAGGGTAAGGATCTCGTTATGAACCTCGGCTTCTCTCACAACGTTGTAATGTCTGAGGTCGACGGAATCACCATCGAGGTTCCCGGCCCCAACAGCATCATCATTTCCGGCCCCGATAAGCAGAAGGTTGGACAGTTCGCAGCAGAAGTTCGCGAGAAGCGTCCTCCGGAGCCTTATAAGGGTAAGGGAATCAAGTATATTGACGAGCATATCCGCCGCAAGGAAGGTAAAGCCGCCAAGGGTAGTAAGAAATAATAAAGGAGTGTATGTAAAATGGTTAACAAGCCTGATTCAAACAAGGCTCGTGTCCGCAAGCACATGCGTGTTCGCGGAAAGATCAGCGGTACCGCAGAGCGTCCGCGTCTTAATGTATTCCGCTCCAACTCAAATATCTACGCCCAGCTGATAGATGATGTTAAAGGAGTAACTCTTGCTTCCGCTTCTTCTCTCGAGAAGGATTTTGGCGAAGCTAAGGGAAATTGCGAGGAAGCTCGCAAGGTTGGTCAGCTCATTGCTGCTCGTGCTGCCGAGCAGGGTATCACCGAGGTCGTTTTCGACCGTGGCGGATACATTTATCACGGCCGCGTTAAAGAGCTTGCCGAAGGTGCCCGCGAGGGCGGCCTCAAGTTCTAAGAGAGGGAGGAAATACTTTTGGCTAATATAATTGATGCATCGACTTTAGATTTACAGGAGCGCGTTGTCGCATTAAACCGCGTATCCAAGACCGTTAAGGGCGGCCGTATCATGAAGTTCTCGGCACTTGTTGTCGTAGGCGACGGAAACGGCATCGTAGGCTTCGGTCTCGGTAAGGCCGGCGAAGTTCCGGATGCTATCCGCAAGGGTATAGTGGACGCTAAGAAGAATCTTATCAAGATCTCTCTTAAGGGAACCACTATCCCCCACGAGATCATCGGCGAATTCGGCGCAGGCCGCGTTCTTATGAAGCCCGCCGCACCCGGTACCGGAGTTATCGCAGGCGGCGCTGTCCGTGCCGTTGTTGAAATGGCCGGAATTAAAGATATCCGTACCAAGGCTCTCCGCTCCAACAACCCCATGAACGTTGTAAGAGCTACCGTTAAGGGCCTTTCCGAGCTCCGCGACTTAAGTCAGGTTGCTGCTATCCGCGGAAAATCGGCTAAAGAAATTTTAGGTTAAGGAGGAAGCGAAAATGGCAACAAAGAAAACTTCCGACCTTAAAATTACCCTCGTAAAGAGCACCATCGGCTGCAAGAAGGATCAGATCGCTACCGTTGAGGCCCTCGGCCTTAAGAAGATAGGCGCGACCGTTACTCAGCCCAACAATGCCGCTACCATGGGTAAGGTTAAAAAGGTTATCCACCTCGTTGAGGTAACCGAGGCTTAATTTAAGGCTACAGAAACTGTCCTGAAGGACAAAATGCGGCCTTAAATGCCGCGGACTTTAACAAGGAGGTGCGAATAATGAAACTGCACGAACTTATGCCTGCCGAAGGCGCTACTAAAGAAGCAAAGCGCATAGGCAGAGGACACGGTTCGGGAAACGGCAAAACTGCCGGTAAGGGACACAAGGGTCAGAAGGCCCGTGCCGGTCACGGTCAGCGTCCCGGCTTTGAAGGCGGTCAGATGCCCCTTCAGCGTCGCGTTCCGAAGCGTGGCTTCAACAACATTTTTGCAAAAGAATACCAGGTTATCAATGTTTCCGCTTTAGAGGTGTTCGACGACGGTGCTGTCGTTGATGCAGCTGCTATGGCAGATAAGGGCATCGTTAAGTGTGCTTGCGTTCCCGTTAAGGTACTCGGAAACGGCGAACTCACCAAAAAGCTCACTGTTACCGCTGCCGCATTCTCAGCTTCGGCCACTGAAAAGATTCAGAAGGTCGGCGGAACTGTTGAGGTGAAATAATAATGCTTGAAACTTTAAAAAACGCTTGGAGCATTGTTGAGATCCGTAAAAAGATACTCTTCACCTTGTTCATCATCCTCGTTTTCCGTATAGGAAGCGTTCTTCCGGTTCCCTTTGTTGACTCGGCTGCTCTCGTAGATGGAGTTACCAATGCGGAAACCGGTAAGGAATTCTTCAGCTACCTTTCCATCCTTACGGGTGGCGGACTTGAGTACGGTGCTATCTTCGCGATGTCGGTTACTCCCTACATCAATGCATCCATCATACTTCAGCTCCTGACCGTAGCTATTCCTTATCTCGAGCGCCTCTCTAAGGAAGGCGAAGAGGGAAGAAAGAAGATCGCTCAGATCACCCGCTACGTTGCCGTAGTACTCGGCCTCGTTCAGGGTACCGCCTTCTTCTTCTACCTCAAAAATTCCGGATTCCTTCTTCCTTCCGCTACCGGAAGCACCGGCGCATCCATCTTTGCCGCAATCGTAATGATCGCCGCATTCACCGCCGGTTCTGCCCTCGTTATGTGGCTCGGTGAGCAGATCGACGTTAAGGGTATCGGAAACGGAATTTCTATGATACTTTTTGCCGGTATCATTTCCCGCGCACCTAACGCAGCCGCTTCTCTTTGGGGCTACGTTCAGAGCGGAAAATGGGTAGCAGTAATCGTAATACTCGTTATCTTCCTGGCAGTTATCGCTTTCATCGTGTGGATGACCAACGCCGAGCGTCGCGTTCCCGTTCAGTACGCAAAGCGCGTTGTCGGACGTAAGCAGTACGGCGGTCAGAACTCACACATCCCCTTCAAGGTAAATATGTCGGGCGTTATGCCGATCATCTTCGCAAGCTCCATTCTTATGCTTCCCACGATGATCCTTTCCTTCACGGTTAACCCCACCAGCACCAAGGAGCTTTCTTCCTTCCAGAAGATACTGAGCCTCTTCAGCACGCAGGGCTTCCTTTACGCAGTACTCTACTTCGTAATGATCATCGCCTTCGCTTACTTCTATGCTCAGATTCAGTACAATCCTGTGGAGATCGCTAACAACATCCGTAAAAACGGCGGTTCTGTTCCCGGTATCCGTCCCGGAAAGCCCACTTCCGACTTCTTTGCCAAGATACTCTCCCGTATCACCCTGCTTGGAGCTCTCTTCCTCAGCGTTATCGCCATCCTTCCGATCATCATCGGAAACATCGGCGCTATCAACGTCTCCCTCGGCGGTACCTCGGTACTCATTATGGTCGGCGTTGCACTTGATACGGTTCAGAATCTCGAATCTCAGATGATGATGCGTCATTACAAGGGCTTCCTTGACTAATGAAGAACAGGAGTACGGTATGAATTTAATTCTTTTAGGTGCTCCCGGTGCCGGAAAAGGCACTCAGGCTGAAATCATTTGCGAAAAGGCCGGTATTCCCGCTATTTCAACCGGAAATATAATCCGTGCCGCTCTTAAAAACGGTACCGAGATGGGACTTAAGGCCAAATCATATATGGACTCCGGAAAACTCGTTCCCGATGATGTCGTTATCGGCATCATCAAGGAACGTCTCGCCGAGGAAGACTGCAAAAACGGCTTCATTCTCGACGGCTTCCCGAGAACCATTCCCCAGGCTGAGGCTCTCGACGCCATGGGAATCGTGATCGACTGTGTACTTTCTATAGAAGTGCCCGACGAGAAGATAGTTGCCCGTATGTCCGGCAGACGCGTCTGCTCGGCCTGTGGCGCCAGCTATCACGTAGAATACAAAAAACCGAAGACTGACGGTGTCTGCGACCTTTGCGGCGGAGCTCTCTCCATCCGTAAGGACGACGAACCTGAAACTGTCCTTGACAGACTTCACGTTTATCACGAGCAGACCGAGCCCTTAAAGGACTATTATGAAAAAACCGGAAAGCTTCGTACCGCCATTGGGCAGGAAGAGGTAGCTGATACGACAAAGCTGGTCCTCGAAGCCCTGGGGTTATAATATGATAGTGCTTAAAACCGTACGTGAGCTCGCCGTAATGCGCGAGGCTTGCAGAATATCGGCAGGAGCATTACAGCTTATAGGCAAGGCCATCGAACCCGGTGTCACCACCGCCGAGCTCGACAGGATGGCTGAGGAGTATATAAGAAGTCAGGGCGCAGTTCCTAACTTCAAAGGCTACCACGGCTATCCTGCGACAGCCTGCATATCTATAAACAATGAGGTTATTCATGGAATACCGACCAAGAAGCGCAAAATAAACGCAGGCGACATCGTCAGCGTGGATCTAGGCGCACTGTTCGAAGGATATCACGGCGATAATGCCGCCACATTTGCCTGCGGAGATATCTCTCCTGAGGCACAGCGGCTGATCGACACGACCAGAGAAAGCCTTTACGAAGGAATCAAGATGGCCCGTGCCGGCGGCAGGATCGGCGATATATCAAGCGCAGTACAGTCGTATGTAGAAGCCCGTGGTTACTCGGTGGTACGAGATTTCGTCGGCCACGGAGTAGGCACAAGCTTACATGAAGCCCCCGAGGTTCCCAATTTCGGCACGGCCGGAAGGGGAGTTCGCCTTATGCCGGGTATGACCCTCGCCATCGAACCGATGGTAAACGCCGGAAACTACGACGTTAAGGTTATGCCGGACGGTTGGACAGTTCTGACCAAGGATGGAAGCCTATCGGCCCATTTTGAACACACCGTCGCCATTACCTCCGAAGGCCCCCAGATCATGACTAAGATTTAAGGGGTGCGGATATGGAGGTCGGAAGAGTAGTGTGTTCGTCGGCAGGCTCCGACAAAGACAACTTTTTTGTGATTGTAAAAAAAGAGGGCGGAAGGATATACGTTTCCGACGGAAAGCGGCGAAAGCTGACTTCTCCAAAGGCGAAAAATCCGAAGCATCTCAGTAAGACAAACCACAGCCTGAACCTTGAAACGGTCACAACCGATAAAGCTCTGCGAAAGGCCTTGGCCATACTTCGCAGTAATATATGATAAGGAGAAAACTTTATGTCAAAGGCAGATATGATAGAACTCGAGGGTGTCGTAACCGAAGCATTGCCCAACGCAATGTTCAAGGTACAAATCGACGGCGGACACGTAATTCTCGCAACCATCTCCGGTAAGCTTCGTATGAACTTCATCCGAATCCTTCCCGGCGATAAGGTTCAGATAGAGATGTCCCCCTATGACCTTACAAAGGGACGCATAACTTGGCGTTCGAAATAATCTGACAATATTTAAGGAGGTATAATCCAAATGAAAGTCAGACCTTCTGTTAAAAAGATTTGCGACAAATGCAAAGTAATTAAGCGCAAGGGAAAAGTAATGGTAATTTGTGAAAATCCCAAGCACAAACAGCGTCAGGGCTAATCCTGGAACGAACACTTTTGGAGGTGCAATAAATGGCACGTATAGCAGGTGTTGATCTTCCGAACGAAAAAAGAGTTGAGATCGGTCTCACTTATATTTTCGGAATAGGTCTTACTACATCAAAAGAAATCCTTAAGGCTACCGGCATCAATCCCGATACCCGCGTTAAGGACTTAACCGAAGACGATATTGCAAAACTGCGTGAGTACATCGACCACAACCTCGAGGTAGAGGGTGACCGTCGCCGCGCCGTTGCTTTCGACATCAAGCGTCTTATTGAAATCGGAAGCTATCGCGGAACCCGTCACAGAAAGGGTCTCCCCGTTCGCGGCCAGCGTAGCAAAACCAATGCTCGTACACGCAAGGGTCCCAAGAAGACCATTGCTAACAAGAAGAAGTAAGGGAGGAAGGATATAATGGCTACTAAAACTAAGGCTACTGCAACTCGCAGACGTCGCGAGAAAAAGAATATCGAGCGCGGTGCCGCTCATATCCAGTCGACCTTCAACAATACCATCGTAACCATCACCGACGCACAGGGTAACGCTCTTTCATGGGCCTCTGCCGGTGAGCTCGGTTTCCGTGGTTCAAGAAAGTCTACTCCTTTCGCTGCCCAGAGTGCTGCTGAAACCGCAGCCAAGGCTGCTATGGAGCACGGTCTTAAAACCGTTGAAGTATTCGTTAAGGGCCCCGGTGCAGGACGCGAAGCAGCGATCCGCGCACTTCAGTCCGCAGGTCTCGAGGTCAGCATGATCAAAGACGTTACCCCGATTCCCCACAACGGTTGCCGTCCTCCCAAGAGAAGACGCGTTTAATCGAGAAAATTTGGAGGTGCTATAAATGGCAAGATATACCGGAGCAGTATGCAGACAGTGCCGCCGCGAAGGACAGAAGCTGTTCTTAAAGGGCGAGCGTTGCTACTCAGACAAGTGCTCATTCACCGTTAGAAGTTATGCACCCGGTCAGCATGGCCAGGGACGCAAGAAGTCTTCCGAATACGGACTTCAGCTCCGTGCAAAGCAGAGAGCAAGACGTTTTTACGGTGTTGCAGAGCATCAGTTCCGTCATTATTTTGAGATGGCTGTTAAGAAGCAGGGCGTTACAGGTACTAACCTTCTCCGCATCCTCGAGAGCCGTCTCGACAACGTAGTTTACAGAGCAGGCTACGCTTCTTCCCGTGCAGAAGCCCGTCAGCTCGTAGGACACGGACATTTTGAAGTAAACGGCAGCCGCGTAGACATTGCTTCCTACCTTCTTAAGGCAGGCGACGTTGTTACCGTATGCGAAAAGGCCCGTGCTACCGATAAGATGAAGGCTGTTGTAGAGGCTAACTCTGCTAAGCCCGTTCCCGAGTGGCTTGATGTTAACCGCGACGCTTATGAGGTAAAGGTAGTTAACCTTCCCGAGCGTGAGCAGATCGAAGCACCCGTTGAGGAACATCTCATCGTCGAGCTTTACTCTAAGTAATATAGGCTTATGGCCTGAAAGGCCCGAATATGATCCGCATAAGATATTCGGGTCCTTACAAATATATGTATGCGGAGAATGGAGCTTTTAAATGATAGAAATTGAAAAGCCCAGAATTGAAACGCTGGAGTTAACAGATAACGGCACATACGGAAAGTTCGTAATGGAACCCCTCGAGCGTGGCTACGCCACTACTCTCGGCAACAGCATGAGAAGAGTTCTCCTCTCGACCCTTCCCGGTGCGGCAGTAACTACCGTTAAGATCGACGGAGTCGTTCACGAGTTCACTACCGTTCCCGGCGTAAAGGAAGACGTTACCGAGATCATCCTTAACATCAAGGAGCTCATTGCTAAGCTTTACTGCGACGGCTCTAAGACCGTTTACATCGACGCTACAGGTCCCTGTGTTGTTACCGGTGCAGATATCAGCACCGATTCCGAGGTTGAGATCCTTAATAAGGATCAGCACATCGCTACCTTAGGCGAGGATGCAAAGCTCAACATCGAAATGACCGTTTCCAAGGGTCGCGGATACGTTCCTGCCGAAGGAAACAAGCCTGAGGTAAACGTTATCGGCGTTATTCCGATCGACTCTATCTACAGCCCTGTGGTTAAGTGCAATGCTACCGTTGACGATACCCGTGTCGGTCAGGTAGTTGATAAGGGTCGCCTTACCCTCGAGGTATGGACCGACGGCTCTATGAGAGCCAACGAGGCGGTTTCTCTTGCTGCCCGTATCCTTATTGAGCATTTCACCCTCTTCCTCGACCTTGCAGAAGGCGTAGGCGAAGGTGAAAGCATAATGGCCGAAAAGGGAACTACCGAACGCGAGAAGGTACTTGATATGACTATTGAAGATCTCGATCTTTCTGTACGTTCATTCAACTGCTTAAAGCGCGCAGGTATCAACACCGTCGAAGATCTTACCAACAAGACCGAAGAGGATATGATGAAGGTAAGAAACCTCGGCCGTAAGTCTCTTGAAGAGGTTATCGCAAAGCTGGCAAGCTTCGGATTCTCTTTAAGAAAAGGCGAAAGCGAATAATAACCCGGCTTTCAAACTATTCTAGGTAAGGAGTGAAACAAATGCCCGGAACTCGTAAACTCGGAAGAACTAGCGATCACAGAACCGCTATGCTTCGCGCAATGGTAACCTTCCTTTTAGAGAACGGCAAGATCGAAACCACCGTTACTCGCGCTAAGGAAGTACGCGCAATGACCGAAAAATATATCACACTCGCAAAAACCGACAGCCTCACCTCTAAGCGTCAGGCACTGGCTTTCATCACTAAGGAGGACGTTGTAAAGAAACTTTACACCGAGATCGCTCCTAAGTATGCCGATGTCGCAGGCGGATACACCCGTATCACCAAGATCGGACCCCGCCGCGGTGACGCCGCTGAAATGGCTATCATCGAGCTTATTTAATTCGGTAAATTAAACACTTTGATCCTCACGTATTAAGGCAGAAAGCTGTCTTATTACGCGAGGATCAAATTTTTTGTATCTATTAAAATTGTAGCCGTTTTTTCTACTTAATCGGAGACTCCTTTAAAAGCTCGCGGAATTTTGTCGGGGTGACGCCGTAAACCTTTTTGAAGGCGGCGCTGAAATAACTGAAATCGGTAAAGCCGCATTCGGTGCAGATGTCGCCTACGGACTTTTCCTCGTTGCGGAGTTGCTGACAGGCGATCTCTAAACGGTGAAGAAGAATATATTTTGTCGCGCTCTGTCCCGTATGCTTTTTAAATTTTCTGCAAAAATAGGTCTCGTTATAATTGAATTTTTCACAGATCGCTTTGGTCGAGAGAGGAGACCTGAGATTTGCCTCGATATAGTAGAGTATCTCGTAAAAATCTCCCGAGCGGCTTGCTTCGATTTCAGCGGCGCTTCCCGTATAAAGCAGGTCGATCAATCGGTAAAAATCGGCGACAATTCGAAAATGCTGATCATTTTCGTCGGCCTCTATCATAGACCTAACAAGACCGACGATCTCGGGGTCGGAGGTGACGGGAGGAAAGGAGACCTTTCGCTCCAAAAAGGCGGAGAGACATTTAGATGAAGCCTTTGTGGAATTAAAAAACTCTGAAAGCTCGATCTTTATCGTTCGGTAAAGGGTTGAGGGGGTAAGACATTCGCCGCTGTGCACCGCGCAGGAGGGGACGATAATAACCTGATTTTCTGCGGCTTCGAAAAGCTCACCGTCGATGATCGAACGCACCCTACCTTTAAGCACAAGGTTCAGCTCCATACAAGAGTGCCAGTGGGCCGCCCATTTTGACATATTCCAGTCAGGAGGAGTAAAAAATGCTCCGCTTTCACCGTATATGGTCGCGGTAAGCTCTCTCAGATGTTCGGGGTTCTTCATTTCGCTCCTCCTTGTGCAATATTTTCATAAACTCAAATATCAATATAACTATTTTATATAGCAAAACAGCGATTTTGTCAACCGAGATTTACACTCGATTATATAAATTTGTCAAAAATTTAAATTAATACCCCTAAAAACGCATAATTTACACAAAAACACAAAAATGTACAAATATGAAACACTATAGGTAAAAATTTTCATAATGCAGGCGAATTTTTTTATAGAATTCAGACGAAAATGATGTTAAAGTAAAAATGTAATGTTGTCGATATGCTATATCGATAGATTTTTTACAGGAAAGGATGCTTTTAGTGAAAAAACTTGTTATGTTACTGCTTGTTTGCACGTTTCTTTTAAGTGTTTTTGCGGTTACGGCCTCGGCGGCCTACGTTACCGACGGAAACGGCTTTTATGAAGCGGGCGACCTGAACGGCGACAAAAAGGTCGATATCTGCGACCTTGTTGCCGCAAAAAGCGGACTCGGCACCACCGCCGCCGCTGATTTAGACGGAGACGGAAGCACGGGCGACTACGACCTTGCCCTTATCCGCGCTATGATCCTCGGAATCGATAATTCCCTTTGGACAGAGTAAGGAGGTAAAGCTATGAATAAAAAGTTAAATAAATTTTCCTTAAAAATACTTTCCCTCTGCCTCGCCCTTGCCCTTTTGGTGGCCGTAATTCCTTTCGGCTTCGGAATAGTGGCAGAAGGCGCCGTCCCCGTTGAGGGAACCGACTATATCGTCGGCGGGACCGTACTTGATACCAACTTTGACGAGTATGCCGTAGGCGCCCTCCCCGAAGGCTTTGCAACGGTCGTCGGTTGGGTTCATTCAAACGGAATCAAGCCTTACAGTAGCATTGTCGACAGAGACGGCGATAAGGTTCTCGACTTCGGCTCTACCGACGGCGACTACTACATCTTCACCGACAAGCTCCCTGTCAGAAACTACGTCTACGAGATAGATCTTACCGTTACCAACGACTATAACACCCTCGGTATCTGCACTAACACCTACGGTGACCGAGATTCCCTCTTGGTAAGCGGCAAGGGTCTTGTTGCCCTTTTAAAGAAGGGAACCTTCCAGGACGGAACTATATCCTTCCCCGAAGGCGAGTCACCCCTTACCAACGGTATGTCGGTCAAGTTCAAGGTTATAAGCTTAGAGGGCTATAATCACTATTATATGAACGACAAGCTCATCACCTCTATTGCCGAAACCAAGAAGAGCGATGTTTACGGTCACGAGCGCGTAGGCCTTTATACCTACGGAAGCCGCTTTGACGTAAACTCCATAAAGGTAACATCCATCTATACTCCCCTTGAGTATGAGCCCGATGGCTTTAAGGAGGGCATCGACTTCGTTTTAGGCGAAAATCTCGTTCCCGATTTCACCAAGGGCTTTACCGCCATCGACCCCCGCTGGTGGGGAGGAATAGATCCTTCCGTTTCGGTAAGCGGTGACGGAAGCCTCAGCTTCTCCTGCCCTCAGGACGGAATTTTAGGCTACGGCCCCATTTCTGCCGCAGATTATGTTATGGAGGCAACCATTACCCATACGGGAAGCGCCAGCGTCGCCTTCTTTAACAACCTCGACGCTTCGTATGAACTGACCGATTATGAAACAAGCGCGGGCTCTGTAACCCCCGCGGCAATGATCACGGCGGTATATCCCACGAGCTGGTCCTCTATTTCCGACGATAAATCTATCGCATATAAGAAAAAGCCCAGCAACGACGAATATTACCCCGAAAGCCTTCCCTCGAGCTATACCCGTCCCCAGAAGGGCGACACCTATACCATAAAGCTTATCTGTATGGGCGGTAAGAACTATTTCTATTTCAACGGTCTCTTAGTTCTCACCTGCGATATCGATTCCTATCATGCAGGTAAGACCTACGCAGGCTTCTACGTTTGCAACAGCGGCTTTACCCTTCACGATTTCTCGATAAAGCCTATTGAGAAGACCCCCTCCTTCGATAAGAGCGTCTTACACGACGGCGTTATCATCGACGAGGACTTCTCCTCCTATGAGGACGGCGCCTTCCCCGAGGGCTGGGACAAGGCTACCGATAAGTATAGCTTCCTCTGGAAGCCCGACGGATCAAACTATTCCGCAGTAGTCGGCTCAACGGAAAATGAAAAGTTCCTTGAGATAAGCGCGGCCACGGGCGCTCATATTCTGACCCTGCCCGATCTCGGAACCGAGAATTA
Source organism: uncultured bacterium (assembly GCA_949293385.1). Lineage (GTDB taxonomy): Bacteria > Bacillota > Clostridia > Oscillospirales > Acutalibacteraceae > SFWF01. The sequence continues at coordinate 6,329 of CASFDQ010000001.1, read as the reverse complement.
CGTTTTCTCTGCCGAGGTAGGCTTCGAGAGCTTCGGTAACGCCTTCGGTCTCGCCACCAATATTCAGACAGATAACGAAAATGCAAAGCTCGCAACCATGAACGCCCTTTACGGCTGCGATATCGATAAAGAGGTCGGCGGTACGCAGGACTGGGTATACGACCTTCCCGTTATTTCCTCCTGGGTACGCGGCGGCACGGGACAGTCCGATCCTCAGATCACCGATCCTAAGCTTGACTACTATCTGCCCAATGCCGTTTTAAACAGCACAACTACCTCCGGCGGAGTAGAGGTCTCCAAGGACGACTACCGCATCGGTAAGGTTCCAAGCGGACGCCGCTTCACTATGACCGTTTATCACTTAAGCGGAGTTTCTCACTTCTTTGTCGACGGCGTTTACGTTAGTTCTACCCCCGATCAGTGCAAGGAGAAAGCAACAAAAGCAGGCTTCTACATCTGCACCTCAGATCAGGTAAGACGCATCTACAGCGTAAGGGTCGAGGCCCTCACCGATATGGATCACTTCGGTGATAATTTAAGCGTCGGCACTCCCGTGGTCGACGAGGACTTCTCCGATATCGCAGAGGGAGCAATGCCCGAGGGCTGGGTTCTTCATCAGGGCTCCTGGGTATGGGCAGGTGCTAACGGCACCGCCACAGTTGCTACCGCAAATGAAAAGAAGGGCCTTAAGGTCACCGCACCCAGCGGAACGGCTGCCCTTATTCTTCCCGATTTCGGTCTTTCCGATTACGTTATCGAGGCAAAAGGAACCCTTCTTAACCAAAACGGCGCATTAGGACTTCTCGCCAACATCGAAACCCCCTTAGAGTCCTCGGTAGGCGCTACCCATATGCTGACCTACGTTGGAAACAGCTATGTCAGCGGCACAAACGACCTCTATCACTATAACCGCGAGGGTAGCCCCGTAAACGAGATCTTCGGTAATCTTGCCGATTACGGTCTGTCTCACTTCTCCGCAGGCACCGAGTTCACCCTCAAGGCCTACGTTATGGACGGCGAGACCTACTTCTTCATAAACGATAAGTTTATCTCTAAGAACGCTAATGGATATAACAACGTCACCTCTCTCGCAGGTATCTATTCGGTCAACGCAGAGATCCTTTTCGACCGCGTTACCCTCGCAGAGATCACGAGAAAGGGCGTAACCGACGCTATCTCGGTTGGTAATATTGCGCTGGGCTATGCCGACCTTCTCGGAAACAGCAATAACGCAGGCGCCGCGGGTCTCTCCTTCGACCTCTCTCTCGATAAGACCGACGCGCTCTATACCGAAAATGCAGACACCCTTGAGGCAGGCTTCTTAGCCTACTTCTCCGACACCGCCGAAATGCCCGCTCTTGTTACCGGCTACGCAGGCGCCATCGAGTTTATCATCGACGGCTTTACCGATAGCGGCGACAGCCTCGACTTCAGCTTCGACCTTATCGGTCTCGGCTCCAATGTCGACAAGTATCTGACCCTCCGCCCCTTCCTTAAGCTCGGCAAGGAGTACTACTATGCCGACCCCGTATTGGCAGGCGCCGCAAATGAGGCCAACAGGCTTTACGGAAACACCGGCACCCCCGACGAGCTTAAGGCAAAGCTCGAGAAGGTATTTGCAGAGTCGGATATCTTCCTCGGAAAGAATGCAAAGAAGGTAACCTTTACCGTCCTCTCCGACCTTCACTATATCGAAGGAATGTATATGTCCTCGGTTGCCGATCTCGAGTCCATTTTCGACCGCGCAAACGCGAGCGGTTCCACCTTCGTCCTTTCCGGCGGCGATTTCTGTAACAATTTTAAGGGCTCTCCCGAGCTTATAAACGCCTGGCTCAACAATAAGTACGGCCTCCCCGCATACAACATCTACGGAAACCACGAGCTTGAAGGTGGAAACAGTATGGACTACGTTACCACCGTGCTGACCAACGACGACAATGTCGTCTGGGGTACCGCCGACGGCAAGATTGGCGACGGCTCCATCGCCTACTACCACGTCGACCGTGACGGCTTCAGAATCGTCTGTACCGACACCAACTACTACTGGGATCCCGCATCTCAGAGCTGGAATCACAACCCCACAAACTCCTACGGTCCTCCAAGCGGAATCCAAACCTATAACTGCCTCGGACCCACTCAGCTTAAGTGGCTTGAGGAGGTGCTTTTAGAGGCCGCCCGTGAGGGAATCCCCTGCATCGTAATATCCCACGAAAGCTTTGCAGGCAAGTTCACCTCCACCTCTCCCGACTCTTCTGCCGTTCGCGAGATCTACGCAAAGGCCAACGCCCTCCGCAAGGGAACCGTTCTGATGTCCATAAACGGTCATCAACACGAGAACCGTCAGGCCATTGTTGACGACATCTTCTATCTCGATATGAACACCGTCCGCAACTGCGTGTGGAGGGGCGGTCAGACCGAACATCACTATACCGACGAGCACACCTTCACCAAGGTTAGCTACGACGATAACGGAAACGTTATAAGCACCGACGAGAATGCTAAGCTCAGCGAGCTTTCGATGGGTATGGCAAGCTGGTTTGCCGCCGACCCCTTAAGCGCCGTTGTAACCGTCGATCAGTACGGCAACGTTACTATTGACGGCATCGAGAGCGACTGGATCTACGGCATCGTTCCTCCGAACCCCGGCTTAGGCGAGGAGCCCAGAGTAACCTCGGGCACCTGGAAGCTCGATTTCTAAACCTAAAAAACAAGCTCAAGTCTTTCGGACCGTACTCTTAAGGACAAATTGGTTTTGGAACAAAACTGCTCCTGCCTCTTTGCCTCAAACCTTGAAAGACACAAAGTATTTCTTCGGTTTGTCGGCTTCGAGAACAGAACAAATTTTTAAGTTACAAAACTGCTCCGCACCTAAAAAAGATAAATTTTTAGCATAACAAAAGGCAAAAAGCCGTGGTAACGCTGTCGCGTACCACGGCTTTTTAACACATTAGGCCGCAAAAATTTACTTTTTTAGGCATTTTATCCTTAAGAGTGCGGTCCGTTCGGCTTGAGCTTGTTTGCTTTTTTATCTTATAAATTTGCCTTTTTCGAAGCGGCCTTCTAAAACGGTTCCGTCGGGGGAAGGTCTTTTTACCCTTACCGTTGGCCTTTCCGTCGGCGTAGTCGCCCTCGCAACGGGTCCCGTCGGTCCAGGTATAGGAGCCGCGTCCGTGATGCTTTCCGTTAACGAAGCGTCCGACGTAGCGTTCTCCGTTTGTGAAGGTTATTTCGCCGAAGCCGTGGGGAATTTTTCCGCAGACCTCTCCGCTGTATACCGAGCCGTCCTCAAGAACGATGTTGGAAACCTTTCCGGTTGGAATTATGTTGGATTTTACGATAGGGTTAGGTGAGGGAGCGACGAATTCGGGAACGACGGGAATATCCATCTTCGGCTTTTCGGGGACGGCGCCGTTACCTGACGTAACCTGTTCAAAAACCGCCTTAATAAAGGTCTCTACCTCCGCCGTTTTTTCGTCGGCGGTAGGCTCGGCGGCAGCAGGAGTCGGGGACTCTACGGGTGTGACCGTCTCGATAGGCTGAACCGTTTCCTCCACGGCGGCTTCTGTGAGAGGATTCTCTACGGGTGCCGTGGTGGCGGTCGGGGCCGTTTCGGTTGCCTGATTAGCGGCGGCCCCAAGCTCTGCGGCGGAATTTTCGGGGGTGATGTTCTGAGCTCCCTTAAACTCACCGAACTTGTCGGCCGAGAAGAGGGTGGCGTAGAAATTTTCGAGGTCCTGATATTTGTGGTAAAAAATAGACTGAATTCGGTTGAGTCGCATAGCCATACCTATCGGCAGGGAAACGTCCTCTAAATAGATAAGGAAACGCTTCTTGTCGAGGTCGCGCGCGAAATTAAGCTCGTCCTTACAGTTGTTTGAGGCAAGATAGTTTTCGCTTATGAAGGCGATAAAATAATCGCAGTTGTTTATGTAGGTAGCGATGGTCTCGTCCCATTCGTTACCGGGGTCGATTCCCTCGTCGAACCAAAAGCGATAGCCCTCGCTCTGAAGCCGTTCAAGAATAGAATGAACAAGCTTACCGTCGCGGTGAGCGTAGCTTATAAAAATATATTTTTCCGATCCTTTATAGGGTCTGGGGGCGCTCATAAAACCGATCCGCCTTTAAAAGTCATATCTAGTATATTATAAACCAATTATTTCGTTATGTCAAATGCAAAAAGTGCTATTTTTCGGTCTTTTATGCGGTTTCGGAGGACGGTTCGGCTAAGCTTTATCTCCCCCTTTACGAGAAGCGGGTCGGTTGTAACGAAAAAGCTTTGAATACGGTAGGAGCGCGGCAGACGCTCAAGTCCCTCCGAAAGCTCTTTTTTAAGGGTCTCGGCCGCCTCGCCCGACGGTAATTCCTCGGTTTGCGCGATTAGAATGAGGCGTTCGTTTCTTTCGTCGCCGAGAACCGCAAAATTCACGGCTCCGCTAAGGCGGAAGACCCTTTCGGCAAGGTCGGGATTAAGATTTTCGCCGTTATCGCTTATAACTACGTCCGACTGCCTTCCTGCGATATGATACCTTCCGACCGCGTCTCTGAAGGCGACGTCGCCCGTATCGAGCCATTCCTCGGTAACGCCGAAAAGGCCGTCGGTTATCTGCTTTTTACAGACCGACTCACCCTTAACGTATAGCCGTCCGTTGGCCCTTATCTCGAAGCTTACCGAGGAAAAGGGGATGCCTGCGCAGGGAAAGGCGCGGTTCTTGGGTCTCTTTGAAAAATCCACCGAGGCAATACCTATTTCGGTACTGCCGTAGCCCGAAAAGAGGGGATAGCCGAGAGCGCAGGTAAGCCGCATAGCCGAGGGTCCGAGAGAGCTTCCTCCCGATATACAGAATCTTACGCCGCTTCCAAGGCTTACCTTCCTGATAGGATAAAGGAAGATCTTCGGGAACAAAATGCCGAAATCGGGGAATATATTTTGAAAAAACAGGGATAGGTTAAAACAAGCCTTAAAATATCCTCTTACAAAGACCGACCGATCCGACAGCTCCTCCGTTATGTTTTTTTCAAGGGTATGCCAAAGCAGAGGGACCGAAAAAATATGTGTGACCTTAAGAGCCTTAGCAGTTTCGAAAAGGGCCGATCTGCCGTTTTCGCCCGAAAAGCAGAAGACTGCTCCCGTAAAAAGGAACCAGAGGTAGGAGGCGACGAGGCCGAAAATATGATAGAGGGGGAGGAGCATCAGCATACGTATCTCGCCCTTGCAGCCCTTTATGATTCGGCGGTTGCGTCCGACCGCTTCGAGACTGTTAAGGATCTGCGCCGAGATCTCTCGTCCCGAAAAAATACATATCTTTTCCTGCAGAGAGGTTCCGCTTGTAGTTATGGTGAGTTCGTTTTCGAAGGGGACCGACTCGGGAAGAGGCTCGCTTTTATCGGTAAGCTCGTCGTAGCTGAGACCGTCGCATCCGAGTTCCTTTTCCTCCTCGGTAAAGATGACCCGACCGATCTTAAGGGTCGAAAGGCAGGATATTATCTGAGCCTCGGGCTGACGCAGGTTTATGAGATAGGGCTTGTTGCCGCTTCGCAGAATTGCCCAAAAAAGGAGCAACCATTTTTCCGAGTTTGCCCCGTATAGACCGATAAAGTTACCGCTGCCGACCCTGCCGTAGATAGCCCCCGAAAGAGCTTCTATTTGCTTTTTGGCCTCGGTATAGGTAAGCTCAGAGGCCTTTTTGTCCTTGTAGGTTCGGGAAAAGACCCCGCTGTAGGAAAAAACGATATTATATATGTCCTCGAAGCGCTTTTCGCTTTCCCTGAGCCGACGACAGCCCTCGGTAAGGGTAGTTATTATCCGCTTTTTTATAGGGGGTCACCTCCTTTGGTAACGTAATAAAAGTATACCACATTTTAACCGTCTTCTTCAAGTCTTTGCGAAAAAAATAACTGTATATAACGAAAAGTGAATATTGTTAAAGTATTTATGTAAATTTTGCAAGCAATTTTACCGAAAAGGAAATATAATTAAATAAAATAATAACTCTTTGGAGGTATAAAAATATGGCAGAAAACAGACTTATCGGCGATTATCCCGTAATCGGCATCCGTCCTACGATAGACGGAAGAAGAGGCGTTCTGGGCGTTCGCGAATCTTTAGAGGATCAGACCATGAATATGGCCAAGCGCGCCGCAAAGCTCTTTACCGACAACCTTAAATATTCAAACGGCGAGCCCGTAAAGGTAGTTATCGCAGATACTACCATCGGCCGCGTCGCTGAAGCCGCCGCCTGCGCAGACAAGTTCCGTAAGGAGGGCGTCGACATTACCGTTACCGTGACCCCCTGCTGGTGCTACGGCGCAGAAACGATGGATATGGACCC